>CAKTKT010000022.1 GCA_934572325.1 uncultured Oscillospiraceae bacterium
AAAGGGTCAGGTTCATATCAGCTCTTCCTTCAACAACACCATGGTCACCATCACCGACACTCAGGGCAACGCAATCTCCTGGGCATCTGCCGGTGGGCTCGGTTTCCGTGGCAGCAAGAAGTCTACCCCCTTCGCCGCTCAGACCGCCGCAGAGACCGCTGCCAAGGCAGCGATGGAGCACGGTCTCAAGACCGTCGAAGTGTTTGTCAAGGGGCCCGGCTCGGGTCGTGAGGCCGCTATCCGCGCCCTGCAAACCGCCGGTCTCGAAGTGACGATGATCAAGGACGTTACCCCCATCCCCCACAATGGCTGCCGTCCTCCGAAGCGTCGCCGCGTCTAATTGAAGGAGGGTACAGATAATGGCAAAGAATACACAGCCTGTTGTTAAGCGTGCGAAGGCTCTCGGCGTTACCCCGGCTTCCATGGGCTACACCGGCAAGAGCAAGATCGACACCATCCGCAACCCCAAGGCTCAGGTCCGTAAAAAGCAGAGCGAGTACGGCATGCAGCTCAACGAGAAGCAGAAGGTCAAATTCATCTACGGCGTGCTGGAGAAGCAGTTCCGTCTCTACTATGAGAGAGCGGAGAAAATGCCCGGCATCACCGGTGAAAACCTCCTCGCCATCCTCGAGCAGCGCCTTGACAACGTGGTGTTCAGACTCGGCTTCGGCATGACCCGCCGCGAGGCGCGTCAGCTCGTCAACCACGGTCACGTCACGGTCAACGGTCGCAAGGTCAACATCCCCAGCTTCCAGGTCAAGCCCGGCATGGTCATCTCCCTGACCGAGAAGGGCAAGAGCATGCAGAAGATAAAGGATAACATTGAGGATAACGCTTTCCGCGCCGCTCCGAAGTGGATCGAGTATGACAAGAACAATATGACGGCAAAGATCGTTGCAGTTCCTGCGCGTGATGACATTGATATGCCCATCGAAGAGCATCTTATCGTCGAGTTGTACTCCAAGTAATAAAGACACCCTCAAATTGGTAAGCTGATTCATTGCAGCGCCGCCCGGCGCTAGACTTAAAAGGAGGGTTATATAACAATATGATCGAAATTAAAAAGCCGCGCATCGAGTGCATCGAGACTCCCACCGAGAGTTCCTACGGCAAGTATATTATCGAACCGTTGGAGCGTGGCTACGGCACAACACTTGGTAACTCTCTTCGCAGGGTACTCCTTTCTTCTCTCCCCGGCACTGCCTGCACCAGCATCAAGCTCGCCGGTGTGCAGCATGAGTTCTCCACCATCCCCGGCGTCAAGGAGGACGTGACGGAGATAGTGCTCAACGTTAAGAGCATCATCGCCCGCCTCCACAGCGCCGGACCCAAGACCGTCTACATCGAAGCCTCCGGCGAGGGCGTTGTCACCGCCGGCGACATCAAGGCGGACGCGGAGGTGGAGATCCTCAACCCCGAGCAGCCCATCGCCACGCTCGGTCCGGACGGCGCGCTGAATATGGAGCTCGTCCTCGACCACGGCAGGGGCTACGTCGCGGCGGAGAAGAACAAGAACCCGCAGATGCCCATCGGCACTATTCCTGTCGATTCCATATACACCCCCGTCCTCAAGGTCAACTACACCGTCGAGAACACCCGCGTGGGCAATCAGACGGACTTTGACAAGCTGACGCTCGAGGTGTGGACGGACAAGACAATGACTGCCCGTGACGCGGTATCGCTGGGTGCGAAAATACTCTGCGATCACTTCACGCTCTTCACTGACCTGTCTGATACCATCTCCAACAACCCCACCGTTGTGGAGAAGGTCGAGAAGGAGCCCGACACCATGCTCAAGATGACAATAGAAGAGCTGGATCTCAGTGTCAGAAGCTTTAACTGCCTCAAGCGCGCAAATATCAATACTGTCGAGGATCTCGTAAGCAAGACCCAGGACGAGATGATCAAGGTGCGCAACCTCGGTCGCAAGTCCCTTGAGGAGGTCGAGCACAAGCTCACCATGATGGGTCTGACGCTTGCTGACGATGACGACAACAAACAGTAAGCAATAGGAGGAATTGCAATTATGCCCGGAACTAGAAAGCTCGGCAAGCCGACTGCTGCCCGTATGGCAATGCTCCGCCAGCAGGTCACGGATTTCCTTGACCTGGGACGCATGGAGACCACTGTCACCCGCGCAAAGGAGATCGCGCCCATGGCCGAGAAGATGATAACTCTTGGCAAGGCAGGGGATCTGGCGAGCTATCGCCAGGCGCTCGCGTTCATCACGCGCGAGGACGTCGCCAAGAAGCTGTTCGATAAGATCGCGCCCAAGTACGCGGAGCGCAGCGGCGGCTACACCCGCATCACCCGCGTCGGCGTCCGCCGCGGCGACGCCGCCGAGACCGCGGTCATCGAGCTTGTCTGACCCACTTAATAGAGCAAGGAAAAATCGGAAGTGAAGATCATCACTTCCGATTTTTCAAAAGGACGGCAAAATTATGAGCAGAAACGAAGAAGAGTACAGGCAGCTCGCGGAAACGCGCATCTCCGGCAAGGAGACGTACCGCGGACCGCTGCTGCACGTCTATCATGACCGCGTGCGCCTGCCAAACGGCGAGGAGAGCGGTCGGGACTATATAAAGCATTTGGGCGCGGTGTGCATCGTCCCCGTGACGGACGACGGAGAGGTCGTTGTCGAGCGGCAGTACCGCTATCCGCTGGACATGGTGATAACCGAGATACCTGCGGGCAAGCTCGATTCACCGGAGGAGGACAGGCTCTCGGCGGCAAAGCGCGAGCTGCACGAGGAGACGGGGCTGACCGCCGACGAGTGGACACCGCTGGGCGATTTTTTCCCCGCTGTGGCGTACAGCACGGAGCGCATAAGCATGTACCTCGCGCGCTCTCTCCATAAAGGCGAGCGAAAGCTGGACAGAGACGAGTTTTTGAATATTGAGACCGTGCCGCTCGTGCAGCTCGTATCCGAGGTCATGGACGGGAAGATAGTGGACATAAAGACCCAGGCGGCGATACTCAAGGCGGCAAGGCTGCTTGGAATTTGAAAGGGAGAGGTATCACGATGAAAACGGTTTTATGTATGCTGCCGGTCGAGCAGCGGCACAGGGAGAAGCTGGAGCGCGCCGCGGGCGCGGAGTGCAGATTCCTGTATGTCGGCGAGGACGGCGCGACGGCGGAGAACGTCGCCGAGGCGAACATCATCCTCGGTATGCCCGAGCCGGAGCTGATAAATGCGTCCGAGAAGCTTGAGCTTTTGCAGCTTAACATCGCGGGCGCAGACAGATACGTCAAGCCCGGGGTGCTCGCCGCGAAAACGAAGCTCACCAACTCCACGGGCGCGTACAGCAAGTCGGTGGCGGAGCACGGCGCGGCGGTGCTTTTCATGCTGCAAAAGAAGCTGCACCTCTACCGCGACGCGCAGAAAAGGCACGAATGGACGGACTTCGGCACGGTGACGTCGATAACGGACGCGACGGTGCTCGTCGTCGGGCTGGGGGACATCGGCTGCCATTTCGCAGGGATTGTCAAGGCGCTGGGCGCGCACGTGATAGGCGTGAAGCGCCGCAGAAGCGCGAAGCCCGACTGCGTGGACGAGCTGTACACCATGGAAAAGCTGGACGAGCTGCTGCCGCGCGCGGACGTCGTGTTCTCCGTGCTGCCCGGTACGCCCGCGTCAACGCACCTCTACACCGCCGAGCGCTTCGAGCTCATGAAGCCGAGCGCCATATTCATCAACTGCGGACGCGGCGCGGCTGTGGAGAGCAGCGTGCTCTTTGACGCGCTGAGCGGCGGCAAGATCGCCTCCGCCTCGATAGACGTGACCGAGGAGGAGCCGCTCCCGCCGGACAGCCCGCTGTGGTCGCTCGACAACCTTGTGCTGACGCCGCACGTCGCCGGTTACTATCACCTGCCGTACACGTTTGAGCGCATAGTGGACATCGCGGCGGAAAACCTCGGACGCTTCATGCGCGGCGAGGAGCTTATAAACATCGTTGACTTCACAACGGGGTACAAAAAATAAGAATAAAAAGCAAGGCAAGCCCGCCCGTGCAAACGCACGGGCGGGCGTTTTCGCGCGGGGGAGCCTTACACGATACGCGCGCCCTCAAGCTCGGGCAGGAGCGTCACGGCGCGCCAGCCGTGCAGATGCGCGTCGAGATCGGCGGCTATGTCAGCGGCAAGGCTCGGATGCGCCGCGACGCACAGCAGCGTCGAGCCCGCGCCGGAAATGCACATCGCCTCCGCGCCGTGCTTGTACGCGAGAGCACGCGCGGTGTCGTAGCCCTCGATGAGCGCGCGGCGGTACGGCTCGTGCAGGCGATCCGCCATCGCGGCGCGCAGGAGTGAAATATCGCCGCTGCCGAGCGCACTGAGCAAAAGCGCCGCGCGGGAGACATTGAATATAGCGTGCGCGCGCGGCACATCGCGTGGCAGCACCTTGCGCGCGAGCGCGGTGGACAGCTCGAACGGCGGGATGAGCGCCGTGAAATGCAGCTTGGGGGAGAGGGGATAACGGACGGACAGGGGAATGCCCGCCTCGACTGCGGACGCGGTCAGCCCGCCGAAGAGCGCCGGCGCGACATTGTCCGGATGCCCCTCCAGCGCCGTTGCGACGGAGAGCAGCTCGTCGCGGTTCATGTTGAGAGAGTGAATGGCGTTCGCCGCCATCACGCCGCCGACGAGCAGCGCCGACGATGAGCCGAGCCCGCGCGAGATGGGTATGTCGCAGCGCAGGAAGTTTATCGTCAGCGGCTGCGGTGCGAGCTGAAAGCGCTCCATCACCGCCCTGTACGCGCGGTAGGCGAGGTTATCGTCATTGCGGTATTTTTCGTCACAGCCGGAGACGGCGAGAGCGTCGCCGCCGGGGATGAACTCCAGCTCGTTATAGAGCTGCCACGCCACGCCGAAGCAGTCAAACCCCGGACCGAGATTCGCGGAGCTTGCGGGAACAAGTATTCTCATGCTCTGTGCGCCTCCTCGAACAGAATATCCCGCACGGCGGGGATGAGGTCGCCGCGGTCGATCCCGGCGCGGTGAAGCTCCGGCAGGGAGCGGAGCGAGGAGAGCCTTGCGGGGATGGGCAGTCCTGTCAGCTCCGACAGCTCCTGCATCTGCGAAAACTCATCGCCGCGCGCGCCGCCCGCGACGGAGTCGAGCACGACGGCAGGGAACTTGAACGGGGAAGCCGTGGACAAAACGACGCAGGGCGCGCCGGAGTAGTCCGCGCTGTGGCGGTAATCGTCGAGCACGGACATGGCGACGGCGGTGTGCGGGTCGCAGAGATACGCGCACTCCGCCCACACGCGCGCGATGGTGCGGCGCGTCGCGCCCTCATCCGCAGATCCGGCGGAGAACCACTCCCTTATGCGCGTGTGCGCCGCATCGTCCACTGCGTAAACGCCGTCGGCGGCGAGCGCGCTCATCCAGCCGCTCACAGCGTCCGTGTTCCCGCCGGAGGCGAGATAAAGCAGACGCTCGAGATTGGAGGAGACGAGAATGTCCATGGACGGGGAGGACGTGCGCATAAACGCCCGCCGCGCGTCGTACCTGCCGGTGCGGATGAAGTCGCAGAGGACATTATTGACGTTCGATGCGCACACGAGCCGCCCAACGGGCAGACCGAGCAGCTTTGCGTACAGCCCTGCAAGTATGTCGCCGAAATTGCCGGTCGGAACGATGAAGTCCACGGCGTCGCCGACGGCTGCGCCTCCCACGGCGGCGAGCTGGGCATAGGCGGAGAAGTAGTAGATGAGCTGCGGCGCGAGCCGCCCGATGTTGATGGAGTTGGCGGAGCTGAGGTGCATACCGTACTCCGCCGCGTCCAACTCGCAAAACGCCTCCTTCACGCCGCGCTGGCAGTCGTCGAAATTGCCGCGCACCGCCGTGACGTGGACATTGCCGCCACGCTGAGTGACCATCTGCGCGCGCTGGACGGGGGACACGCCGCCGTCGGGGTAGAACACCGCGATGCCCGTGCCCGGCACGTCGCTAAAGCCCTCAAGCGCCGCCTTGCCCGTGTCGCCGGACGTGGCGGTGAGGATGAGGATGCGCTCTTTTATGCCGAGCTGCTCACGCGCCTTGGTGATAAGCCGGGGCAGCATGGACAGCGCCACGTCCTTGAAGGCGCTCGTCGGACCGTGAAAAAGCTCCAGCACCCATGCGTCGCCCGCGCGCACGAGCGGGGAGATACGCTCGTTTTCAAATTTGCCGCGGTACGCGCTCTGCACGAGCCCGCCCATGTCCTCAAAATCCGGCAGCAGGTGCGACAGCAGCGCCTCCGCCATGCCGAGCTCGTCCAGCGCGAGACAGCGCCGCCAGTCGAACGTGCGCGAGGCGATGCAGGGGTCAACGTACAGCCCACCGTCGGGCGCGATGCCGCGTATCACGGCTTCAAGGGAGCTTGCGCTGTGGCTGCTCCTGGTGCTCTGATAGTACATGATGATCTATATCCTCCAAAAACAGTGGTTATTCGACGGCGAGGAGCTTTGCGTTCTCCACGCCGGGGGTCTGCTCCATAAGCGAAAGGAGCCTTGTCAGCTCGCACGACATGGCGCTCACGTCGATGGACAGCGTGACGCTTGCGCGGTTATGGATGGGCAGGCTCTGTGTTATCGTCAGCACGCTCGCGCCGACGTCGGATATACAGCTCAAAAGCGCGCTCAGCACGCCCGGCTCATGCGCCAGCATCATCGACAGCACTGCCTTGCGCCCTCCCGCCATCTCGGAGGGCTCAAGGATATAGTCCTTGTACTTATAATACGTGCTGCGCGATATGCCGACCTCGCGGACGGCTTGACTCACATCGCGCACGCGCCCCGCCTCCATCAGGTGGCGCACCTCCAGCACCTTTTCGTAATACTCCGGAAGAATGCTTTTGTGGATAATGAGATAGTTTTCGAGCATGATAACGACACTCCTTGTATAAAATGCGGGCAAAAAAGGGCTTGTAATTCCGACGGGTATATGATACACTGTCCACGACAAAAAAACAAGTGTTTTTGTCATACGGACACAAATAATTTTTAGGAGCGGAGCTATGAGGGTTGCGGTTTTAGGATACGGTACGGTCGGCAAGGGCGTTTACGATATGCTGCGGGCAAGCCCGCTTCTTGAGGCGGGGTCGGTGCTGGTGCGCCGCGGCAAGGCGGACGAGCCGTTCAAATGCGATTCGATGGAGAGCATATGCGCCGACGCGGGCATTGACGCCGTCGCGGAGACGATGGGCGGCGTGGACACGGCACATGCCTATGCCGCAATGGCGCTGCGCGCGGGGAAGCACTTTGTCACGTCGAACAAGGCGCTCGTCGCTGCGCGCGGGATAGAGCTCGCCTCGCTCGCGCGGGAGAACGGCGTGGGCTTCCTTTTCAGCGCGGCGTGCGGCGGCGCTGTGCCGTTTCTGCATAACCTCGCGCTTGCGCGCGGGAGCGACGAGATATTCTCTCTCGGCGGCATACTCAACGGCACGACGAACTATATGCTCGACATGATGCAGTCCGAGGGGCTGGATTATGCGGCGGCGCTGTGCGACGCGCAAAGGCTCGGCTATGCCGAGGCTGACCCCACGGCGGATGTGAGCGGGCTGGACGCGCTGAGAAAGATAATGCTGGCTTGCGCCGTGGCGTATGATATGCTGCCCGTGGACGGGCTGAAAAACGAGGGGATAGAGAGCCTGCGCTCCGAGGACGTCGCCGACGTCAAGCGGCGGGGGCTGTGCTGCCGCCTTATGGCAAGGGGCGGACGCAATGCAGACGGGAGCGTATACGCATACGTGCAGCCCGCACTGCTGAGCGCCGACGCGCCGGAGCGCGCCGTGAAGAAAAACTTCAACATGGCAAAATACCTCGGCAAAAACGCAGGGGAGATCGTGCTGATGGGTCAGGGCGCGGGGCGCTACCCCACCGCCTCCGCCGTGCTGCGGGATCTTGAGTGCCTTGCCGTCGGTCAGCGGGAAATGCTGAAAAAAGAGTGCCGCGCGGTGACGGCGAGCAATGACGCCTGCCTGTGCCGCTACTATGTGCGCCTGCCCGCGGCGCTCGCGGACGGCTTCGACTGCGAGAGCGCGGAGCGCGAGGGCGACATCGTTCGCGCCGTGATAAAGCCCGTGAGCGTCGGCGCGATGCACGAAAAGGCGCGCGCACTGCGCCGCGCCGGCTCGGAGATATTCTTCGCGGAGCTTCCTTAGAGAATTATAGCACAAAACTCCATGCATGAGCACCGCAGCACGAAAATGCGCAAATACCGGTGCATGAGGCTTTTGCGCATCGTTTCCGGCTGCCACGCAGGGGCGGGGGAAACGGCACATTTAATATTTCGCCATGCAAAAAGCATAACAAAAGAAAGAGATGAAAACATATGCTGA
This sequence comes from uncultured Oscillospiraceae bacterium, assembly GCA_934572325.1. GTDB lineage: Bacteria > Bacillota > Clostridia > Oscillospirales > Oscillospiraceae > Limivicinus. The sequence continues at coordinate 8,321 of CAKTKT010000022.1, forward strand.
AAGTTGTAAAATTCGGCGGCTCGTCCGTTGCGGGCGCGGCGCAGTTCAAAAAGGTGAAGAGCATAGTCGAGGCGGACGGCGCGCGGCGTGTCGTCGTGTCGAGCGCGGCGGGCAGGCGCACGCCGGACGACCACAAGCTCACCGATCTTCTCTACCTCTGCCACGCGCATCTCAGCTACGGGGTGTCGTGCGACGAGATAATGGACGGTATCGAGCGCCGCTTTGCCGAGATCCGCGATGAGCTCGGCATCGCCTACGATGTGGAGGCGGACTTCAGGGCGCTGCGCGCGCGGCTCGACAGGGATATGAGCGTGGACGAGCTCGTGTCGCGCGGGGAATACTTCACCTCGAAGCTCCTCGCCGACTACCTCGGCTACACCTTCGTTGACGCGAAGGACTGCGTGTTCTTCGGCTTTGACGGACAGGTGGAGACCGAGCGCAGCTACGCCGCGATAAGCTCCGCGCTGGAGGAGCACGGGCGCATAGTGATACCGGGGTTCTACGGGCTGTCGCCGACGGGAAAAATAAAGGTCATGAGCCGCGGCGGCAGCGACATCACCGGCGCTCTCGCGGCAGCGGCGGCGGGGGCGGACGTATACGAGAACTGGACGGACGTTTCGGGCATATTGATGGCGGACCCGAAGATCGTCCGCGACCCGAAGCCCATAGCGCGCATCACATATGCCGAGCTTAGGGAGCTGGCGTTCATGGGCGCGTCGGTGCTGCACGAGGAGTCGGTGCAGCCGGTGAAGGAGCGGGGCATACCCCTCAATATCCGCAACACCAACGCCCCCGACGACCCCGGCACGGTGATCGTCGAGCACGTGGAGGACACGGACGGCGAGCACGAGCGCTTCATCACCGGCATCGCCGGACGCCGGAACTTCACCATCCTCACCGTCACGAAGCACAATATGGACGTGTGTCGGACGCTGCGCCGCTCGCTGGAGATACTGGAGAGGTTCAAGGCGACGATCGAGCACATAACGCTGGGGCTGGACAGCTTTGCCCTCGTGTGCGCCACGGCGGCGCTGGGCGACGCGATATACGACGTCGTCAACGAGATACAGAAGAGCTGCCATCCCGACGATGTTCAGGTGCGCGACGGGATCGCGCTCGTCGCGGCGGTCGGGCGGAAGATGCCGTTCCGCCCGGGCGTGTCCGGCAAGATCTTCAAGGCGCTGGGCGACACCGGCGTGAACATCCGCACCATTGCACAGGGCGCGGATGAGACGAGTATAATAGTAGGCGTGGAAAACAAGGACTTCGAGACCGCAATACAGGTGCTGTATGACGGCTTCGCGGGGTAGAACAAGGAGGAGACGAAAATGAAAAAATACAATGTTGCGATACTCGGCGCGACGGGCGCGGTCGGGCAGGAGATGCTGCGGGTGCTGGAGGAGTACGACATACCGGTCGGAAAGCTGCTGCCGCTGGCGAGCGCGAAGAGCGCGGGCGGCACAGTGCGCTTCAGGGGCGGAGACGTGAGGATAGAGGAGGCGCGCGAGGAGAGCTTTGAGGGCATGGACTTTGTCCTCGGCGCGGTGAAAAACCCGATGTCCCGCCGCTTTGCGCCCGCCGTCGTCAAAAGCGGCGCTGTGTACATAGATAACAGCTCCGCCTTCCGCATGGACGAGGACGTGCCGCTCGTCGTGCCGGAGATAAACGGCGAGGACGCCCTGAAAAACAAGGGCATTATCGCAAATCCGAACTGCTCCTCGATAATCACGCTGATGGCGGTCGCGGCGCTGGCACGGCTCAGCCCGATAAAGTCCATGATAGCGTGCACGTATCAGGCGGTGTCCGGCGCGGGTCAGGCGGGGCTTGCAGAGCTTGAAAGCCAGATGCGCGCCCTCGCGGAGGGAGGGAGCATCGAGCCAAAGGTGTTCCCCGCGCAGATTGCCATGAACGTCATCCCGCATATCGGCGACGAGCTTGAAAACCTCTACACCGATGAGGAGATGAAGATGCAGAACGAGGGGCGGCGCATTCTGCACGCGCCGGAGCTTGCCGTCACGTGCACCTGCGTGCGCGTTCCGGTCATGCGCTCGCACTCCATCTCCGTCACGCTGCGCACGGAGCGGAAGATCGGCGTGGAGGAGGCGAAGGACGCGATACGCGCCTTCCCCGGCGTTCGCCTCGTTGAGGACTGCGAGGGCAGAAACTACCCCACACCGCTCGACACCTCGAATCAGGATCTCGTATGGGTCGGGCGCGTGCGCGAGGATCTTACGGACGCGAACGGGCTGACGCTGTGGTGCTGCGGCGATCAGATACGCAAGGGCGCGGCGGCAAACGCCGTGCAGATACTAAAGCTGCTGACGGAATAAAACCGAATACCGCGTCGGCTCTTTTTACAAAAGGCGCGCTGCACACGGCAGCGCGCCTTTTGGCGTATTATCCGACTAATCAAATAAAAACCCGTAGTAGTCCTCGTTTTCAATGACGCGCGAGAGGGAGAGCCGATCGGAGACCGTGGCGCTCACACGCGCGATGTAGTCCTCATCCGCCGCATCCGCGCCCTCGGCGGGCGTGAACGCGCGCCAGTGCGTGTCGTAGTAGCCGTGCTCCGTCAGCCAGCAGCCGTCGTTCCAGAAAACCAGCCCCTCCTCGCCAGAGAACACATCGCGCCCGGCGAGCAGGCGGGAATCGTACTCAACACCGAAGAGATTGGAGAGAGTGGGGAGAATGTCTATGCTGGACACGGGCTTAGACACGACAATGGGCGCGTCATTTTCAAGGCAGCCGCTCCAGATGATAGCGGCGTTATGGTCGCGCCCTCGGCAGGAGGTCGCCTCCGAGCCGTAAAGCTCCTCAAGAAGTCCGGTCTGCCCGCCCCAAGCGTTGCTCGGCAGCAGCCCGTAGGGGTAATGGTCAGACACGAGGGCAATGACAGTGTCATCGGCGATGCCCGCGTTCTCGAGCTGGGTGACGAGGCTCTCCAGCGCGCACTCCAGCTCCTGATTTGCCGCGAGATAGGCGCACACGGGCTCGGAGTAGTCAAGCCCCTCCGTGACGGATCGGTTCTTCACGGACATATCGTTGATGTCCGATTTAAAAGAGTAGCTGGCGTGTCCGCTGATGGTCATGTAGTAGACGCTGAACGGCTGAGCGTCGATATAAAGAGGAACGGTATAGTCCATCATCTCCTTGTCGCTCTCCGGAAAGAGCCCGCCGGTCAGCCCTTTCTCCATGCCGTTGCCGATGCCGACAAAGTCGGGGTAGCCCATGTTCGGCAGGGTGAGGTTGCGCGAGTAATAGGTGTATGTTCCGTCATGGTAGCCGAAAGCGTTGTAGCCGAGGCGCAGAAGCTGGTTGCCCATGGTGAAGTACATATTTGAGCTGCGCGAGGACATCATCACCATAGGGTCAACGGGCGCAAGTCCGGTAAGAAACTAATATTCGCCCGTGGAGGTGCTGCCGCCCCATGCGGGCTGATAGAAGTCCTCAAACACGATGCCGCGTGTGGCAAGACGGTAAAGCATCGGCGTGCGCTCAGGGTCGATGACCTCCTTGGAGAAAGCCTCCGCCGTTATCAGTATGAGGTTTTTGCCCTTGAAAAGTCCGGTGTATTCGTTCTTTCGCGTCGGCTCGACACGCTGTATGTATTCATTGAGCGATGAGAGTCTCGTATTGGAGGTCTCATGTGCGGCGAAGTCGATCTCCATGACATTGAAGCCGTAGTCTGTCGTCTCCGCCGGGGCTGTGCCCGCCGTGCCGCCGCCCGTGCCGCCGTCGGTTTCCCTGGGCGCGGAGGAGGGGGTTGGAGTGAGCGGCGCGGCAGCGGAGAAGCCGTCGCTTTTCCCCGCGCCGGTGACGGAGCGGGCGAGCGCACCGAGCGCGCCATAATCCCTTATGGCGGTGTCGTAGGTGCAGGTGGAATACTCCGCGCGCAGGGCGGGTGTGCAGTTGGAGAGGAGATACCCAGCCGCGGCTAGAGCGAGAGCCGCCGCAGTAAGGCGCAAGGTCAGCCGCCCGCGCGCACGCGCGGCGGAGTGCGCGCCGCGGCGAAGAAGCCGCGGCAGGGGGAGCGCCGCGAGCACGGGCAGAAAATACAGCAGTATGAGGGGGAGACTCTTCAACACGGTGCTGCGGACGTTGCCGCCGAAGTCACGCGCGGCATTGCCGGCCTGACTGAGAATAATGTCGGGCGGCATGAACACCTTGTATGCGTCATATGTCAGTGCGCAGAAGAGAAACCAGACCGTCAAAAGCACGGCGGAAACAATGCCCGCACGCCATGCCGTGCGCTCGCCCTTGAAAAGACTGCACAGCGCGGAAAAAAGCAGCGCGAACGCAAGCGCCGTGCATAGCCCGCCCGCCGAGCCGCGCGCGAAAAGCGCCTGATTGGTCGTCAGGCGCAGTAAAAGCTCCAAATAAACCACGTCCAGCAGCAAAAGCACAGCGCCGCTCCGCGCACCGCAGCGACCTTGCGCATCTCTCGCCATTTCGCATATCCTCCGCAATCCAACATATTGTCAACTGATACCTGACCATTATACTTTGTCGCATTACAAATATCAAGTGATAAATATCAGGCAATTTAATTTGTACGCACGATGCATTATCATTTTGTTGACAAACTGCGGAGGTGGTATGAATGGCGGAGCGCGGAGTGAATCAGCGGGATAACAGCGGCAAATACATAGAGCTGGGGTACAATATCGCATACTACCGAAAGCATAAGGGGTTGACGCAGGAGCAGCTTGCAGAGCGCGTGGGCATCAGCCGGCAGCATCTCGGCGCGATAGAAGCGCCGAACCTTTGCCGTCCCATCTCGCTGGAGCTGCTGTTCAACCTCGCCGCGGAGCTGGAGATCGAGGCGTACAAGCTTCTGATGTTCAGAGAATAGGCATGGAAAAGAAAACGACCCTCCGCCAAACGGCGGAGGGTCAAAATCATATCAGAGCTCATTCAAGCTCGAACGCGCCGGTATAGAGCTGGTAGTACACGCCCCTTTCGGCGAGCAGCTTTTCATGGCTGCCGCGCTCGATGATGCGCCCATGGTCGAGCACCATGATAACGTCGGAATCCATGACGGTGGAGAGCCGATGGGCGATCACAAACACCGTGCGCCCCTCCATGAGCTTGTCCATGCCGCGCTGGACGATCGCCTCGGTGCGCGTGTCGATGGAGCTTGTCGCCTCGTCAAGTATCATGACCGGCGGATCGGCGACGGCGGCGCGCGCAATGGCGATGAGCTGGCGCTGCCCCTGAGAGAGATTCGCGCCGTTGCCGGAGAGCTCGGTGTCGTAGCCCTGCGGCAGACGGGTGATGAAGTCGTCCGCGCCGGAGAGCTTAGATGCGGCGATGCACTCCTCATCCGTCGCGTCAAGGCGACCGTAGCGGATGTTGTCCATGACCGAGCCGGTGAAAAGGTTGGTGTCCTGAAGCACGACGCCGAGCGAGCGGCGCAGGTCGGCTTTCTTTATCTTGTTGATATTTATCCCGTCGTAGCGTATCTTGCCGTCGGCAATGTCGTAAAAGCGGTTGATGAGGTTTGTGATGGTGGTCTTGCCCGCGCCCGTCGCACCGACGAAGGCGACCTTCTGCCCGGGCTCGGCGTACACGCTGACGTCGTGCAGCACGTCCTTGCCCGCCTCATACGCGAAGTCCACATCCACCATGCGCACGTCGCCGCGAAGCTCGGTATACGTGAGCGTACCGTCGCCGTGCGGATGCCGCCACGCCCAGTGCCCTGTGCGCTCCGCCGACTCGCTTATCGCGCCGTCGGGGGCGCCGTCGGCGTTGACGAGCGTGACATAGCCGTCGTCCGCCTCCGGCGGCTGATCGACGAGCGAGAAGATGCGCTGTGCGCCCGCCGCCGCCATGACGACGGCGTTTATCTGCTGCGAGAGCTGGTTGACGTTGCCGGTGAACTGCTTTGCCATATTCAGAAACGGCACAAGTATGGTCACATCGAACGCAAGACCGGAAAAGCTGACGTTCGGCACGCCCGCGAGCATGAATACGCCGCCCATGAGCGCGAGCACGACGTACAGCACGTTGCCGATGTTGCCGATGATGGGGGCGAGGGCGTTGGCGTAGGCATTGGCGCGGAAGCTCGCGTTATAAAGCTCCTCATTGAGCGCGTCAAAGTCCTCAAGGCTCGCCTTCTCGTGGCAGAACACCTTTATGACCTTCTGTCCGGTCATCATCTCCTGCACGAAGCCCTCCTCGTGCGCGACGTACTTCTGCGCGTCGAGGAAGAAGCGCGCCGAGCCGCCGCCGATGCGCTTGGCGACGACAGCCATCGCCGCCACGCCCAGCACGAGGATGAGCGTGAGCCACACGGAGAAATAGAGCATTATCGCAAACACCGTCAGCACGATCGCCGCGGACTGGATGAGCGAGGGGAGCGCCTGCGAGACGAGCTGGCGGAGCGTGTCGATGTCGTTGGTATAATAGCTCATTATATCGCCGTGCTTATGCGTGTCGAAGAATTTTATCGGCAGATCCTGCATCCCGCCGAACACCTCGCGGCGGAGCCTGTCGAGGAAGCCCTGCGTCATGACCGCCATAAGCTGGGTATAGAGAAGCTGCGCCGCGATGGAGAGCACGTACAGCACGCCGAGAAGGACAAGATATGGGACGATCTCCGCCTTTGCCGCCGCCCAGTCGCCGCTGGTGTACCATTTTTCAACGACGGTCAGCACGTTCTGCACAAAGAGGGAGGGGACGGAGCTGACGATGGCGGAAAAGAGGATGCACACGACGGTCAGCGGCGCGAGCACGGGATAGTACCCGAAGAATTTTTTCACCGTGCGCCCGAGAGAGCGCATATCGGGGCGGGTCATCGAGCCGTTATTCACCGAGCTCACCTCCGTTCGTCTGCTGCTCGTACACCTCGCGGTATATGGCGCTGCGCGAGAGCAGCTCGTCATGCGTGCCCATGTCGGCAATGCCGCCGTTGTCCATGACTATGATCACGTCCGCGGCCTGAACGGAGGCGACGCGCTGGGCGATGATGATCTTGGTGGTGGAGGGGATATACGAGCGGAAGCCCGCGCGGATGAGCGCGTCGGTGCGCGTATCGACGGCGCTGGTGGAGTCGTCCAGAATGAGTATCTTGGGCTTTTTCAGCAGCGCGCGGGCAATGCACAGGCGCTGCTTCTGCCCGCCGGAGACGTTCGTGCCGCCCTGCTCGATATGCGTGTCGTACCCGTCGGGGAACGAGCGGATAAAATCGTCCGCCTGCGCGAGGCGGCACGCCTCCGCAAGCTCCTCATCCGTCGCATTGGGGTCGCCCCAGCGGAGGTTCTCCTTTATCGTGCCGGAGAAGAGGGTGTTCTTTTGCAGCACCACCGCCACTGCGGAGCGCAGCGCGTCCAGATCGTATTCGCGCACGTCGTGCCCGCCGACCTTCACGCTGCCCTCGCTCACGTCGTAGAGGCGAGGGATGAGCTGCACGAGCGTGGACTTGGACGAGCCCGTGCCGCCGAGGATGCCGACGGTCGCGCCGGAGGGGATATGCAGGTCGATGTCCGACAGGGCGTACTTTTTCGCCGTGCGGGAGTATTTGAACGATACCCCGTCGAAATCGACAGAGCCGTCGGGAATATCGCATATGGGATGCTCGGGATTCGTGAGCGCCGGCGTCTCGACCAGCACCTCGCCGATACGCTCGGCGGATTCCGCGGACATTGTGAGGATGACGTAGATCATCGAGATCATCATCAGGCTCATAAGTATCTGGAAGCCGTAGGTCAGCATGGCGGAGATCTGCCCGACGTCTATCATGCTGCCGCCGCTCGTGACGATGAGGCGCGAGCCGACGGAGAGGATGAAGATCATGTTGAAGTAGATGCACACCTGCATCAGCGGCGCGTTGAGCGCGACGATGCGCTCGGCATAGGTGAAGTCCCGGCAGATGTTGCCGGACGCCGCGCCGAACTTCTCCTTCTCGTAGCCCTCGCGCGCGAAGCTCTTCACCACGCGCATCGCGCGGACGTTCTCCTCAATGGATTCGTTGAGCTTGTCGTACTTTCTGAACACCGCGCGGAACGCCGGCATGGCTTTTTTTGCGATCCAGTACATCCCGAAGCCGAGCACGGGGATCACGACGACAAACGTCATTGCGAGCGTGCCGCCCATCACGAACGCCATGATCACCGCGAACACGAACATCAGCGGCGCGCGTATCGCGGTGCGGATGAGCATCATGTACGCGAACTGGACGTTCTGGATGTCGGTGGTGAGGCGCGTGACGAGGGAGGCGGTGGAAAAGCGGTCTATATTCTCAAAGGAGAAGCCCTGCACCTTGGCAAAAATGTCATGGCGCAGGTTTTTTGCAAAGCCGGAGGAGGCGCGGGCGGAGGTGAACCCGCCGGCAGAGCCGCACGCGAGGGAGACAAAGCTCATCGCAACGAGGATGAGCCCCGTGCGCACAACGCTCTGCATCTGCGCGCCCGCCTTGATGGCGTTGACGAGATCCGCGGTGATAAAGGGGATAACGACCTCTATAATAACCTCGCACACCATCAGCAGGAACGTGATGACCGTCGGCTTTTTATATTCACGCACGCTTTTTAAAAGCTGCTTTATCATCGGAAGCTGTCACATCCTTTCACGGGGATAGCCCGCGGCGCGGGCAGAGCGCGGATATAGCGCGGGAGAAGAGAGCGGTGCGCCCTCTCCTCCCGGCATTAAGTTCAGAAAGCTCCGCGAAAAGCCCGATCACTTGAGCTTTTCGAGGTAGTCAACGATCCTGCGCACGGTGGTGAGCTGTGCCGCCTCGTCGTCGCTGATGGCGACGCCGAAGAGATCCTCAAGCGACATGATAAGCTCGACAACGTCGAGAGAGTCCGCGCCGAGGTCGTCAATAAGGCTGGTGTCCATGGTGATGGTCTCAGGGTCGATCTCAAACTGCTGGGCAAGTGCGTCTCTTACATTTTCAAAGATCATAACAATCCTCTTTCCTTGATGCGGTGCACACCAAAAGTATTATATGAAATGACGTTGCTCACGCCCACTCGCGGCTCTGCGGCTTGTTGGCGGCGGGGGCGGGGCTGCTCTGCGGCGCGGAGGAGGGAGCGCCCGTGCGCGGCGCGTCGCGGCGCTCGCGGCGGTCGCCGCCTCTGGAGGGGCGGCTGTCCTCGCCTCTGACGTAGGACACGACGACGCGGCGGTTCGGCTCAACGCCGGTGGAGCTGGTGGTCACGCCCTCGTAATTCTGGAGCGCCGTATGGATGACATGGCGCTCGTAGGAGTTCATCGGCTCAAGCGCCATGCTGCGCTTGTACTTTATCGCCTTTTCCGCCATCTTCTCGGCGAGCCTTGTGAGCGATTCCTCGCGCTTGCTGCGGTAATTCTCCGCATCGACGCTGATGTGCAGGTGCGTGTCGCTGCCGCGGTTGACGACATAGTTGGTGAGATGCTGTATAGCGTCCAGCGTCTCGCCGCGGCGGCCGATGATGGCGCCCATGCTGCTGCCGGAGAGATCGACGCTGATGCCGCCGTTCTCGCGCGGGGCAATGGCGATGTCCGCTTTCACGCCCATGCGCTCAAGCAGACCCGTGAGGAACGCGCGGATCGCGGCGTACTCCGCCGGCTCGTCCGCCGACGCGGAGGGCGCGGCAGGGATCTTGTCCGCCGCCTTTTTTCCTGCGGGGGCGGCGGGAGCGGGCTTCTCATCCGGGGCTTCATAGCTCACGCGGACAACTGCGGGGGAAGCGCCTATGCCAAGAAAGCCGGATTTCGCGCGCTCGACGATCTCAACGGAAACGTCGTCGCGGTCAAGCCCCAGCTCCTTGAGCGCCGCATTGATGGCGTCGTCCTCGGTGCGACCGGACTTTTCCAAAGTTTTTATCATAATGTCGTTACTCCTAATTATTCTTCTTTGCCCTCGTCCGCGCTCGCGGCGGACTCTTCTGCGGGGGCTGCGTCCTCGCCGCTCGCGGCGGGCTCGCTCTCGACGGCGTCATTCTCGACGGCGGGAACGTCGTCCGGAAGGCTCTCGTCGATCGCGGGGGCGAACTCCGACTCGGCGGCGGCGGCGAGCGTCGCCTCCTCGGCGGCGTCGGGGTTGGTGAAGCGGTCGGGAACGTAGGCGCGTCCGCGGGCATAGCGGCGGTTGCCGACCTGGGAGGCGGGAAGCTCGTTATCCTTTATGCCCAGTCTCTCGCGGCGGGCCGCCCTGTCGGCGCGGTCGAGCGCGGCTTTGCGCTCGTCGCTCTTCTGCTTTTCGACTGCCTGCATCTTCTTCTTGCTGGTGTTGACGTTCTTCTCGCTCTTGCCCTCGGCGCGCAGGCGCTCCGTCTCAAGGCGCTTTGCCTCAAGCTCCTTTTCTCTTGCGCTCTTGGCGGCGATGCGCTCCGCGTCCTCGCGGTCGAGCTTTTTCGTGTATACCTTCGTGAGGATGAGATCGCGGACGAGACCGAAAATGCTGTTGGCGATCCAGTAGATACCCATTGCGGCGGGCATGACAAAGCAGATCCACACGCTCATCAGCGGCATCATGATGTTCATGCTCTTCATGGACGCCTGCGCCTGCTCGTTGCCCGTCTGGGGGTTCATGGAGTTGGAGATCTTCATCGACGCCCACGAGAGGAACGCGGAGACAAACGGGATGAGGAACAGCCCCAGCGCGGGCAGCCACACGGACAGGTCGCTCCAATCGGTCTTGAGCATGAAGTTCCACTGCGGCTGACTGCCGAGGTTGAGCCCGATGAAGCTGAAATCAACGTCGATAAGTCCGGTGAGCTGACCGGGGAGCGCGTCGTGGAGCTGCTGCCAGTAGCGGTGCGCCAGCTCCGTGAGCTTTATCTCGAAGTATGCGTCGGTCTTGGCGGGAACGGTGTACAGCCCCGCGTCAACGAAATAGTTCTGTATCGCATCCACAACGTCCTGCGCGACGAACATCATGCGCGTGAGCGGCTGACGGATGACGCTGTAAAGGGCGATGAGGATGGGGAACGGGATGAGGGACCACAGACAGCCGGACATGGGATTTGCGCCGTTTTCCTGGTAGAGCTTCTGCATCTCATGGTTGAGCTTCTGGGGGTTGCCCTCATGTCTGCGCTGGATCTCCTGGATCTGGGGCTGGAGGCGGGAGGTGCGCATCATGCCCTTCTTGCTCTTCGCCATGAACGGGGTAAGAATGAGGTTGACGACGAGCGCGAAGAATATGACGGACACGCCGTAATTGCCGGTCAGCTCATAGAGCTTGACCATAAGCCATGCAAAGGGCTTAGTGATTGCTGCCCACATAGTTTCTCCTTGATGTGTTTATTATTTTCAGGGAACGGGGTCATAGATGTCATAGTCCTTCCCGTGGAAGGGGTGACACCTCAAAATGCGCCGGAGAGCGAGAGCGCCGCCTTTTACGGCGCCGTATTTCTCGACAGCCTCCATTGCGTACTGCGAGCAGGTGGGAATGAAGCGGCAGCAGGGCGGGCGGTTGGGGGAGATATGCCCTCTGTAAAAGCGGATGAGCGCGAGCATGAGACGCTTCATGACTGCGCCTCCCGCGTGAGCGCGAGCCTTCCGCAGGCGTCCATGAACGCCGCGTCCAGCTTTTTATACTCCGCCCCGACGGCGCGCGAGCGCGCGACGACGACGATGTCCCACCCGTCCTTGAGGGCGGGGGAGTTGAGACGGTATATCTCGCGCAGTCTCCGCCGGACGCGGTTGCGCACGACGGCATGACCGAGCCTTGTCGATACGGTGTACCCCACGCGGTTCACGCCGCGCCCGTTGCGGCGGCAGTACACCGCCATATAGGGAGTCACCGCGCTCTTGCCCCGGGAGTACAGTCGCCTGAAATCGCTGTTCTTTTTTAGCGTACATCTGACGTTCAAGGCGAAAGCTCCTTTTTGCTGTTGCCCTAAAGAAATACCTAAAGGGCGGATCGCTCCGCCCTGAAAAATATTCCCTTTTGAAACCTGCTCACGTGCCGGGGGATCAGTGGCTGAGCTTTACTCTGCCCTTCGCTCTGCGGTGGGAGAGAATCTTGCGGCCGTTCGAGGTCTTCATTCTCTTGCGGAAGCCGTGCTCTTTCTTGCGCTGGATCTTCTTGGGCTGGTAGGTACGTAACATTGTCTGGCACTCCTTTCAGGTTAATACTCAACATCGGGGTCGCCCCCGAAGCAGTTGACAATTCTCCGGCAGCGCACAGCGCTGTCGATTGTAGATTATACATTAAAATAAACCGGCTTGTCAACAGGAAAATGCGCGAAAGCCACGCCTTTCCCGCGCCGTGCGCGATATTACGGCATCCGGCAGAGCATCACGGCGTATATGCCCGTCTCCGCGCTGACCGTGACCGGCGCGGCGGACAGCCATTCGTTGCTCGTGCCGAGCGGGAAGCGGTTGGTTATTACGGCGTCGGCGAGGGGGTACTTCGCCCCCGTGACGTACACGCCGCGCACCTCGTCCGTTACCGCGAACACGGACAGCGACCAGCCGCGCCGGTACGGCAGCTCGATCGCGCCGCCGGGCAGCACGTAAATGTGCGTGCCGCGCCCGAAAAGCTCCGCGCGCGCACCGTGCGCGGCGGCGAACGCGCCGGTCTGGATGTTGGCATATAGATGATCCAGCCGACCGCCGAGCGCGCAGTATATGCGTATGCGCCGATAGCCCATATCGAGCGCGTGGCGCACGGCGGACATGGTGTCCGTGTCGTCCTTTTCCACGGGCAGGCGCAGTATCTCCGTTCCCTCCGGCAGTGCGCCGGAGTAGGAGTCAAAATCGCCGAGGATGACGTCCGGACGCACTCCGGCGCGCTGCGCGTGGATATAGCCGCGATCGCACGCGACGGTGAACGCGCACTCCTCAATGCCCTCCATCGGCGCATACGCCCCGCCGGAGATCACCGCGCATATTTTTTCGTTGTCCATGACCGTGCCTCCGAAAAAAGAATTTCCCGACTGCCATTATACCACGGCAGTCGGGAAAAGTGGAGCGTTTTTATGCCTTTGCGGGGATGTCCTCGCCGCGGATGTATTTGCCCAGCGGCTTCCACAGCAGCCAGCCCACCACAAGGCAGATCGCGAGATCAAGCAGCATATAGCTGCCGTTGTAGAGCGCGGAATAGAACCACGGGGTGGTCATCGTCATGCCGAAGAAGGTGTCCGGCATATATTCGCCCCAGACGATCACGCCGACGAGATAGTGGACAAGAAAGCGCGCGGCAGAGCCGACGACGCAGCCGATGAAAAAGCCGTTCTTCTTCCCGTGGAAGAGCCCCGCCAGCCCCAGCACCGTGAACGCGACGATGTAGTCGCCCAGCATCGACTGCCAGCCGAAGGCGTAAGCGCCGTCGAGCAGGAGCTGCAAAAGGCTGAACGCGAAGCTCGCCAGCATGCCCGGACCGAAGCCCCAGCGTGCGCAGTAGATGAATATCGGCAGCATGCTCAGGCTCACCGAGCCGCCCTGCGGCAGCTCAAAGAGCTTGATGTAGCCCAGCACCTGCGCCAGAGCCACGAGGAGTGCGCCCTCGCACAGGGCGCGTAGCTTGAGATGAGAGTTGCTTTTCATTTTTCTGACCTCCATGAAAATTTTTTCAGGAAGCACACATACGCAAAAAGCGCAGGGTCAAGAATACTTGATCCTGCGCTTCGCTGACGTATCTGATGTTTCCTACGCCGGCATTACCCGGATCAGGTGTGAGGGTCTCGGAGCGTCGCTTAGCTCCGTCTCAGCCGGGAATCACCCAGCACCCCTTTATTATAGGCAGCGCCGCACAATGTATCTGCGATGTCTGACGGATAATTTGCGCCGTGATTTAGTCGCTTTTTCTTGAAACACACAAAGTATTCCTGCAAAAAGTGCCGCCATCACAGCCCAAAGCCTCTCGTCAGCCAACTGACGCATTTGATTGGAGCTTCCTTGCTTTTACTATGATAATCCGCTGCACGTGTTTTGTCAAGAGTTTATTTTAACGCTTCCGCCTTGTCGATGATAAACTGCCGCAGCCATTCGCCGGCTTCCTCGTTTTTAAGCGCGAAGTCGATGGTGGATTCGAGATAGCCCTTGAGGTTGCCGGTGTCGTAGCGGCGACCCTCGAAATCGACCGCGCACATCTTCTCCATGCGGCACAGCTCCTTCATGCCGTCGGTGAGCTGGATCTCATTGTTGCGCCCGGGGGCGGTGTGCCCGAGAATGTCGAAGATGGCGGGCGTGAGGACGTAGCGCCCCATGATGGCGAAGTTGGAGAACTTCTCCTCGAGCGTGGGCTTCTCGTTCATGTCGCTTATGCGGTACACGCGCTCGCCCAGCCGCTCCTCCAGCTTGACGGAGGAATATTTCGTGATCTGACTGTCGGGCTGCTCGCGTATGGCGATGGCGGAGCACTCGTTCGCCTCCGCCGCCTCGACGAGCTGCTTCAAGACCGGCTTTTCCGCCAGCATGATGTCGTCCCCGAGGAGGATGGCGAACGGCTCGTCGCCGACGAAAGTCTTTGCACGCCACACCGCATGCCCCAGCCCCTTCGTCTCCTTCTGGCGCAGAAAGAAGATGTCCGCCATGTCGGCGACACGGCGCACCGTCTCCGCGTCCTTGACCTTCCCGTCGCGCATAAGGCGCTCCTCAAGGTCGGGGGCGTAGTCGAAGTAGTCCTCAATGGGGGATTTGCCGCGGTTGGTGATGATGAGGATCTCCTCCACACCGGCGGACACCGCCTCCTCCACGATGTACTGGATGACGGGCTTGTCCACCAGCGGCAGCATCTCCTTGGGGATGCTCTTCGTGTTGGGCAGAAGCCTTGTGCCTAGCCCTGCGGCGGGGATTATGGCTTTTCTGACTTTCATGGTTTCCTTTTTCCTTTCAGTTATTATAATAGAAGCTTATTCGCACTTTTCAACAAAATCCTTAAAAAACGCCTGACGCGCCAGAAAGCGCGCGAGCGGGTAGCCGAGCAGCAGCATCACGCAAAGCTCGCCCAGCCCGACCTGCGCCGCGTTGAGCGCGAACACGCCGAGGTGCGAGAATATATCCATGCCGTTATACGCCTCGGTTATCACCGCGCCCACGACGACGGCGTTGAACGCCACCGGCATAAGGCAGCCCGCGAGCGTGAGAAGGCGGGTATGTCCGCGCCTGCCGATCGCGGCGGTGCACAGCGCGGCGGCGAGCGTGGCGAGCGAGCCGAAGACAATGTCAAGGATATTGCCGGTCAGCAGATTTGCAAGCACGCACCCCGCGGCAAGCCCCCAAGCGGCGCCGGGGATGAAAAGCGGCAGGATGCACAGCGCCTCCGACACGCGAAGCTGTACCGCGCCGTAGCTTATCGGCGCGAGGATAACGGTCATGACGGCGTATGCCGCGCCTATCACGGCGGCGGCACAGAGCACACGGGTCTTATTTTTCATGGGTCAGGCTTTCCTCGTTCTCGCTGTTATTTTGCTGCGCGGCGCGTTCCGCCGCGACGTCCTCCCTGCGGTGCAGCGAGAACTCGCATCCGCAGTAGAACTGCCGGTATACGCCGTACCGCTCGCTCAGCTCGACGGAGCGGTTTTCCCCGTCGCGCTTTTTGAAGTCCGACGGCAGCCAGCTCACGCCGGCGGCGCGCCCGAGCTCCTCGCCGAGGGTGTTGATAAGCTCGGCGTTTTTGTGGCGGGAAACGGTCAGCGTCGTGCAGAAGTAGTCAAAGCCGTAGTGCTTGGCGAGGCGCGCGGTCTCCAGCAGGCGGACGCGGAAGCACTCCGTGCAGCGCCTGCCGCCCTCGCTCTCGGATTCAAGCCCCTTTATGCGCGCGTAGTAGTCCTCGCTCTTCCATGGCTCAGCCAGCACGCTCACCCGATCGGCAAGCCCCATCTTTTCTATCATCTCCACCTGCGCCTTAAAGCGCCGGTCAAACTCCTCCTTGGGGTAGACATTGGGGTTGTACCACAGCAGCGTCACGTCAAAATACTGCGTCAGATATTCCAGCACGGCGCTCGAGCACGGACCGCAGCAGCTATGCAGCAGCACCCGCGGCGCACGTCCGCCGCGCCTTTGTATTATTCGCTCAAGCTCTTTCTGATAATTTCTCCTGTTCATATTTTGCAGTATAGCACACAGCGGGAGAAAAATCCATAGACAATTACGAGATAACGGAAATGCTCTTTTTCTTGCCTTTGCACGCGGTATCGGCTATAATGGCTGTAATATTGAAAAATCACACCCACGGGAGGGCACGCCATGGACAGCCGCACCAGCAAGCAAAACTATTATCTCGATATTGCCGACTCCGTTTTGGAGCGCTCCACCTGCTTAAGGCGCAAGTACGGCGCGATAATTGTGCGCAGCGACGAGATAATCTCCACCGGCTACAACGGCGCGCCGCGCGGACGCCGCAATTGCAGCGATCTGGGCGTGTGCACGCGCGAGACGCTCAAGATACCCTCGGGAGAGCGCTATGAGCTGTGCCGCAGCGTTCACGCCGAGGCGAATGCCATCATCTCCGCCTCGCGGCGCGATATGATAGGCGCGACGCTCTACCTCGTCGGGCGCGACGCGCGCAGCGATGAGCTTCTGGGCGACGCGATGAGCTGCTCGATGTGCAAGCGGCAGATAATAAACGCAGGGATCGAGCGCGTCGTCATCCGCGTGAGCGCATCGGAGTACAAGACCATCATGGTCAGCGACTGGATAGAGAACGACGACTCGATTTTTGTCACCATATGATAAAGGAAGCCGCATAGAAAATGCCCTCCCGTGCAGAGCGCACGGGAGGGCATTGCCGTATTTGCCTATTCGCCGGTCGGGACCTCGCGGCAGGTGAAGAGTATGACCTGACGGCGGCGCGAAAGCTCACGCAGCAGCGCCATTGCCTGCTTCAAGCGCTCCCCGTCGAGGTTGACGAGCGCGTCGTCGATTATCAGCGGGCAAGCCTCGCCCGCGGGCATGGCAAGCTCGCACACCGCAAGGCGCACCGCCAGATACATCAGATCCAGCGTGCCCGCGCTCAGATACCCGCTCTCGCGGGCGACGGCGTCGTCCTGCGTCCTCGTGCGGGCGGAGAAATCACGGTCGATCAGCACGTCGGAGTACCGCCCGCCCGTCATGAACGACATATACTGCGCCGCGAGCTTCCCGAGCTGCGGGGAGAAGCGGCTTTGCAGCTCGCTGTCGGCGCTGCGCAGAGTGTCCGCCGCGAGGGTGAGCGCGTCGTACTCCTCGTTCAGCGCGTCGTACTCCTCCTCCATGGACTTCAGCTCGCTCGCCAGCACGAGCGGGTCGCCCACGGCGGCGAGCCTGCCGCGCAGAGACGCGATCTTCGCGGAGATGCGCTCGGCGTTCTGCCGCTCGGCGGCAAGCTCCCGACTCAGACGCGCGGCTTGCGAGCTTCCGGAGGCGAAGTCCAGCTCGCCCAGCGCCGCCTCCTCCAGCCTCTCCTGCCGCTCGCGCGCGGCTTCATACGCCTCGCGCGTGCGCCGCTCCTCCTCCTGTGCGCTCTCCAGCGCACCGCACAGCTCGCGCTGGGTATCGAGCGCGCGGCGTATATCCGATGCTGAGCGCGCGCCGTAGCCGTCCAGTATCCTGCGGCGCGTCTCGCGCGCCTCCGCCGCCGCGCGGCGGAGCTTTGAATAGCGCATCAGCAGCACGACAGCCGCCGCGCAGAAGAGGGCGGCGAACACGATGAGCGCCGCGGACTGAAGGTGCGTATACAGCGCCGCGCCGGCGACGGCGAGGATAAAGCAGATAACCGCCGCCCACGGCGCGCCCTTCGGGCGGCTTTGCGCGTGCAGAGCGTCAAGCGCGGCAAGATCGTCCGCCGCGCGCGCCTGCGCCTCATCTGCGTCCATCGCGCCGAAGGGACCCGCGCGGTGCGCGTCCTTTGCCCGCGCAAGCTCGGCAAGTGCGCCGTCGTGCGCCTCGCCCGCAGCGCGAAGCTCCGCCCGCCCGCCGCTCAGCTTTTCCAGCGACTCCCGCCGCTGGCGCTTTCGGCTGTCGGTCACGGCGCTCTCCAGCGCGGTGCAGCGCGCCGCGCTCTCGTCGAGTTGGGTCTCCAGCGCGGCGATCTCGTTGACGGTGTCGTCCATTGTGCACAGAAGCCTTTGCGTGTCGTCCATCCTTGACTCAAGCTCCGGCAGATAGCCGCGCCGGTTGAAGCGGCGCTTGCGCTGCCACGCGCGAAGAGTCTCGTCCGCCTCGGTGTAGGAGGTCTGCTCCTCACCGGTGGAGACGATGGAGCTTATGCGCCGTTCAAGCTCCGGACTGCCCGTCACGGCGACCGTGCCCTGCGCGATGAACGCACTGCGGCAGAACACATCGCGGCTCACGCCCGTGAGCATCTCGCCAGCGTTCGCACCTGTCATGCCCTCCACGGGAACGCTGCTGTCCGTGTACGTCGCGGAAAACTCGCGCATCGGCGCGCCCTTCGCCTTCGTCGTGCGCGTGAGAGTGATGTCAAAGCGGTCGGCGGTCAGCTCCATGCTGCCCTCCATCGGCGCGCCCGACCACGGGGCGTAGCGCAGCTTGTCCGGCAGATACCCCGCGCGCGAGCGCTCGGACGAGTCCACGCCGTAGAGCATCGCGCGGATAAACGCGCACCAGGTGGATTTGCCGCTCTCATTGGGCGCGTATATGACGTTCAGCCCCGGGTGAAAGCTCAGCGTATCGTTCTCCAGCTTCCCGAAGGACGCGGTCAGCTTATTTATCTTCATGGCGCACCACCTCCTCGGCGTTGTCCAGCGCCGCAAGACCCCAGCGCGCCGCCTGCTCGGCGCGCTCGCGCGCGGCGTCGTCCGCCGCCTCGTCGTACAGCTTTTTCAGCTTCATCAGGAATATGCCGCGCAGACTGTCCTCGCCCGCGCGCTCCCATACGCTGCGGCGTATATGGGTGCGATCGCGTATCTGCAAGTCGAAAAACAGCTCCGACAGGCTCTCGTACAGCCGCGAGACGTCCGGCGGCTGCACGGTCTCGCCGGTGAGCACGATGCGGTATATGTCGCGCACGGTCTCGTCCGGCAGCAGCGTGTGTATCGCAAGCAGCGGGTCGGAGCCTGTAACATCCGCGGTAAGCACCTCATACCGCCGCGCGGCGACGCCGACCGCCTCAAGCGTACAGCCGCCCTCGGAAAGCTCGACTATATTTACGGTCTTCTCGCCCGTCTCGTCGAAGCCGCGCCCCTCCGGACAGCCAGACCATGAGTAGAAGACGCTGCCCGCCCGCAAAAGCCCGCTCGCCCTGTGGATGTGCCCAAGCGCGGCGTAATCCATGCCGGAGGCGGCAAGCTCCCCGAGCGTGATGGGGTCGTAGGGCGAGCTCGGCGCGCCGACCTCGCCGTGCAGGCAGAGTATGTTGAATATGCCATCGGTGCGCTCCGCCGTGAAGCCGGCGAGCAGCGCGCGGCTTTTCGTGTTGGTAAACGCCGCACCGTAGACGTGCGCGTTCAGCTCCGGCAGCTCCACGCGGGTGATCTCGTTTTCCGTGAAAACGTGCACGTTGTCGGGCAGCTTTAAGCGCAGATACGGCGAGCGGGGGGAGCAGCAGTCGTGGTTTCCGGGCGCGATGAACACGGGCGCGCCCATGCCCTGCAAGCTCCGCAGCAGCTCCTCTCCGGTCTCGAGATAGGTGCTCGCGCTGTCGAGCAGATCGCCCGCGAGCAGCACGAGATCGACCCTTTCCGTGTGCGCAAGCTCCGCCAGACGTGAGAGTAGCTGGCGCTGCTCGGCGCGGCGTATCGCCGCCTTTCCGCGCGTCAGCCCCTCGAACGGAGAGTCGAGGTGCAGATCTGCGGTGTGAAGAATCCTCAGTGTACTCATTTCAGTCTTATCCCCTCCGCGCTGAGACATTTGCCCGTCTCGGGGTCTATCTCGAATATGCAGCCCTCCATCATGCACGGCCCCGCTGCCGACTCGTAGCGCCGCGGCGGGTCGCCCATGAATTTGCCGATGCTCTGCATCGGGTCGATGCCGAGCACGGAGTTGACCGGACCCGTCATGCCGAGATCCGTGATGTACCCCGTGCCGTTCGGCAGCACGCAGGCGTCCGAGGTCTGCACGTGCGTGTGCGTGCCCCATACGGCGCTCGCCCGCCCGTCGAGCATAAAGCCCATGGCGCGCTTCTCGCTCGTGCCCTCGGCGTGGAAGTCCACAAGGATAATCTTCTCCTTTATCTCCGCCATGTACCCGTCGGCAATGACGAAGGGGTTGTCGGTGTTGGTGTCGAGCGTGAAGCGCCCGAGCAGGTTGAGCACGCACACATCCCCGAACGGCGCGGAGTAGACATTGATGCCCTTGCCGGGGCACTGCGGACCGAAGTTCGCCGGGCGCAGTATGCGCCGCCGCTCGTCGAGATAGGGGCGCAGCTCCGTGCGCGTCCACGTGTGGTTGCCCAGCGTCACCACGTCCGCCCCGGCGCGCAGCAGCGTGTCCGCCTGCTTGGGCGTGATGCCGACGACGTTCGCGTTTTCACCGTTGACGACGGTGAAGGCGATGTTCTCTTCGCGCTTGTAGTCGCGCAGACGCGCGGTCAAAAAATCCAGTCCGGGCTCGCCGCACACATCGCCCACGGCGAGGATCTTAACGCTCATAGCCTGTCCTCCGTATAAGGAAATCTTTAAAAAGCCTTTACAGCCTGTATTGTACCACAATTTGCATGGTGCAATCAATGCATTTGTGCACATAATAATCGTGCAACATAAAATTGCGAAAGGATGGCAGTGAAATGAACAGGAAGAATTTCTACGTGGGCATGGGCATGGGGCTTATCGTCGGCGGCTGCGCGGCTTACGCGATGCGCCCGAGAAAGCACGGCGTGAAGAGCGTTGTCGGCAGAACGCTCAAGACCATGGGCGAGGTCGCCGACTCCATTTCCGACGCGATGGGCTGGTAAGCGGGAGAAGTCGCGCCTGACGCGCCGACGCAGCATGCGCCGCCGCTCAAAAATTTTTTCAAAAACCCCTTGCAATTCCACTCCGGCTGTGCTAATATAACTAAGCTCTTAAATGAGATATGCGCCGTTAGCTCAGCTGGATAGAGCGTCTGGCTACGGACCAGAAGGTCAGGGGTTCGAATCCCTTACGGCG
>CAKTKT010000023.1 GCA_934572325.1 uncultured Oscillospiraceae bacterium
GCATCTAAGCGTGAAACTCCCCCTAAGATAAGATCTCCCATCCTTGTGAGTAAGGGCCGAGGAAGACTACCTCGTTGATAGGTCGGCGGTGTAAGCGCAGTAATGTGTTCAGCCTACCGATACTAATAGCCCGAGGGCTTGACCTACATCCTTGATCGCAGGTTCGTCCTTGCTCCTCTGTTTGGTTTTCAGGGTACAATGCCTGAAAAAGTTGGTGTTTTTAACGGTGAGGGTCCACCTGTTCCCATTCCGAACACAGAAGTTAAGCTCACCAGTGCCGACAATACTTGTCTGGAGACGGACTGGGAAGATAGGTCAATGCCAACATATAAAAGCGCTGAGGCAATAGCCTCGGCGTTTTTGCTTTCTGCCGGAAATTCTGAGGCTCTGCCGCCGCCTTGCGGATGGCGCTTGCGGCTATGTAATCTGCACCGAAACGGCGCGGCTCGCCCCGCGCCTTTTTATACATATCCCCAAAACCTGCGCCCCGGTGAAAAAATGTCTTGCAATCTCACCGCCGCTATTATATACTTTCACACGATAAACAGATTTTTAAGCGCGGTACAGAGAGACCGGCAAGATCATTCATATTTTGCGGATGGGTATTCCGTCTGCGCGGAGGGGCGCGTCTGCGCCGCCGTCTTGGGTGTGTTATGTCTTGCCGTGTTCGCGGCAGGGCTTTTTTGATGCGGATATTCAGGGGGACGGCGTATGAAGCTGAAGGCGCAGATAATGGATGAGGCGGCGCTCCGCCGCGCGCTCATGCGCATTTCACACGAGATAACCGAGAAGAACAAGGGCGTGGACAATGTCGTCCTTGTCGGCATCCGCCGACGCGGCGAGCCGATAGCGCGGATGATACGCGACAACATCCTGAATATAGAGGGCGTGGATGTGCCCTGCGGCAGCATTGACATACGTTTTTACCGCGACGATCTCACCACCTTTGCCGACAGCCCGCTCGTCCGCCGCGCGGCGCTCGATTTTGACGTTACGGCGAGGGATGTGGTGCTTGCGGACGATGTGCTGTATACCGGACGCACGGCGCGAGCCGCGATCGAGGCGGTGTTCTCCTGCGGACGACCGCGCAGCATACAGTTTGCCGTGCTCGTTGACCGCGGACACCGCGAGCTGCCCATACGCGCGGATTTCGTGGGCAAGAACATCCCGACCTCGCGCAGTGAGCTTGTCGAGGTGCGTCTGCCGGAATACGACGGCGAGACCGGTGTGTTCCTAATGGACATGGAGCGCGGGCAATAGGATATAACCGGCGCGAGCCGTTTATATATGGGGGCTTCCCCGCAGTATTCAATAAAATATCTACTGAGAGAGGTAAATTGAATGAAAAAAACAACCATCGACGGTCCTATTTACGACGCGCGCGCCCTCGGCACGCCAAGGATGCTGCTGCTGGGCTTGCAGCATATGTTCGCCATGTTCGGCGCGACCGTGCTTGTTCCGGCGCTGACCGGACTTGACGTTGCAACAGCGCTCTTCTTCGCCGGTATCGGCACGCTCCTCTTCCACATCCTCACCAAGCTCAAGGTGCCCGCGTTCCTCGGCAGCTCCTTTGCGTTCATCGGCGGCTACAACGCCATCCGCACCGTCGGCACAGCCGCGGACGGCACGGCGATATACGACAACACGCTGCTGCCCTACGCCTGCTTCGGCGTGCTCATCGCGGGGCTGATGTACGTGATACTCGCGGCGCTTTTCAAAAAGTTCGGCGTGAAAAAGGTCATGCGCTTCTTCCCGCCCATCGTCACCGGACCTATCATCATCTCCATCGGTCTGACACTCTCCTCCTCCGCGATAAATAACTGCAAGGGCAACTGGCTCATCGCCGCCGTCGCCATCGTGCTCGTCATCGGCTTCAATATGTGGGGCAGGGGCATGACGAAGATCATCCCGATACTCCTCGGCGTTGTCGGCTCATACGTTTTTGCGCTCATCGTCGATCCGGCGGAGCGCGAGGCGGTCTCCGCCGCGGTTGCAAACGCCGCGTGGGTGGGTCTGCCCATCAACTGGAGCAGCACGGTGTTCGGGCTCTTCGGCGGCGGCAGCGTTGACACCGCGCTGCTGTGGTCCGCCGTGTTCACCTTGGTGCCGCTGTCGCTCGCCACCATGGTCGAGCATATCGGCGACGTCTGCGCAATCTCCTCCACCGTCGGGCGCAACTATATGTCCGACCCCGGCTTGCAGCGCACCCTCCTCGGCGACGGTCTGGCGACCTCTCTCGCCGCGCTCTTCGGCGGTCCCGCGAACACCACCTACGGCGAGAACACCGGCGTGCTCGCGCTCTCGAAGGTGTATGACCCGCGCGTCATCCGCATCGCCGCCGGCATCGCCATCCTCGTCTCCTTCTGTCCGAAGTTCGCCGCGCTCGTCTCCGCCATGCCCACCGCCACCATCGGCGGCGTGTCGCTAATCCTCTACGGTATGATCTCCGCCGTCGGCGTGCGCAACGTCGTGGAGAATCAGGTGGACTTCACCAACACCCGCAACGTCATCATCGCGGCGCTCATCCTCGTGCTCGCCATCGGGATAAGCTACTCCGGCAGCATACAGATAGGCATTGTCAGCCTCTCCGGTCTTGCCGTCGCCTCCATCGTCGGCATCGCGCTCAACGCGATACTGCCCGGCAAGGACTATGTTTTCGAGCAGGAGCACGAGGGCTCGACCTCGGTTGATCTCTCCGGCGCGATAAACATGGACGAGAACCAGTAAAAGCACATATAGTACGCAAAAGCCGCCCCCATAACACGGGGGCGGCTTTAACTCGCAGTTTAACTTAAAGTTTAACCTATTTATTCTTTCCTGCGTACCAGAACATCCACGCCACGATGGCGACGAGTGCAACGACCACCACGACGCCGAGCACGAGATTGAACGCGCCCGAGATAAGCCCGCCGACGAGCCGCACCACGAACACGACCGCCGCGATAACGAGCGCGAGCGCGATAATGCCTATCACGAGCTTGGTCAGCTTCTTCATATCCATTGTCTGAACCTCCAATCACATATTGTATGTAGCCTTCACCCGATCGGCGGACCGAGGCGGGCGAGCACGTCGGTAAAATACTGCGGCAGTGCGCTTGTAAGCTCTATCAGCGCGCCCGTGCGCGGATGGATGAATATCAGCCGTCGCGCGTGCAGGCACTGCCCCTCAAGCCCCTTGTCGGGAGAAGGCGCGCCGTAGGTGAAGTCGCCGAGCAGGGGATGACCGAGCGAGGCGAGATGCACGCGGATCTGGTGCGTGCGTCCGGTGTGCAGGCGGCACTCGATGTGCGTATACCCGTTGTAGCGGGCAAGAACAGCCCAATCCGTGCGCGCGGGGCGAGAGTTCTTTTCCGTGACCGCCATGCGCTTTCTGTCCGTGGGGTGCCGCCCTATCGGGCGGTCGATCGTGCCCGCGTCCTCGCGCATCCTGCCGCGCACGACGGCCTCATATACGCGCGAGAGACTGCGCTCGGCGAGCTGGGCGGCGAGAGCGCGATGGGCGAAATCATTCTTTGCGGCGATCAGCAGACCGGAGGTGTCCTTATCTATGCGGTGGACGATGCCGGGCCGGCGCTCGCCGCCGACGCCGGAGAGACTGCCGCCGCAGCGGAACATCAGCGCGTTGACGAGCGTGCCGTCCGGATGCCCCGGCGCGGGGTGCACGACCATCCCGCGCGGCTTATTCACAACGATGACGTCGCCGTCCTCGTAGACGATGTCGAGCGGTATATCCTGCGCGACGAGCGGCACGTCCGCAAGCTCCGGCAGCAAAATGCCGTACTCCTCGCCCTCGCGGGTGCGGCGGTTCTTTTTCAGCGCCGTATCGCCGAGCGTCACCGCGCCGGAGTCGATAAGCCGCTGCGCCGCCGAGCGCGTCAGACCGTCGATACTACGAGCAAGGAGAGCGTCGAGTCTTTCGCCGCTCTCCTTTGCCGTGAGGGAAATATAGTTCTCGTCCATTACTTGAACTCGTTGAGTATATCGTCAAGGTCGAAGTCGTTCCCGCCCGTGCTCCTGGGCGCGGGCTTCGGCGCGGCGGCGGGTGCCGCGGGACGCGCCGGCGTCTGCGGCGCGGCGGGAGCTGCGGGTGCGGGCCGCTGCACGGGTGCGGGTGCGGGGGCAGAGGCGGGCGCGTCGCCGCTGTCGCGCACGATGGGCGCGGCGCTCTTTCGCGCGGGCTGCTCGCTCACGCCCATCGCCCTCGCGGTCGAGCCGGAGCTCTGGCGGCTCTCGACGCGGGCGTTCGCGCGCTCCCATTCGGCAAACGGATCTGCCGGATCGAACGCGGGCGCGGCGCTGCTCCTGCGCGGCGCGGTCTTCGTCTCGGGATGCGCGGCGGTATACGCCTCGTAGTCCTCCTCGTAGCGGGTCTTTTTCGGCGGCTGCTTGGCGGCGGGGCGGGCGGACTGCTGCGCACCCGAGGGGGCGTTCCTGCCGAAGCCCTCAAGCGCCTTCTCGCGGCGGGCGGCGGGGGAGGTGTCCGGCGCGGCGGCGCGCGCCTTTGCCGGCTGCTTTGCCGCGGGTCTCGCATCCTCGTCGTCGGCGCCCTTTCTGCGCTTGCCGAACCCGAAGCGCGGGGAGGCGACGTCGTCGGTTTCATCGTCCGCGCGGTATTTCTTCGCCTTTGCGTCGGCGGCGCGTTCACGCGCGGGCTTTGAGGGTGCGGCGGCGCGCTGCGCCGTGCGATCCTTCTTGAAGCTGACGTTCAGCGGCTCGCGGTCGGCGTCCTCGTCGTCATCCTCGTCGAACTCGTCCTCCTGCTCGCGCTTGCCCTCGCCGCCGAAGATGATATAGACGATGAACAGCAGCGCGAACACCGTGATGAAAATATCCGCGACGTTGAACACGGCGAAGTCAAAAAGGTCGATCTTGAACATATCGACGACGTAGCCGTAGAGCACGCGGTCAAGGCAGTTGGACAGCCCGCCCGCCGTCACCAGCACCAGACACCAGCGCCCGAAGCGCCCGTTGATGAAGTTTGTGGCGAGGGCGATGATAACGGCGACGGTGAACACGGCGGTGAGCACGATAAAGTAGATGCGCGCCCCGCCGCCGGCAAGGAAGCTGAAGGCGGCGCCGTCGTTGTGCAGTCGGACAAGACTGAGAATACCGGGTATGAGAGGCTCGGTGACAGTACCGACCATGAGATTGGTCGTGACCCAGTACTTTACCCCCTGGTCAAGGATAATGACCAGAATACCGACAATAGCATAGAGCATATCTTTCTCCTATCTGCCGCCGGAAAGAGCCGACGGCACGCGAAAATTTATTCCCGACGCAGCGCGGAAAAGCCGGGCGTGACCGGCGGGGAGGCGCCGGTCACATTTTTGTAAAGCGGATCAGAGCCTTGCGACCACTGCGGCGCAGCGCGGGCAGAGCCCGGTGTCGGGGTCGGCGTGCTCGGAGTGCATCCAGCAGCGCGGGCATTTTGTTCCCGCCGCCTCCGTGACGGAGATCCTCAGCCCCGGAACGTTCACGCCATCTCCGATGACCGCGCTCTCGGCGTCGTCGCCGCCGTCGGCGATGAGGCACTTGGAGACGATGAAAAGCTCGGCGAGGTTCATGCCCTCGACCGCCTTCAGCGTGTCGCGGGCGGCGTCGTCCTCGGCGCGGAGCGTCACGGACGCTTCAAGGGGCTTGCCGATGCGCTTGTCGGCGCGGGCGGTCTCCAGCACGCCGTTCACGTCGCCGCGCACGGAGATGAGCGCATCCCACTTGGCGAGAGCCGCGTCGTCGAGCGCATACTCGGTGAAGGGCTTGTTCATGACGTTGAGCACGACGTTGCGCGCATCGTCCGTGGACCTATGGGGCATCGCCAGCCAGATCTCATCGCAGGTGAACGCGAGAATGGGGGCGAACATCTTGGTGAGGCTGTCGAGGATGAGCCAGAGCGCGGTCTGCGCACTGCGGCGCTTGAGCCCGTCCGGCTCCTCGCAGTAGAGGCGATCCTTGATGATGTCGAGATAGAAGCTGGAAAGCTCGACGACGCAGAAGTCGTTGATCGCGTGGGAGACGATGTGGAACTCATAGCCGTCATACGCCGCGGCGACCTTGGCGATGAGGGCGTTGAGCTTCGTGATCGCCCAGCGGTCAAGCTCGAGCATATCCTCCGGCGCGACGGGCTTATCGGGGTCAAAGCCGTTGAGGTTGCCCAGACAGTAGCGCGCGGTGTTGCGGAACTTGAGATAATTCTGGCTGAGATGCTTGAAAATATCCTTCGAGCAGCGCACGTCCACGTGATAGTCCGCAGAGCCTGCCCACAGACGCACGAGGTCCGCGCCGAACTCGTCTATCATCTCCGACGGGTCAACGCCGTTGCCGAGAGACTTGTGCATCGCGTGCCCCTCGCCATCGACCGTCCACCCGTGGGTGAGACACTCCCTGTACGGCGCGCCCATGCCGAGCGCACCCACCGCCACGAGCAGCGACGACTGGAACCAGCCGCGGTACTGATCGCCGCCCTCCATATACATATCCGCCGGCCAGAAGCCCTGATCGCGCTTCATGGCGGCGTAGTGGGTAGAGCCGGAGTCAAACCAGCCGTCGAGGGTGTCGCTCTCCTTGGTGAAGTGCCTGCCGCCGCAGTGCGGGCAGACAAAGCCCTCGGGCAGAAGCGCCGCCGCGTCCGTCTCGAACCAGGCGTTGCTGCCCCTCTCCTCAAAGACGGCGGCGACGGAGGCGATAGTCTCATCGGTGCAGACGGGCTTATGGCAATCGTCGCAGTAGAACACGGGGATGGGCAGACCCCAGCGGCGCTGACGGGAAATGCACCAGTCGGCGCGCTCGCGGATCATTGCCGCCATGCGCTCCTTGCCCCAGGCGGGAAGCCAGCGGACGTTGTCGCACGCGGCGATAGCCTCGTCCTTGAAGGAATCGACCGAGCAGAACCACTGCGGCGTGGCGCGGAAGATTATCGGGCTCTTGCAGCGCCAGCAGTGCGGGTAGGAGTGGATGATCTCCTCGGACGCGAAGAGCATGCCGCTCTCGCGCATATCGTTGAGAATGACGGGGTTGGATTCATCGGTGGTCATGCCGGCATACTTGCCGGCGTAGTCGGTGTGGCGACCCTGATCGTCCACGGGGACGACAAGCTCCATCCCGTAGCGGCGGCAGGTCTGATAGTCGTCCGCGCCGAAGCCGGGCGCGGTGTGCACGCAGCCCGTGCCGGAGTCCATCGTCACATAGTCCGCCAGCAGCAGCCGCGAGGTCTTGTCGAGGAACGGGTGCCGGGCGAGCATATTTTCAAAGAAGCTGCCGGGGTGCGTCTCGACGATCTCATAGCTGTCAAAGCCGCCGAGCTTCATGACCTTGTCGGTCAGCGCCTGCGCCATGATGTACGTCTCGCCGTTGGGGGCTTTCGCAAGGACGTAAGTCTCGTCCGGGTGCAGCGCGATGGCGAGGTTGCCGGGCAGCGTCCATAGGGTGGTCGTCCAGATGAGAAAGTAGAGCTTGGAGAGGTCGAGGTGGGAGAGCCTGCCGAGATCGTCGCACATGGGGAACTTGACGTACACCGTCGTGCAGGGGTCGTCCTGATACTCGATCTCCGCCTCGGCGAGGGCGGTCTCGTCCTTGGGGCACCAGTACACGGGCTTGAGCCCCTTGTAGATGTGCCCGTTTTTGTACATCATGCCGAAGATGCGTATCTCGTCCGCCTCGAAGCCGCGGTTCATGGTCTTGTAGGGGTGCTCCCAGTCGCCGATAACGCCCAGACGCTTGAAGCCGTCCATCTGGCGGTGAATGTACTTCTCGGCATACGCCTCGCAAGCGGAGCGGAAGTCCGCCACGCTCATAGCCTTGTGGTTGAGCCGCTGCTCCTTGATGATGGCGCTCTCTATGGGCATGCCGTGGTTATCCCAGCCGGGGATATACGGGGTATAGTACCCGCGCATGGCGTAGGAGCGGGTGATGAAGTCCTTTATGGACTTGTTGAGCGCGTGACCCATGTGGAGGTCGCCGTTGGAGAACGGAGGACCGTCGTGCAGGTTGAAGCGCGGCTGACCCTCGTTCTTCCTGAGCATCTCGTTGTAAATATCAAGCTCCTCCCAGCGCCTGAGCATTACAGGCTCGCGCTTGGGCAGACCCGCGCGCATGGGGAAGTCGGTTTTCGGAAGATTAAGCGTTGCGTTGAAATCCTGTGGCATATGCGTATACTCCTATATGTCTTTGTGTAACGGTGTATAAAACGTCTGAACGGGGCGGACGTTCGCACGCGCGCCCCGGATGAAACAAGGTCATGGATGCGAAGCACTCAAAGGTTGAAGGTCTGCGTCCGGTCGATGCTCTTCTTGGGCTTGGACGGAGCCTTCATCGAGGCGGAGAGGTCAATATCGACGGGAGGCTCGGGCTGTATCTTGGAGACAGACTCCTCAATGCTGCGCACGGCGCTGTCAACATCGGCGGCATTATCCGCGCCGGCGGCGGGTGCAGGGGCGGCGGCGGGCGCGGCGGCGGTCATACCGGCGGCGATAGCGTCGAGATTGCGAAGCTGGGTGCTGCACAGGGCGCGCGCCGCGTCAAAGAACCGCTCGGTCGCGGCTTTCGCGTCCTCAAGGCGCTTCTGCTGGCGGCTGACCTCGTCCTCGATGCCGCCGACGCGCGCCTTGACCTGGCGCTCCGCGTCCTCTATCATCGCGGCGCTTCTCGTGCGCGCGTCGCTCTCTATCTGCACGGCGAGCTTCTGCGCGGACAGCACCGCCATGTTCAGCGCCTCTTCATTAGCGCGGTATTCCTCTATCTTGTCAACGAGCACCTTCATCTTGCTCTTCAAAACGGCGTTTTCCTTCTGGTACGCCGTCACGTCGTCGGCAAGCTCCTCAAGAAAATCGTCCACAGCCGCCATGTCGTAGCCGCCTATGCGGGACTTCTCAAAGGTCTTTTCGCGAATATCCTGAGCAGTGATCATATATTTATCCACCTTTCAATTTTTGTTTTGCACCCGCGTATCGACAGACTGACGCGATCGATCCTCGGATGCGGTGAGGTTTTACAAAATCGGGGGCCGCGGCGTTCAAAGATACTGCCCGCCGCTGACGGGCTGGTCGCCCTGCGCGCCGAGAATATCGACGTTCTGCGGGGTGACGAAATATGTCTTTGCGGAGACGGGGGTGATCTTCCCCTGAAGCGCATAGGCGATGCCGGATATGAAGTCGAGCAGGCGGCGCGCGGTGTCGCCGGGCAGACCCTCCAGCGTCATCACGACGGAGCGGTTGGCGCGGATATGGCTGACAATCTCCCCCGCCTCGTCGAAGGTCTTGGGGGAAAAGAGGATGACCTGCGACTCCTTGCCGCCGAAGCTCACGCGCCCCTGCTTGGGCGGGGCGGGCTGCTTCTTGCCGAAGCTGCCGAAGATGCTGCCGTCGCCCTGGGAGGGCTGCGCCTGCGCCTTTACGGCGGGCTTGCCCGCCGGAGGCTTCTGCTGGGTGCGGCGCTGAGGCTGGGGCTGACCCTGCGGCGCTTCGGCAAAGCTGCTCTCAAAGAGCGCCTGCTCGCGGCTGGCGGGCTGACCCTGCGCGGCGGGCTGCGCCTGCGGCTTATACTGCACGTCCGCACCCTCGAAAAAATCATCCTCATCGTCGTAAGGCTGAGTAAGCTTTCTAAGTTCGTCCATGAAACCCATGAAGTAAGTGCCTCCAAAGTCAAAGTGATCTGCATCAGGGTCGCGCGGGCGAAAGCGCCCGTGTGGTCGTACAAGACCGGACGGCGTAAAGGACCCTGCTGTCAGCTCCGGGCGCGGCGGGGGTCAGTGCGCCCCGCCGTAATCGCGCGCGCCGAAGATGGCGGTGCCCAGACGTATCATGTTGGCGCCGCAGTCTATGGCGGTCATATAATCACCGCTCATGCCCATAGACAAAAAATCCATAGATACATTATCGTATTTTTTCTCGCCATTGTCAACAAAAAGCTGATTCATGAGCGTAAAATATGGACGATTTTCTTCGCCGTCGGCGCAAATCGGGGGCACAGCCATCAATCCGCGTACAAAAATTCCCTTTAGCGCCGCCGCATGGGCGAGCGCGGCGGGTATCTTGTCGGGCGCAAAGCCGGATTTCGCCGCCTCCGCGCCGATGTTGACCTCCAGCAATATGTCCTGCACAACGCCGCGCGAGACGGCGGCGCGGGCGATGCAGTCCATAAGCTCCTCGCTGTCCGCGCTGTGGATGAGCGACACCGCCCCCACGACCTTGTTCACCTTGTTTTTTTGCAGATGCCCGATGAAATGCAGCGCCGCGCCGTCATAGGCGTGCTCCGCGCTTTTTTGCACCAGCTCCTGCACGCGGTTCTCCCCGCAGATGGGAAGCCCCGCCGCTATCGCCTCGCGCACGCGCGCGGCGTCGTTCATCTTCGTCGCGCCGACAAGGTAGATGTCCTCGGCGCGGCGGTCCGCGCGCGAGGCGGCGAGGGCGATGCTTCTCTTCACCAGCGCAAGGTTATCCGATATGCTCACTGTCTTTATCCCTCCGGTCGGCGGGAACGCGCATACCCTCATGCAGCCCGCCGTATTCCGCGGCGGGCGAGAACGCCGCGCCGCTGTATATGATCTCCGCCCCGACGCGCCTGACGCGGGAGAGGGCGAAGGTACAGACTTATTCGTTGCCGTCCTCGCCGCGCCGCACGGCGGCGCTCGGCGAGGGCGGCGGAGCGCTCACGCGGGAGACGGCAAGCGACCCCATAAACGCGGCGCTGCGGCGCAAGCTATGCGTCCAGCTCCAGCTCGAGCGCCCTGGGCGGCACGATGGTGGAGATCGCGTGCTTATAGATAAGCTGCTGCTTGCCGTCGGAGTCGAGAATGACGGTGAAGCCGTCAAAGCCCTTGACCGTGCCGTGCATCTGGAAGCCGTTCATGAGGAACATCGTCACCACCAGCCTGTCGCGGCGCACCTGATTGAGAAAAATGTCCTGGAGATTCTGCGTTTTCTGCATATAAGCCAACTCCTTTTTCCGAAGCGGCTGTACGTATGCGCCGCTCCTCGTTATGTATTTGCGGGAGCGGCTGAGCCGTGCCCGCGGTATATTATGATATACCGCAGCGGCGTATAAAAGCTGTCGAAAGCTGTCGCGCCGCGAGAAAATCCGGCTCGGCGCTCCAGCGTATCCATAAAGCGTCCTCCCAGCGGCGAAACCACGTGAGCTGGCGCTTGGCGTAGCGGCGGGAGCTTTGCTTGATGAGCGTGACCGCCTCGTGTGCCGTCAGCTCTCCGTGCAGGGCGGCGGCGGTCTCCTTATAGCCTATCGCCTGCATCGCCGTCGCCTCCGGCGAAACGCCGCGCGACAAAAGCCGCGCAACCTCATCGAAAAGCCCCTCGCGCACCATTTTGTCCACGCGGGAGTCTATCATGGCGTACTGGCGCGCGCTCTCGGCGTAGCAGAGCACTATCCGCGCCGCGCCGTAGCGCGGGGGGAGGGCGCGGGTCGCCTCGTCGTGCGCCGTGGCGGTCTCGCCC
The DNA here is from genome assembly GCA_934572325.1 of uncultured Oscillospiraceae bacterium. Lineage (GTDB taxonomy): Bacteria > Bacillota > Clostridia > Oscillospirales > Oscillospiraceae > Limivicinus. Next base: position 11,442 of record CAKTKT010000023.1, read on the forward strand.
GTGAGGGCGTATATCTCCAGCGCACGGACGATGCGGCGCTTGTCCGCCGCGGCGAGCGCGGCGGCGCGCGCGGGATCGACCAGACGGAGCTTTTCGAGCATCGCCTCGCCGCCGCGCACGTCGTATTCGCGCGAGAGCGCACGGCGCACCTCGCGGCTCTCCTCGGTCTCGGCAAAGCTCCGTCCGGAGAGGAGCGAGTCGATGTACAGCCCCGTGCCGCCCGTGATTATCGGCAGCTTCCCGCGCGCGAGTATATCCTCGCAGCACGCCGCTGCCTCGTCTACGTAGCGCGCGGCGGAGTAGCTCTCGTCCGGCTCGGCGACGTCGAGCATATGGTGCGCGATCCCGCCGCGCTCGGCGCTTGTCGCCTTTGCGGTGCCTATGTCCATGCCGCGGTAGACCTGCATGGAATCTGCGGAGACGATCTCGCCGCCCAGCTCCCGCGCCAGCGCGACGGACAGCGCCGTTTTGCCGGACGCGGTGGGCCCGGCGATGACAACGACCCTATCCATCACACGATCCTCTTGAACTGCCTGTCGAGATCGCGGCGCGTCATGACAACGGAGACGGGTCTGCCGTGCGGGCAGTACTTCACCCGTCCGGAGAGCACCGCCTCGGCGATGCGCTCAAGCTCCTGCGCGCCGGTGTTCCAGCCCGCCTTTATCGCCGCCTTGCACGCCACGGTGTGCAGTATCTCGTCGCGCGCGTCCGCCGCGCTGAGGCTTTTCCCGCGGCGGAGCCTTTCGCATATCTCCTCCACCGCGGCGGCGGCGTCCGCCGGCAGCATGTCCGCCGGAAGCGCGCGCAGTATATACTCCCGCTCGCCGAAGGCGTCCAGCTCGAAGCCGAGCGCGGAGAGCAGGGCGGCGTTTTTCTCCAAAAGCTCCGCGCTCTCCCCGTCAAGGCGGAGCGTCACCGGCGCGATAAGGCGCTGGCTCATGATCTCCCCCGTCTGCCCCTTGAGCCGGTCAAATATCATGCGCTCGTGCGCGGCGTGCTTGTCTATCCATACAAGCTCCTCCCCGACCTCCACGATGATGTAGGTTTTGAGCGCCTCACCCACTATCTTGTGGTCGGGCACGGGGAGATTTTCAACATTTTGCACAGGTTTTTCAACAGGGGGCGGGGTCAAAACGTGCGCGGACGCTGTCGCATCAGCGCTTTTCGCGCCGTTTCCCGCCGAAGCGCGGGGGGCGGCGAGGTCGAGGCGCGTCTGATACGGCACGTCTCGGCTCATAAAGCCGCTCACATCGGCGCGGTCATGCGCCCGCGGCGGGAAAGCTGCGCCGACGGGCGCGGCATACGCGAGCGCCGGAGCACAGCCCGCTTTGGCGTTCGCCGCGCCGCTCCGCCGCGGCGCTTCGGCGGTACGCTCCGCCTGAACATAGGAGCGCGGCGCTTCGGCGCGCGACTCCCTCTTCACGGCGGGCGGCGCGGTCTGACCGCCCGCGCCCGCGCGGCGCTCCCCCGTGAGGGCGTAGAGCGCCGCGTGGTGCACAAGGTCGAACACCTTTTTCTCGTAGGAGAACTTGACCTCGGTTTTCGCGGGGTGGACGTTTACGTCCACGCTGCCGCAGCCAAGCTCCAGATATACCACGCACGCGGGGTAGCGTCCGGTGAGGAGGGTGTTTTTATACGCCTGCTCCACCGCCGCCTGCAATAGCGCGGACTTGATGAAGCGCCCGTTGCAGAAGAAATACTGCGCGCCGCGGCTGCCGCGTCCGGCGGCGGGGGAGGACACGAACCCGCGCACGCGGATACCGCCGTCCTCGCTCGACAGCTCCAGAAGCGTGGAGGCGAGCTCACGCCCCAGAAGCGAATACACGCAGGAGTCGAGCCGCCCGTCGCCGGGGGAGAAGAACTCCTCCGCGCCGTCGCGTATGAAGCGCACGGACACCTCCGGACGCCCCAGCGCACAGCGCAGCGCCGCGAGCGTGCACGCGGACGCCTCGCTCCTGTCGGACTTGAGGAATTTCAGGCGCGCGGGGGTGTTGTAGAAGAGATCGCGGACGATCATCGTCGTCCCCTCCGGACAGCCGCAGGGGGTCATGTCCTGTATATCCCCGCCGTCGAGCGTGACGAGCGTGCCCACGTCCGTGCCGCGCAGTCTTGTTTTCAGCTCTATGCGCGACACGGCGGAGATCGCCGCGAGCGCCTCGCCGCGAAAGCCCATCGTGCTTATCGCCTCGAGCCCGCGCTCATCGTGCAGCTTGCTGGTCGCGTGGCGCAAAAACGCCACGCCCGCGTCCTCGCCCGCCATGCCCGTGCCGTCGTCCGTCACGCGGATGTAGGTCGCCCCGCCGCCGCGTATCTCCACGGTCACGTTCATGGCGCCCGCATCGAAGGAGTTTTCCATCAGCTCCTTTACCACCGACGCCGGACGCTCGACGACCTCGCCCGCCGCTATCATGTCCGCCACATGGGGGGAGAGTATATTGATCACAGCCATACAATAACCTCAAAAAAAGCCAAATCGTCATCAGACAAAATATTATACCTTAAACTTATTGAAAAATCCATAACTATTATGTTAAAATACTCTGACAGACTATGACTTGAGGTAAGACAAGGCAAAATGAGCTACGAAAGAAAAGTAATAGACACGGCGGAGATAAAGCGTCAGGAGGAGATATGCCGCGCCATTGCAGAGCGCAATGCCCGCGAGGGCGTGACGAGGCTGGCGATGGTGGACACCTACGGCTGCCAGCAGAACGAGGCGGACAGCGAAAAGCTGCGCGGGTATCTGGCGGAGATGGGCTGCGGCTTCACGGAGGACGAATTTGAGGCGGACATTATCATCGTCAACACCTGCGCCGTGCGCGAGCACGCGGAGATGCGCGTGCTGGGCAATGTCGGCGCGCTGACCCACTCGAAAAAGGCAAAGCCGGGGCAGATAGTCGCGGTGTGCGGCTGCATGGTGCAGCAGCCGCACATGGCGCAGAGGATAAAAATGTCCTACCCCGTGGCGGATCTCGTTTTCGGTCCGCACGAGCTGTGGCGCTTTCCGGAGCTTTTGCAGCGCGCCATGGACAGCCGCAAGCGTGTTTTCGCGACCGAGAGGGACGACGGCAGCGTCGCCGAGGGCATCCCCGTGCGCCGCACCGACGGGGTGAAGGCGTGGCTCTCCGTCATGTACGGGTGCAACAACTTCTGCACCTACTGCATCGTTCCCTACGTGCGCGGGCGCGAGCGCTCCAGAAGACCCGAGGACGTCGTCGCCGAGGCGCGGGGGCTTATAGAGGCGGGGTATAAGGACATCACGCTCCTCGGGCAGAACGTCAACTCCTACGGGCGCGATCTCGGCGCGGACACGGACTTTGCCGAGCTTATCCGCGAGATAGATAAAATACCCGGAGACTACCTCATCCGCTTCATGACGAGCCACCCCAAGGACGCGACGGAGAAGCTCTTCAAGACTATGGCGGAGAGCGCCCACTGCGCCCATCAGCTTCACCTGCCCGTGCAGTCTGGCAGCGATGCGGTGCTGCGCCGGATGAACCGCAGCTACGACCGCGAGGGGTACATCCGTCAGGCGGAGCTGGCGAGGAGCTATATGCCCGACCTTGTGCTCACGACCGACATCATTGTGGGCTTCCCCGGCGAGAGCGAGCAGGACTTTGCCGACACGCTCAGCCTGTGCGAGCTTGTGCGCTATGACGCGATGTTTACGTTTATCTACTCAAAGCGCGTCGGCACGCCCGCCGCCGCCATGCCCGACCCCTACACCCGCGAGGACAAGCAGCGCCGCTTCGACGCGCTCATGGAGGTGTCCAACCGCATCTCCGGCGAGAAGCACCGCGAGTACGAGGGGCGTATCCTGCGCGTGCTCGTCGATGGGGAGACGGGCAGGGAGGAGTATAACCTCTCCAGCCGCACGAACGGCGGGCGGCTCGTCCACCTGCACGGCGATCCGGCGCTCGTCGGGAGCTTCAAGGACGTGAAAATAACCGCGAGCAACACATGGGCGCTCTACGGCGAGATAATGGATTAGATTCACAAAATGAGACAAAGAGAGGGCGGGGCGGCGAAATGGCGGAATTGACGCCGATGAAGCGGCAGTACAACGAGATAAAGGAGAGACATCAGGACTGTCTGCTGTTTTTCAGACTGGGCGATTTTTACGAGATGTTCGGCGAGGACGCGCGCCTCGCCGCGCGTGAGCTCGATCTCGCCCTCACGACGCGCGATCGCGGCGTTGAGGACCCTGAGGCGCGCACACCCATGTGCGGCGTGCCCTACCACAGCGCCGAGGCGTACATTGCCCGTCTCATCGCCAAGGGGTACAAGGTCGCCATCTGCGAGCAGACGGAGGACCCCGCGCTCGCCAAGGGGCTGGTGGAGCGGGAGGTCATACGCATCATCTCCCCCGGCACGGTCACGGACAGCTCCATGCTCGAGGACGGGCGCAGCAACTACATATGCGCGGTCTACTGCGGACCGGACGGGAGCGGAGCGGCGTTCTGCGACATTTCCACGGGCGAGTTTTGCTGTGCGGCGTTCTCCGGCGAGGAGGCGGCGGCGCACATCGTCAACGAGCTGGGGCGCTTCGCCCCGCGCGAGGCGGTGCTGAGCCACGGCGCGGAGGAGGAGCGGGAGATACGCGATTTTCTTCTCAAAAAGCTCGGCGCGCTGCTGGAGACGGGGGAAAGACGCTTTGAGTATATGCCCGCCGCGGCGCTCGTGTGCCGCCAGTTCGGGTTTGAGAGCATAGACGAGAGCGGCGTGGGCGATATGCCCGCCGCGGTGTGCGCCGCCGGCGCGCTGCTCTCGTATATCATCGACACGCAGAAATTCGATATTTCGCACATACGCCGTCTGGACGTGTTCTACGGCGGGCGGTTTATGGAGCTGGACTGGGCGACGCGCAAAAGCCTTGAGCTGACGGAAGCCCTGCGCACCGGCGAGAAGCGCGGCTCGCTTCTCTGGGTGCTCGACAAGACAAAGACCCCCATGGGCGGGCGTATGCTGCGCACGTGGGTGGAGCGCCCGCTTTTGTCGGCAGTGGCGATAAGGCGCCGCCTTGCCGCGGTGGACGAGCTCGTGCGCGACAACGTCGCGCGCGGGGAGCTGACGGTGCAGCTAAAGGAGATAAGCGATATGCAGCGGCTCGTGGGGCGCTGCGTGTACGGCACGGCGGGCGCGCGCGATCTCAGGACGCTCTCAAACTGCGCCGCCGTGCTGCCGAGACTGCGCGAGCTTATGGCGCATTTCACCTCGCAGGAGCTTAAAGGCATCGCCGCGCTCGACACGCTTGACGACGTCCGCCGCGAGATCGACCGCGCCATAGACGACGAGCCGCCGTTTTCCGTGCGCGAGGGCGGGTTCATCCGCCGCGGGTACTCGGAGGAGCTCGATCGCCTGCGCGACGTGCGCGATCACGGGGCGGAGACGGTGTCAAGGCTGGAAGAGCGCGAGCGCGAGCGCACCGGCATAAAAAAGCTCAAGGTCGGCTACAACCGCGTGTTCGGGTATTATATCGACGTGCCCAAATCCGTGCCCGACGCGAGCATACCGGAGGATTATATACGAAAACAGACGCTCGTTTCCAATGAGCGCTACTTCACGCAGGAGCTCAAGGAGCTTGAAAATACGCTGCTCACCTCGCGCGACAGGATAAACCGGCTTGAATTTGACTTCTTCACGGAGCTTCGGCTGAGCGTCGCGGAGAAGGTGGAGCGCATACAGTCCGCCTCGGACGCCGTGGCGCGGCTGGACGCGCTGTGCTCCCTCGCGGAGACGGCGGTGAAGAACAACTACACCATGCCCGAGATCGACGCCTCCCGCGAGCTTACGATTATCGAGGGGCGGCACCCCGTTGTGGAGCAGAGCATGAAGGACGTGCTCTTCGTGCCGAACGACGCGCACCTCAACGACACGACTGACCGCGTCGCCATCGTGACGGGTCCGAACATGGCGGGCAAGTCCACCTATATGCGTCAGACGGCGCTGATAGTGCTCATGGCGCAGATGGGCTCGTTCGTTCCGGCGAAAAGCGCAACCGTCGGCATCGTGGACCGCGTGTTCACGCGCATCGGCGCGTCGGACGATCTCGCCGCGGGACAATCGACGTTCATGGTGGAGATGAACGAGATGGCGGAGATACTCCGCCACGCGACGGGCGCGTCGCTGCTGATCCTCGACGAGATAGGGCGCGGCACCTCGACCTTCGACGGCATGGCGATCGCGCGGGCGGTGCTGGAATACTGCGCGGACAAGAAAAAGCTCGGCGCAAAGACGATGTTCGCCACGCACTACCACGAGCTGTCCGCGCTGGAGGGTGAGCTTGCGGGCGTGAAAAACTACAACATCACGGCGAAAAAGCAGGGCGGAACGCTCGTGTTCCTGCGCAAGATCGTCCCCGGCGCGGCGGACGACAGCTACGGCATCGAGGTGGCAAAGCTCGCGGGGCTGCCGGACGCCGTGATCGCCAAGGCAAAGAGCTATCTCAAGGATCTGGAGAGCGGCGGGGCGGAGGCGCTCGCTCCGGCGCACGGCGCAGACGGCGGGCAGATGAGCCTTGCCGACGTCGGCGCGGACGAGGTGCGCAAAAGGCTGCGCACGACGGATCTCAACACGCTCACGCCCATAGAGGCGATGAATCTCCTCTTTGAGCTGCAAAGAAAGGCGCGCGGATGATGGACGAGAGGAATGCAAGACCCGTGCCCGCCCTGCGGGAAAGCGCGCTGACAAGGCGTGAGGCGATATGCGTGCTGGCGTATCTGCCGGTGCACATCGCGCTTCTGCCGCTTTTGCTGGGGCGGCTGATGGCGGCGGGAGCGCTCACGGAGATACAGGCGAACTTCGCCCTCTACGCCGTGGGCGCGGCATATATGCTCGCCGCCGCGTGGGGCTTTCTCCGGCGGGATTTCTACACGCTCTGCGACAGACCGTTTTTCACCGTCGTCGAGATCATATACAGCTACGCCCTTATGCTGCTGTTCAACTTCTTCGTCGGGCTTATCCTCAACGCGGCGAGGTTTGCGGACAACCCCAACAACACCGCCGTGGCGGCGCTGGCAAAGGAGGGCTTCGGCACGGTGGTGGCGATGGCGGTGTTCCTCGCCCCGATAGTGGAGGAGCTTATGTTCCGCGCGGGCGTTTTCGCCCTGCTGCGCCGCCGCAGCCGCATTGCGGCATACGCGGTGAGCATGGCGCTCTTCTCGCTCTACCACGTGTGGGGCTACGCCCTGAGCGACGGGCGCTACTGGCTGTATATTTTGCAGTATCTGCCGGTGTCGTGGCTGCTCGCGCGGCTCTATGAGCGCACGGACAGCCTTTGGAGCAGCATATTTTTCCATATGCTCGTCAACGGCGTCTCCGTAAAGGCGCTTTCCATGCTGGGGTGAGACGATGGCGGACACGTTCACGATAGAGCCGATAGCGCGCATAGAGAGCGACTTTGCCGGAAAATTCGGCATCCCGCGGCAGGCGGGGCTCGTCAACGCGCTGGAGGCGAGGATAGTTTTTGAAAAAAAGTACCGCAGTGCCGACGCGCTGCGCGGGATAGAGGGGTATTCGCACCTGTGGCTAATCTGGCAGTTCTCGGCGAATCTGCGCGAGGGCTGGTCGCCCACGGTGCGCCCGCCGAGGCTCGGCGGGAACGAGCGCATGGGCGTTTTCGCCACGCGCTCGCCGTTTCGCCCGAACGCGCTGGGGCTGAGCTGTGTGCGCCTTGTGCGCGTCGAGAATGACCCAAGGCGCGGCGGCACGCTCATCGTCGCGGGGGCGGATCTCATGGACGGCACGCCCATCTTCGACATAAAGCCCTATGTCGCCTATGCCGACGCGCATCCGGACGCGCGCTCCGGCTTTGCCGCCGCGCCGCCCGCCGCGATCGACGTGGTCATCCCGCCGGCGCTGCTCGCGCGTGTGCCGGAGGGGAAGCGCGAGGCGCTTCGCGGCGTGCTCGCGGGCGATCCGCGCCCTCAGTATCAGCACGACGAAAAGCGCGTGTACGCCATGGACTTTGCCGGACTCAATATAAAATTCACCGTCAGCGGGGATAAGCTGACGGTGGTGGGGATAGCTTAGGTCAGTGGTTAGTGATTAGTGGTTAGTGGTCAGTGATCAGCGCCGCTCCCGAGGAGACGGGGGCGGCGCTTTCGCATATGACCTCATCTAAAGGTGCAAGTAAACCCTTTTACAGCCGTTCAAAGCCGTCGTTGGGCTGCTCGCGCTCGGGCTTGGGGCGGCGGTGGAAGTTCGTGATGAGCACCCAGTTGTACATCACCAGCATCATCGCCGACGCGAAGTACATAAGCTGCATCCCTATATAGCGCTCGTCCGCGATGACCATGATGTCCACCGCGGCGGCGAGCATACCGAAAAACATACTGCGCCATGCGTTCGGCGCGCCGAACACCCAGCCCGCCGCGCGGAAAAAAGCAATCATGGAGAGGATGATCGCCGCCGCCTCGGGGGCGTACTCCCACACGACGGGGTTGATGGAGTTGACCTTGTAGAGCACCACGAGCCACACGCAGAAAAAGAGTATGGGGATGAACATCAGAAAGCACACGGTTCTGACTGCGGTGGCGTGGGGTCTGTTCGCCGCGGCGAGCACCAGCGGGAACGCCAGACCGTCCAGCACGCCCACGAGCGCCAGCACGCGAATAAAGTCCGCGTTTTTATCCGTCTCGGAGCTGACGAGCAGCAGCAGCGAGCCGGCGAGCATTATCCCGCCGATGAGCCAGCGGATCGCGGCATAGAGCTTGCCGGGGTTATAGAAGGCGTCGAAAAAGTCGTCCGACACGAACCAGCGGTCGGCGCGGAAGCGATCGACAAAGCGCAGGAAAATATACCCCGCGATAAAAATCATCAGCGGCACGAGGAGGTTGAAAAGGCTCCTGTCCACAAGCCCCTCGTCGTTGAACGCGAGCATCGTCTGAAGCCAGCGGATGAACACGCTGAACGCGCCCGCGCCGCAGACGTAGCAGGTTATCTCAAGCGCCTTCTTCTGAAGCGATATGCGCTGGCGTATCTCGTCGTCGGTGAATTGTCTTGGCATATTCCGCATTACCTCGCAGTAATATTATATATGAGATCGGTTTAGAATCAATATCATAACGCAGATATTTTATACTCATTTGCCCGAAACGTCAAGTATACTGTACGACAGGAGAAACCGCCGAATGAAGAAGATACTCATCGTCTGCTACACCGCGCTCGCGCTCGCGTTCGCCGCGCCGCTGTTTCTGCGCGGCGCACCCGAAGAGAACGCCGCCGCGCCCGCCGCCGCGCAGGGCGCGGCTTTGCCCGCTGCGCCCTCGGACGAGCCGGAGGCGCGGCGCGAGGTCAAGGAGAGCGTCCGCGTGCTCGTGGGGGATGAGGTGCGGACCATGGACATGACGGATTATCTGACCGGCGTGCTCGCGGCGGAGATGCCCGCGAGCTTTGAGGAGGAGGCGCTGCGCGCCCAGGCGGTCGCCGCGCGCAGCTACACGCTCTACTGCGCCGCCGCGCACCGCCACGCCGCCGCCGAGGTCTGCGCCGACAGCGGCTGCTGTCAGGCGTGGCTGGACGACGACGCCATGCACGCGCGGCTGGGCGGCGACTATGACCGCTGCGCCGCGAAGCTCCGCCGCGCCGTGGAGACGACGGCGGGGGAATACCTCACCTACGAGGGCGCGCCGGTGTTCGCGGCGTTCCATTCGTCCTCCGCCGGAGCGACGGAGGACAGCGGCAGGGTGTGGAACGCCGTGCCGTATCTTATCAGCGTGCCCTCGCCGGAGAGCGCCGACACCGTTCCCGGGTACGTCAGCACCGTGGAGGTCGCGCCGCTGGATCTGCGCGACAGCATACTCTCCCTCTGTCCGGACGCGGACTTCACCGGCGACGCGCCGACATGGCTCGGCGCGACACGCCGCGACGCGAGCGGGCGGGTGGAGTGCGTCACGCTCGGCGGGCGGGATATAGCGGGCACGAAGCTCCGCTCGCTCTTCGCCCTGCGCTCCACGGCGTTCACGCTTGAGTACACGGGCGGGGCGTTCCGCTTCACGGTGACGGGCTTCGGACACGGCGTGGGCATGAGCCAATACGGCGCGAACGTCCTCGCGCTAAGCGGCGCGGACTACCGCGAGATACTCGCGCACTATTACCCCGGCACAACACTCGCCTCGGGTGAATAGAATGAGCCATGGAGGTGGTGCAGGTGTGAAATATGCCATTGTGGGCGGCGACGCGCGCTCGGCGCTGCTCGCGGCGATGCTGGCGCAGGACGGACAGCGCGTGTGTACCTTCGCCCTTGAAAAGGCGGATGTGGGCGAGGCGGTCAAGACCGGATGCCTGCAGGGCTGCGTGTACGGGGCGGACTGCGTGGTGCTGCCCGTTCCGGCGGAGAGCGGCGGACTGCTCAACACACCCTTGAGCGACAACGTCCTGCGCATGGGCGAGGTCATGGGCGCGCTCTGGACGGGACAGATACTCATTGCCGGACGGCTGAGCGACGCCTCCGCCGCGCTGGGTCTGCGCGCGGGGGTACATATGGAGGACGTGATGCTCCGTCCGGAGTTCGTGATGGGCAACGCGGCGCTGACCGCGGAGTGCGCCGTCGCCCGTCTCATCGACGAGAGCGACCGTGCGCTCATGGACAGCGCGGTGCTCGTGTGCGGCTGGGGAAGGATAGGGCGGCTGCTCGCTCTGCGTCTCGCGGCGCTCGGCGCGGCGGTGACTGTCGCGGCTCGCTCGCGCACGGCGCGCGCGGAGGCGGCGGCGCTGGGGCTGGGCAGCGTGGACTACGCCCTTTTGGAGACGGAGCTGGGCGCGTTCGACTTCGTGGTGAACACCGTGCCCGCGCGCGTGCTGACGGACGCGATGCTGTGCATGGCGGCGGAGGGCGCGCTCTTTCTGGAGCTGGCTTCCCCGCCGGGCGGGTTTGACAGGACGCTCGCGGAGAATATCGGGCTGCACGTCGTCGCCGCGCCCGGGCTGCCGGGGAGGTACGCGCCGCGCAGCGCCGCCGCGCTCATCAGGGGCGCGATCCGCGACGTGCTGAGGGAGCAGTATGACGATGACGAGGAGGAGTAGCGTATGAATGACAAAAAGCGTCTGGGGCTCGCACTGTGCGGGTCGTACTGCACGTATGATAAGCTCTTCGCCGCGGCGGAGCGCCTGCGCGAGAGCTATGAGCTGATCCCAATCATGAGCGAGACCGCCGCCGAGACGGACACACGCTTCGGCGCGGCGAGCGTGAACATCCGCCGCCTTACGGAGCTGTGCGGGCGCGAGGTCATAACGACCGTCGCCGATGCCGAGCCGCTGGGACCGGCAAGACCGCTCGACGCGCTTTTGATAGCGCCGTGTACGGGCAACACCCTTGCCAAGCTCGCCCACGGGATAACGGACAGCGCCGTCACCATGGCGGCGAAGGCGCATCTGCGCAACGCCCGCCCGCTCGTCATCGCGTTCTCCACGAACGACGGGCTCTCCGGCTCGGCGGAGAACATCGCGCGGCTTCTGAACCGAAAGAACGTCTACTTCGTGCCCTTCGGGCAGGATGATCCGGCGAAAAAGCCGCGCTCCCTGCAATCGGACTTCACGCTCCTTGCGGACACGGTGGACGCCGCCCTGCGCGGCTGGCAGATACAGCCGATACTGAAGTAATGGGCATTGCGCGGACCGCCTGCGGTATGGTATAATCTCCTGAAAGAGAATCCACTCATGAAAGGGGCGCGGACATGGTCGAGTCAAAGATATACATAGGGCTGAACGACCTGACGACAAATACACAGCTCTTTGAAAACGAGAAGTATATCCGGGTGCTCCGCAATGTGTGCTATTCGTACAAGGCGCCGTTTTCCTTCACCGTGCAGGAGGGCGGATATATTTACGAGAGCGGGGAATACGCGCAGGAAACAAGTCTGGTGCTTACGCTTATCGATGTTGAAAAGGACGTTGTAAACGACATTGCCAAGGATCTCTGCGCGTTCTTCCGGCAGGAGTCCGTCCTCGTCACCGAAAATCAGATACGGGCATATTCCGTTCGGGAAACGCTGGATTACGGCGGCGAGCCCGATTAAACGACGGATTTAGATAAAAAGGGAAACGGCATGACCTCGGTCATGCCGTTTCTGCCTGTCAAAAAAACTATACACTGAAGCCAGATAATATAGCAGCGGGGGAGCTTGAGGGGACAAGACCCGTCTCAAATGGAATAAACTGCCGCCGAAAGTCTTGCAAAACAAGGCTTTCGGGCGAAGTAGCATTTTGAAGCATTAAAAAAATGCTCGGCGGAAAGCACGGGCAAAAAAGTCCTCACAGGACTTCCTCGACAGGCTGAACGCCCGCCGGAAGCTTCCGGCGGGCGTCGGTTTTTGTATTATCCCTTGTTCTTCATCACGTTCTTCATTCTCAGGCTGTGGTCGAGAATACGCTTGCGCAGGCGCAAAGACTTGGGCGTGACCTCCAAAAGCTCGTCATCGGCGAGAAACTCAAGGCACTGCTCAAGGCTGAGCTGCTTTGGCGGAACAAGGCGCAGCGCCTCGTCCGAGCCGGAGGCGCGGGTGTTGGTGAGGTGCTTTGTGCGGCACACGTTCACCGGCACATCGTCGCTCTTGGGGCACACGCCCACGACCATGCCGCCGTAGACCTTCGTGCCCGGCGTGATGAACATCGCGCCGCGCTCCTGCGCGTTCCATATGCCGTATGCCACAGCCTCGCCCGTCTCCCACGCTATCAGCGAACCTGTCGCGCGGCGGGAAATGTCGCCCTTGTACGGCTCGTAGCGCTCAAAGACGCTGGCGAGTATGCCCTCGCCCTTCGTGTCGGTCAAAAACTCGTTCCTGTAGCCGAACAGCCCGCGCGACGGAACAAGAAACTCCAGCTTCGTGCGGCTGCCCACGGGGGTCATCTCTATAAACTCGCCCTTGCGCGCGCCGAGCTTTTCCATCACCGCGCCCATGTACTCGCTCGGCACGTCCACCACCACGCGCTCCACCGGCTCGCAGCGCCTGCCGTCTATCTCCTGATACAGCACGCGCGGGGGAGACACCTGAAATTCATACCCCTCGCGGCGCATGGTCTCGATGAGTATGGAAAGGCTCATCTCGCCGCGTCCGGCGACGTTGAAGCTGTCGGTGCTGTCGGGCACGTCGGTCACGCGCAGCGACACGTCCTTCAAAGTCTCGCGCATGAGGCGGTCGCGGATCTGGCGCGAGGTGACGAACTTGCCCTCCCGTCCGGCAAAGGGGCTGTCGTTGACGGAGAAGGTCATCTCCAGCGTCGGCGCGCCGATCTTCACGAAGGGCAGCGGCTCCGCCGCGCCTCGTGCGCACACGGTGTCGCCGATGGTGACGTCGCCTATGCCGCTCATGGCGATGATGTTGCCCGCGCCCGCCTCGGTCACGGGCACGCGGCTCAGCCCGTCAAACTCATAGAGCGACACCGCCTTCGCCTTTATGGCGGGCTTGTCCTTATCGTGGTAATTGCACACCTCTATCTCGTCGTTCTGCCTTATGCGCCCGCGCTCGATGCGCCCGATGGCGATGCGCCCGACATACTCGTTGTAGTCTATGCTGCTCACAAGCATCTGAAACGGCGCGTCCTCGTCCATGTCCGGCGCGGGGATATACTCGAGGATGGTCTTGAAAAGCGGCTCAAGATCCTTGCCCGGCATGTCGGGGGAATAGCTCGCCGTGCCCTGTCTGCCGGAGCAGAACAGCATCGGGGAGTCAAGCTGCTCGTCGGTCGCGTTCAGATCCATAAGCAGCTCCAAGATCTCGTCCACGACCTCGTGTATGCGCTGATCGGGGCGGTCTATCTTGTTGATGACGACTATGACCCTGTGCCCCAGCTCAAGCGCACGGCTGAGCACGAAGCGGGTCTGCGGCATGGGTCCCTCCGCCGCGTCCACCAGCAGTATGACGCCGTTGACCATCTTGAGTATGCGCTCGACCTCGCCGCCGAAGTCCGCGTGACCCGGCGTATCGACTATGTTGATCTTCGTGTCGCCGTACCACACGGCGGTGTTCTTCGCCATGATGGTTATGCCGCGCTCGCGCTCAAGATCGTTGGAGTCCATGACCCTGTCCACGATCTCCTGATTCTCGCGGTACACGCCGGACTGCTTGAGCATCTCGTCCACGAGCGTTGTCTTGCCGTGGTCAACGTGGGCGATTATGGCGACGTTTCTGAGTTTGTCCATTGTTATCTGCTCCCTTTTGCGGGGTCGCGCCGACCCCGAAGAATAGTATCTGATCGTTATTTCAGCACAAACTTGAATTTTAACACCTGTGCGGTGAAATTGCAATACAATTTGCGCCGATCGGATTCATTTTTCCGCAAAAATCCGCTCCGCGTACTCGACAACGGAGAGATCGGGGGTGAAATCGGGGTATTTTGCGTCCATCTCGCCCAGCCGCGCCCTCAGCCGCGCGCACTCGTCAAGCACCGCCGCGCCGTCCGCCGCGCGCGGCGCACCGCCGACAAAGCGGGCAAAGTTTACGCCGAGCAGCTCGCCCAGCCGCTCCCCGCGAAGCCCCAGCCCGCGCATCACAAACGGCGCGCGCTCTATGAGAAAATGCCCGTCGGACGCGATCTCGCGCTCGCCGTCGAGCGTCAGAAAATCCCGCACTATCTCCGGGCGGCGCAGATTCTCCCGCACGTCAAGCGCCTTGTCCTCCCCCATCAGCACGCACCGCCCGCCGATGTCCGTGCCGTAGATCACGCGGTCATGCCAGCGCTCGAAGAAGGCGCGGGCGCGGGCGATGTCGGCGGAGAAGTTCTCGTACATCTCGATCCCCGGCGTGAGATCGACGCGGACATTCTCATAGCGCGAGAGTATCGCGTCGAGGCGGTCAAGCTGCGCGGACATGAAGAAAAAGTGCGCAAAGTCTATTTTCAGCGACGGGTGACGCGCCAGAACGTTCAGCACCTCGGCGTACTGCGCCTCGTTGTTGACATAGCTGCCGTCGTAGAGCCAGCCCTGCTGTACGGCAAACGCCGGTGCGTGCTCAAGATCCCAGAAGTTCTCCGGATCGTTCACGTGCCAGAGTATGGGCGTGCCCGTCTCCTCCGCCCACGCCCAGAACGCCTCCCAGCGCGCGTCGTCGAACGGCGGCACGGGGTATTTCTTGCGCATCTGCGGCTTGCCCTCCAGCATTTTTATCCCGTCGCAGCCCGCCGCCGCCATACGCGCGGCGTACCGCGCCATGTGTGCGCCGAGCGTGTCCGGATGGAGATAGTATTCGCTCACGTCGAGACTGCCGAACACGTAGAACCGCCCCTGCCACAGCTTTTTCATCGCCAGCGCCTGCGGCGTGAGCGAGATCGCGCGGCTGTGCGCACACGCGGCGATGTTCGCCATATCCGTGCCCGTGCGCGTCAGCACCGCCTCCAGCGCGGCGGGGTCTGTCTGCTGCGCGCAGTGCACGTGCCCGTCGATGATCTTCATATCCTTATACATAAGCCGCACCTCTATATTTTTTTAACGCATATACTATACCATGCGCGCACACGGTTGAAAAGAGCGCCGATCCGTGATATTATAGAAACAATGATATTTAATGCTTTATAGAGAGAGGATACCATGTCCGACAGCTTTTTTGCCTATATCTCGCGTATGCGCTATATCACGCGGTGGAGTCTGATGCGCAACGCCATGCCCGAGAATATACAGGAGCACAGCCATATGTGCGCCGTCATCGCCCACGCGCTCGCCGTGATACGGCGGGATGTGTTCGGCGTGGAGTGCGACCCGAACGAGTGCGCCGCCGCCGCGCTCTATCACGACTGCTCCGAGATCCTCACAGGCGATTTGCCCACCCCGATAAAATACCACAACGCCCTTATCCGCGACGCTTACCGCGAGGTGGAGGCTGTCGCCTGCGCAAGGCTCATAGAAACGCTGCCCGAGGAGCTTCGCGGCGCGTATGAGCCGCTTCTCAGCGGGGAGACCGCCGCGAGGACGAGAGACGTCGTCAAGGCGGCGGACAAGCTCTCGGCGTACATCAAGTGCATCGAGGAGCGCCGCACAGGGAACGATGAATTTATATCCGCCGAGAAGCAGACGCGCGCCGCGCTGGAGCGCTGCCGTATGCCGGAGGTGGATTATTTCCTTGAGCATTTCATCGCGCCGTTCGAGCTGACGCTCGACGAGCTGGGAACATTGGAGGAGGGCAACGGTCATGGACCAGACAAAGCTTGACCGCATAAACGAGCTTGCGCGCATCGCAAGGCTGCGCGCGCTGAGCGAGGAGGAGACCGCCGAGCGCGACGCGCTGCGCAGGGAATACATCGCCGAGTGGCGGCAGGGCGCGATTCAGGTGCTGGACAACACCTATATCGTCACGCCGGACAGGAAAAAGCACAAGCTCCGCCGCAGGGACGAAAAAACACCGGAGTAGGCTCCTGTTCCCGCTTCGGCTATTGACAAAATCCCCGCTCGCGCGTATTATAGCCTGAGCGAGCTCCCAATATTTTTTACTACTGACTTTTTGTGAGGTGACAGTGATGTTCAAGTGCGCGTGCTGCGTCTGTTGTATCCGATGTCGCTGTCGCTGTATGCGGCAGGGTCTGTGACCCTGCGCGCGTTCGCGCGGCGGCATTTTATGCCGCCGTTTTTTATTTTATTTATATGAAAATCGAGGTTTTATATATGTTCAACGAGCTGAGAGAGACCATTGCCGCCTATATGGCGCGCGACCCTGCGGCGCGCAGTGCGCTGGAGGTGTACTTTCTCTACCCCGGGCTCAAGGCAACGCGCAGTCACCGCCGCGCCCACTGGTTTTATGAGCACGACATGAAGTTCATCGCCCGCCTCATCTCGCAGGCGAGCCGCCGCCGCACCGGCATCGAGATCCACCCCGGCGCGAAGATCGGCAAGCGCCTTGTGATCGATCACGGCATGGGGATAGTGATAGGCGAGACCGCCGAGATCGGGGACGACTGCCTTCTCTACCACGGCGTGACCCTCGGCGGCACCGGCAAGGACAGCGGCAAGCGCCACCCCACGATAGGCAACAACGTTCTCATCGGCACGGGTGCGAAGGTGCTCGGACCGTTCAAGGTCGGCGACAACAGCCGCATCGCGGCAAACTCCGTCGTCTTGGGCGAGATCCCGCCCGACAGCACCGCCGTCGGCATCCCCGCCAGGATCGTGCGCATCTCCGGACAGAAGGTGGATTACGCGACTGAGGTCGATCAGGTCAGCGTCCGCGACCCGATGAGCGACGAGCTCGCCGCGATAAAGCACAGGCTCGACGAGCTTGAGAAGAGGCAGTGAGCCGATATATAAAGACAGGGTGCGGAAAATGCCCCCTGTCTTTTCTTTTTCTTTGAGGCAGCAGCACATTATGCGCTGTAGGTTTGTCAAACATAATGGACAGTGACCTCTGCGGGAGACAGCCAGCGGAGGGGTCTCATGGGCAAGTTGTTA
>CAKTKT010000024.1 GCA_934572325.1 uncultured Oscillospiraceae bacterium
AACTCAACTATAACCCATGAGACCATATCCTTCATATCTTTTTATTCACTTGTCCAATATGTATTGTAGTCCTACACCCCGCGTTATGCGGGGCGTGAGTTTTTTCTTGCCAATCTGCCGTAACTGTCGTATAATGACATGATTATATATTCAAGCAGGAAATTGCCCATGAAAACGTGGATAAAAAAATACATCGCGCTCATCCTCGCGCTTATTCTGATAAGCGCGGTGTACTTTCTCTTTGCCGGACGCAAGGAGGGTATGTTCATCGACGAGATATACTCCTTCGGTCTGGCGAACAGCTACTACGCCCCGTATGTCACCGACCTCAAGGACGGCGACCTTATCGACAAGGTCATGACCCGTCAGGAGCTTATCGACTATCTCTCCGTCGGCGAGGACGACCGCTTCGCCGTGGGCTCGGTGTACTATAACCAGACGCAGGACGTTCACCCGCCGCTGTACTACTGGCTTTTGAACTTCGCCTCGTCGCTGTGCGCAGGGCGCTTCTCCATGTGGACGGGGCTTGCGCTGAATTACATCATATATATGCTCACGCTCATCGTGCTCTACAAGCTCGCGCTGCTGCTCTTCGACAGCCGCGTGAACGCCGTGTGCACGGTGCTGCTGTACGGGCTGAGCACGATAGGGCTCTCCACGATGCTGATGATACGTATGTACGTGCTTTTGACGCTGTGGAGCGTGCTGCTTTCCTATCTGATTGCGCTTTTGATGCGCGAAAAGCGCACGGCGCTCTACCCGCTTGTCGGCGTGACGGTGTTCGCGGGGCTGATGACGCAGTATTATTTCGTGTTCTACGCCTTTTTCGTGTGTCTGGCGTATGACATATACGCCGCGATAAGGCGCGACCGGCGGGGGCTGGTGATGTTCTCGCTGGCGGCGCTGTGCGGCGCCGTGTGTCTGCTGCCGGCGTTCCCCGCCTGTCTTGACCAGCTTTTTGCCGATGCGCTCGTCTCCGGCGGGAGCGCCGTGGACAACCTTAAAAGCGTCGGGCAGTACGCCGAGCGGGTGAATTTCTTCCGCGCGGAAGCCCTGCACCGGATGAAAGCCATCGTATACGTCGGGCTCATCCTCGCCGCCGCCGCGCTCATCCGCTGCCGCCGCGCGGCAAGGGCGGTGCGCGAGGGCGCGGTGAATTGGGACGCGCTCGTATTCATCATCCCTGCGATCGTGAGCTTTCTGCTCATCGCCGTTATCTCCCCCGTGAGCGAGATACGCTATATCTACAACATCGTGCCGATGCTGACGCTGGCGGTTTCCCTGCTGGGGCATCTGGCGGCGTCGGGGCTGCTGGAGCTTCGGGAGAAGAGATACGCCCGCTCTGCCGCGCTGCTCGCCGTGGCTGCGCTGGCGCTGTGGGAGGCGCGCAGCGTCGCACCGGACTATCTTTTTGACGAGTACAGCGACTATGACGCGCTTCTTCGCGCACACAGCGGCGCGCCGTGCGTGTACATGGACGACAATTATTTCTCGCCCATCACGTTCGATATGCTCCAGCTATTGATTTTTGACGATTTTATTGTCACGAACGATACCTCGTCCGAGGCGATGCTAGACTATATCGGCGCAGCTACGGAGACCGTGGTGTTCATCGACATAAGCCGCCAGTGGGCGAGCGGATACGACCCGGAGGAGGTCATAGCGGAGCTTGAGGCGAGCACGGGCTACACACGGGCGGACAAGCTCTATTCCAACGGTTTTTCCGCCGTATATCTTCTACAAGGAGGAAACACATAATGCTGTCTGTCATTCTGCCGTCATATAACGAGGAAAAGATGATCCCCATTGCGGCGGACGCCATTTCCGGCATACTTGAGCGCGAGGAGATCGACTTTGAGCTGCTGTTCATCGACGACGGCTCAAAGGACGCGACGTGGGAGAACATCACAAAGGTCGCCGAGAGGAACGCGCGCGTTGTGGGCGTGCATTTCAGCCGCAACTTCGGCAAGGAGGCGGCGATGTTCGCCGGTCTTGAAAAGGCGGCGGGCGACTGCTGCGTCGTTTTGGACTGCGATTTGCAGCACCCGCCGGAGAAGATAGTGGAGATGTACCGCCTGTGGGAGGACGGGTACGAGGTCGTCGAGGGCATCAAGGAAAACCGCGGCGACGAGTCCGGTCTCCACCGGCTCGCCGCGAACAGCTTTTACGGGCTTATCAGCCGCGCGACGGGCATGGATATGTCCTCCTCGTCAGACTTCAAGCTCCTTGACCGCAAGGTGGTGGACACGCTCAACGCCCTGCCGGAGCGCAACGTGTTCTTCCGCGCGCTTTCGTTCTGGGTCGGGTACAGGAAGGCGACGGTGTATTACAGCGTGCGCGAGCGCACCGAGGGTGAGAGCAAATGGTCAACAAAATCGCTCATCAAGTACGCGATAACCAATATCGGCTCTTTCTCCTCCGCGCCGCTGCATATGGTGACGGTGCTGGGGCTTATAATGCTGACGGTGGCGATAGTGTTCAGCATTATCTCCCTCGTGCAGAAGCTCACCGGACAGGCGCTCGGCGGGTTCACGACGGTGATACTGCTGCTGCTGTTTTCCAGCAGCATAATCATGATAAGCCTCGGCATAGTCGGCTACTACATCGCGCGCATCTATGACGAGGTCAAGGGTCGCCCGCGCTATATCATATCCCGAACGGTAGGAGAAAAGAAATGAAAGAAAAGATCGTCGAGCTTTTTAAGAAATACCGTGAGATAATCGTCTATCTCATCGTCGGCGGGCTGACGACGCTCGTGTCGTGGGCGGCGAAGTTCCTCTTCAACTTCATCTTCTACGCGGGCACGGCATATCCCACCGCCTCGCAGAATCTCGTGCTGAGCATCGTCAACTGGGTCGCGGGCGTGGCGTTCGCCTACCCCACAAACCGCAGATTCGTGTTTGAGAGCAGAGATCCGCACATTCTCCCAGAGTGCACGAAATTTGTGCTCTCCCGCGTGTCAACGCTCATTCTTGACGCCGTCGTGATGCAGATCCTTGTCGCCGTCGGGCTTGACCTCTACATCGCAACGCTCATCTCCGCCGTGCTGGTGGTCATTGCAAACTACGTGTTCAGCAAGGTTTTTGTGTTCAAGAAAGCTCCCGAAAACAAGGAAAACCCGTAGTAAAAAATTCCGGTTCGATGAACCGGAATTTTTTGTTATCCCAAAGCCTCCCGCGTCGGCGGAGCGTCGCTGAGCTTGGCGACGATCACGCCGTCGATGCGCGCAACCGAGCCGGACGCGGGATAGAGCGGCATGGCGGCAAAGTCGTCGCTTTCGACGATTGCGCAGTACTGCGCCATATCGACCTCGCCGGGGTCAATGCCGAGCGTGTCGAGCATGAAGTTGCGCCGTCCGGAGGTTATGCCCATATACTCCTCCCAGAAGATGAGGTTGTCGTACATACCGTATGCGTATTTATACACGCCGTTCGTGCGCCGGAGCGTGTCGTCGCGGATGAAGCCGGCGAGCATGACGGTCTCCCCGTCCTCATAGTCCGGCAGCTCACGCGCACGGCGCATTATCTCCCCCGCCTCGTAGCGCGCGTGGTCATACGAGAGCGCATAGGCGCGGTAGGTGGCGTTGGCGGAGACCGTGTACCCGCAGACGAGCAGCGCGCTCAGCGCGAACGACAGTATGCGCACGGCGTTTTTCGCCTGTATAAAGCGCGGCTCATCCTCCTCCGCGAGGGCGAAGAAGAACGGGAAGAGCAGCATTATCTGATACTCCATTATACGCACAACGGTGAAATACGGGAAAATGACGCGGCAGATGTTCGCAAGCGCGGGGATGAGCGCCGTGAGCACCACGGCGAGCGCCGCGGCGGCACAGCGCCGCTCACGCACGGCGATCCATACGCGCCGCGCGAGCACCGCCAGCCCCAGCGCGGCAAGGAGCGCGGCATAGAGCCTGCGGCGGAATATGCTGTCGTCAAAATACGCGAAGAAGAAGCGGTATGCGTCCGGCAGAGTCTCGCCGAGCGAGGCGAAGATCGCCGCGAGCGAGAACGC
This sequence comes from uncultured Oscillospiraceae bacterium, assembly GCA_934572325.1. Classification (GTDB taxonomy): domain Bacteria; phylum Bacillota; class Clostridia; order Oscillospirales; family Oscillospiraceae; genus Limivicinus. Next base: position 4,012 of record CAKTKT010000024.1, read on the forward strand.
GCCCACGCGGTCGCTCTCCCCCACGCCCCAGCGCGAAAGCTCCAGCTTCAATATAAGAAAATACAGCGCCGCGCCTATTATGCCTGCGGCGAGAAAGCGCGCGGCAGAGATAAGCCCCGCCCTTATATCGCCCGTGCGCAGCAGACGCAATATGAGCGTGAGCGCGAAGGCGAGCGCAATAAGCCCGACAGACGACTGATAAAACCCGAACGCCGCCGCCATCAGCGCGGGCGCGGCGATGAGGCTCGCAGGCAGACTGCCGCTGCAAATAATGTACACAAAGCACACGCCGAAAAGGTTGCTGAGCCCCCACGACATGAACATATACTGCAAAAGCGACTGGTCGATGACCGTGGGATTCACGGCAAGCAGCGCCGCCGTGAAAAACACGGAGACGGGGCTTTTCATATCCCACAGCCGTGCGAGCAGCAGCACCGTGAGAAAAACGCACACCATATAGAGTATCACCCACACGCCCGGCATCACGACGTTGCCCACGGCATTGTAAAAATACCGCGCGCACCAGCGCCCGCAAGCGAGCGCCCAATCCGCCGCGGTGTAGGAATACAGCCCCTCGCACACGGCGTCGGCGTTGCCGACGGCGGTTATAACGAGCAGGTGGTAGGCGAGAAAGCCCCACAGCGCCGTCGATAGCAGCGCGGTTTTGGGGATATTAAGGGGCGCTGCCCCCCCGCTTTACTTTTTATTCCAGCGAGTCTTTCGATATACTCCTCCGGCGTGTCAACAAGCTTTTCTTTCAGCATGGCGTTACGCTCACTTTTCCACGATATGCTCGCCTATCCTGTACACGTCGCCAGCGCCGACGGTCAGCACGATGTCGCCAGGCTCGGCGAGGGCGCGCACGGCGTCCTCAAGCTCGCCGAAGCTGGGGTAAAAGCGCGCCCCGTCCACACGCTCGGCGAGGGCGCGGGAGGAGATGCCGATGGTGTTCTTCTCGCGCGCGGCGAATATCTCCGCCAGCAGCAGCACATCCGGACGCTTGAGCTGGGCGACAAAGTCCTCAAAGAGCGCCGCCGTGCGGGAATAGGTGTGCGGCTGGAAGACCAGAATGGTGCGCTTGTAGTTGAGCTGCTCCACCGCATCCAACAGGGCGCGAAGCTCGCCCGGGTGGTGGGCGTAATCGTCGTACACATCCGCGCCGTTATACTTGCCCTTGAATTCAAACCGGCGTCCTGCGCCGTTGAAGCCTGCAAGCCCGTACTTGACGGAGCTTGGGCGCACGCCCACGCAGATACACGCGGCGGTCGCGGCGAGGGCGTTCTTGACATTGTGCACGCCCGGAACGTGCAGCGTCACATCCGTGAAAAACCGTCCCTTGTACATGACGTCAAAATGGGAGTTCGCGCCCTTATACTCGATATTCTGCGCATAAACGTCCGCCTCCGGCGTAAGCCCGAAGGTTATGACGCGCCGGTCGATGCCGCGAAGGGTGCTATCGGTGTTGGGGTCGTCGTTGTTTGCCACGACGTAGCCATCCTCAGGAGTGCGCTCGGCAAAGGTGCGGAACGAGTGCTCCACATCGCCCAGATCCTTGAAAAAGTCGAGATGATCCGCCTCGATGTTGAGGATGACGGCGACTGTGGGATGAAACGACAGGAAGGAGTTATAGTACTCGCACGCCTCCATGATGATGGTGTTGCCGTGCCCCACGCGGTGTCCCGCCTTCAAAAGCGGCAGCGTTCCGCCGATCATGACGGTGGGGTCCTTCTCCGCCGCCATGAGGATATGTGTGCACATGGAGGTCGTGGTGGTCTTGCCGTGCGTGCCGGAGATGCACAGGGCGTTGCTGTAATCCTTGGAGATCGCGCCCCACGCCTGTGTGCGCTCGAACACGGGGATGTCGCGCTCTCTCGCGCCGACGATCTCCGGATTGTCGTCATGCACGGCGGCGGTGCGGACGATGAAGTCCACATCCGGCTCGATATTGTCGCCGCTGTGCCCGATGTATATTTTTATGCCCCTTTCCCGCAGCGCCGCCACGTTGGGGTTCGACTCGTTCATGTCCGAGCCGGTGATGACCAGCCCCATGCCGATGAGCACCTCCGCCAGAGACGACATGGATACGCCGCCTATGCCGACAAGGTGTCCTTTTCTTCCGGGTGACATATAGTTATCAAATTCTGTCATGCCTACGCTCCAGTCGTAAAAGATATTGATATTGCGGACGTAAGATGGTAAAATCAACTTGGCGGGGAAACGCCTTTTGCGCCGAGCCTCACCGTTAACTTTGATATTATACTATTTTCGCGCCCCCTTTGCAAGGAAATAATCTCTCCTTACATATTATATACCATTACTCGATCAGGAGTGTACCAATGGAAACGATTACTCCTCCGAAATACGTCCGCTCGGTGCTGGTCACATTGCAGTCGCGCGGGCATCTGGCATATCTCGTGGGCGGCTGCGTGAGGGACATTCTCCTCGGCGTCCACCCGCAGGACTGGGACGTGTGCACCAGCGCCCTGCCCGAGCAGGTGCTGGCGCTGTTCCCGAAATGCATCACCACCGGCATCCGCCACGGCACCGTCACCGTGTGCGTCAATTCCCGCCACGTTGAGGTGACGACCTTCCGCTCCGACGGGAGCTATCTTGACCACCGCCACCCCGACGCCGTCAGCTTCGTGGGCGAGCTCAACGCCGATCTCAGCCGCCGTGACTTCACCATGAACGCCATCGCCCTTCCGGCGGACGGGCTGCCGGCGGATCCGTTCGGCGGCGTGGAGGACATATCAAACCGCCTCATCCGCTGCGTCGGCGTGCCGGAGCAGCGCTTTGAGGAGGACGCGCTGCGTATGTTCCGCGCACTGCGCTTCTCCGCGCGTCTCGGCTTTGAGATTGAGGCGCAGACCATGTCCGCCATCGCGGCGAAAGCGCCGCTTGCCGCCGCGCTCGCGGCGGAGCGCGTGCGCGAGGAGACGGAAAAGATCCTGCTCACCCCCGCGCCGGAGGTCATCGGGCGCGTTATCGAGCTGGGGCTGCTGGACGCTTACATCATACGCCGCCCGAGCGAATACGCGCTCTTCGCGCGGCTCGGCAGACTGCCGAAGAAGGCGCTGGCGCGCTGGAGCGCGTTCGCCGCGATACTCACGCGCTATGATTGCATCGCCTCCACGGCGGACTTTCTCTCCGCCCTGCGGCTCGACAGCCGCACAATACGCTGCTGCTCGCAGGCGGCGCTCATGCTTCAGGGCGACAAGCCCGCCGCGCGCGCGCAGTGGAAGCGCTACCTCAACCGCTATGGCGTGGACAGCGTGACCTGCGCCGCGCAGTGCTACGACCTTCTGCGCGGCGGGCGGAGCTGCAAGGAGCTGAAAGCCATCCTCAAGAGCGGCGAGTGCTTTTCGATGAAGCACCTCGCCGTCACGGGGGACGACCTGCTGGAGCTTGGGCTTCGCGGGCGGGAGCTGGGCGAAATGCTGCGCTTTCTGCTGGACTATGTGATAGAATACCCCGACAACAACCGGCGGGAGCTGCTTTTGTCGCTCGCGCGGGGAACGGAGGAATGATGCGATGACAACTGAGCCGACGGATAGCTGGGAACGGCTGAAGGCGGACTGCGCCGGATGTACGCGCTGCCCGCTGGGCGACACGCGGTGCCATCTCGTGTTCGGCACGGGCAATGAGCGCGCGGAGATCATGCTGATAGGCGAGGGTCCGGGCGAGCAGGAGGACATACAGGGCGTGCCGTTCGTCGGTCCTGCGGGGCAGCTTCTGGACAGGATGCTGGAGATGATAGACCTTGACCGCTCGAGGGTATACATTGCCAACATGGTCAAGTGCCGCCCGCCGAAAAACCGCGACCCGCAGGAGGCGGAGCAGACCGCCTGCCGCGAGTGGCTCGACCGGCAGCTCGCGCTCGTCGATCCGAAGCTTGTGGTGTGCCTTGGGCGCGTCGCGGCGCAGGCGCTCATAAAGCCGGACTTTCGCATAACGCGCGAGCACGGGGAGTGGTTCGACCTTGCCTCGCGCCGCTGGATGGCGACGTTCCACCCCTCCGCCCTGCTGCGCGACCCCATGAAGCGCCCCGAGGCGTTTACGGATCTGCGCGGGCTGCGGCGCGAGATACGCGCCGTCTGCGAGCGGACGTACTGACATGACAATATAACTTCAACAATATAACTCAACACAAAGGAAATCCTTATGCTTCAATTCAAGACCATCACCCTCTGCGACAAGGAATGGGTGGACGAAATAGTTTTCAGCGAGAACAGCCCCAGCGCGGACTATAATTTCGGCAATATCTACATCTGGGACAAGTCGTTCCGCCAGCTCGTGTGCCGGTTTGAGGGGCGTATGCTGACAAAGCTGCGCTACGAGGGGCATCCCAGCTTCGTTTTCCCCATCGGCACAGGTCCGCTGCGTCCGGCGATAGAGGCGCTGCGGGAGTTCGCGGCATATAAGGGCTACCCGTTCCGTCTCCACGGCGTGACGGAAAAGCACCGTGCCATGCTGGAAAAGGAGTACCCCGGCGCTTTCGTTTTCACGGAGGACTCAAACTACGCCGATTATATCTACTGCGCGGAAAAGCTGGCGACCTACTCCGGCAAGGCGCTGCACAGGAAGAAGAACCACTGCAACCGCTTCGAGGCGGAGCACGATTGGCGCTTTGTGCCGCTCGACCGCGCGCTCATCCCCGGGTGTCTTGATATGCTGGACGTGTGGACGGAGGAGAACGCCGGGCGGCTGGACGCGAGCATCAGCGCCGAGCATGACGCGATAATCCGCGCGTTCGCCGCGTATGAGCGTCTCGCTCTCGAGGGCGGCGTGCTTATAAGCGAGGGAAAGATCCTCGGCTTCACCGTCGGGGAGATGATAAGCTCCGACACGTTCGACGTGCACTTTGAAAAGGCGGAGGGCGGCGTGAACGGCGCATATCCCATGGTCTGCCGGGAGCTTGCGCGCATGATGACGGCAAAGCACCCCAATCTCCGCTACCTCAACCGCGAGGACGATATGGGGCTGGAGGCTCTGCGCTTTTCAAAGCAGTCGTATAAGCCGGAGTATCTTTTGAAAAAGTACACGGCGCTGTGGACGGGCGGGGCGCAGGCATGATGGGGAATATCACACTGCGCGAATACCGCGCGGAGGACGTTCCCGCGCTCGGTGCGCTGTGGAAGGAGTGCTTCGGCGACAGCGACGGTTTCATCGAAAAATTCTTCGCCGCGCTGCCCGCCATCGGCGGGGGCGTTGCGGCGGAGGTCGGCGGCGAGCTTGCGGGCGCGGCATACGCCGTCACGGCGCAGGAGCTTGCTTTGCCGGACGGCGGCGCGCGGCGCGTGGGGTACATCTACGGCGTGGGCGTACACGAGCGCTTTCGCGGTCTTGGGCTCGGCATCGCCGTGACGGAGGCGGCGGCGCGGCTCGCGCGCGCGATGGGCGCGGAGCTGATAGCGACGCTCCCTGCGGACGAGGGGCTTTACGGCTTTTACGAGCGGACGCTCGGCGCACGGAGGCGGCTCTGCCGTAAAAGGGTGCGCGTTGCGCCGCGTGAGGGCGCGGCGGTCGTGCGCCTTGACGGCGCGGAATATCTCCGCCGCCGTGAAGCGCTGCTCGCGCTCAGGGCGCATCTGCGGCTCGACGGCACGGCGATGGCGTTCGAGGAGGCGATGCTGACGGAATACTCCGGCGGGCTGTTCGCCGTCGGCGGCGGCGCGGCGGCGGCGTATCTCGACGGCGCTCGCGCCGTAATGCCGGAGCTGCTGCTCCCCGCCGGACAGGGCGGCAGGGAGCGCGAATACGCCGCGGCGGTCTGCGCCGCGCTCGGCGCGGCCGAGGGCGAGCTGCTGCTGCCGTCACCGGAGGGAGAGAGCTATATCGCCGCAGACGGAGATATTCCGCCGGACTGCGTCTGGAATCTGAGCTTTGACTGATTTTCCACTATATGCTAGACATAACGTGTTCATGCGCGAATTTATGTAAACTTTTTATTCATTTTACATTTCTGTAACAATATTTATATTTGATTTGAAACATCTATCGGGTATATTAACACTCGCAAGTAACAGTTTTTCATCTTTTTCATTTTGTCCTCAACCATATAAGCAAAAGGGAGCGGCTCGCCGCTCTCTTTTGTTTTTAAGGCAGCGCGGCACAATACGGCTGCGGCATCCGGCGGATGATTTGCGCCCTGATTTAGTCGCTTTTTCTTGAAATACACAAAGTATTCCTGCAAAAAAGCGCCGTCATCAGAACGCAAATCCTCTCGCCGCCTACTCTTGCCGCATTGTGCCGCGCCGCCTCGGGGCGCGGGAAACCCTCAAGCCGCCTTTTAATTTTTGTCTTTGTTTTTCTCATATCTGTGTTATAATAATATGATTTCAAAGATGGAGTATCGCCTATGAAAATAAAAGTGTTTTTCGCAATGCTCGTGTGCAAGGCGCTGCGGCTGGCGTCGCGGGTGCTTCACCGCGGCGGCACGGCGATGCCGGGGCGCGTCGCGCTGAAAATATGTCCGGAGCTGCTGCGCGTGCTGGCAAAGGACGTGAAGGTCGTGGCAATAACGGGCACGAACGGCAAGACCACGAGCGCGCGCATGGTCGAGGCGGCGTTCGCCGGAGAGCATAAGAGCTATTTTGCCAACCGCTCCGGCGCGAACCTCATCAGCGGCATCACGACGGAGTTCGTGATGAACGGCACGCTCGCCGGCAGGTGCCGGAGGGAATACGCCGTGATAGAGTGCGACGAGGCGGCGGCGGTGCGCGTTTTCCCGCAGCTACAGCCGAGGGTCGTCGTCGTGACGAACCTCTTCCGCGATCAGCTCGACCGCTACGGCGAGGTCACGCACACGCTGGAGAATATCCGCCGCGCCGTCGCCAGCGCACCGGACGCCGTGCTGTGCCTGAACGCGGACTGCTCGCTGACCTCCTCGCTCGCGCTGGAGCTGCCCAACCGCGCGGTGTACTTCGGCATAGACGGCGGCGCCGCCCCCTCGCACAGCGCGACGGAGCTGTCGGACGCGAGCCACTGCATACGCTGCAAGGCGGAGTATGAGTACGACTACATCACCTACGGACACCTCGGCGGCTTCCGCTGCCCCAAGTGCGGCTATCGCCGCCATGCGGCGGACTTCGCCGTGACGGACATCGTCGAGCAGGGCGCGAACGGCAGCACCGTCGTCATGGATATGCGCGGCGAGCGGCGCATCGTGAACATCAATCTGCCCGCGATGTACAACATCTACAACGCTGCGGGCGCTGCCGCCGCGATCGTGGAGATGGGGCTGGGCACGGACGCGGCGGTGAACGCGCTGTCGGCGTTCAAGTGCGGCTTCGGGCGGATGGAGCAGTTCGCCCTCGGCGGCGGCGGAACAAAGATAATGCTGGTGAAAAACCCCGCCGGATGCAACCAGATCCTTGAGTTTTTGCAGAATATAAAGGAAAAGTTCGTGCTCGTCGTGTGCCTGAACGACCGCGGCGCGGACGGCACGGACATATCGTGGATATGGGATGCGGACTTTGAGCAGCTTCCCGCGCTCGCGGGGAGGCTGCGGCGCATCATCGTCTCCGGCGACCGCGCGGGCGATATGCGCATACGCATAAAGTACGCGGGCATCGACGACGCCGCGATAGAGACCGAGCGCGACTATGACAATCTTGTGGGATGGATCGCCGGTCAGGACGAGCCGGTGTACATCATGCCGACCTACACCGCCATGCTGGAGCTGCGCGAGGCGGTCATACGCCGCTGCGGCGGCAGCGAATTTTGGGAATGAGGGGGAGCGGAGTAAATGGAGCTTAAAATTTGCCATATGTACCCCGACGTCCTCAATCTCTACGGCGACGGCGGCAACATGATATGCATGAAAAAGCGCCTGAGCTGGCGCGGGATAGAGGCGAGCGTGACAAAGCTGCCCATCGGCGAGCGCGCGCGCCTTGCGGACTTTGACATCGTGTTCATCGGCGGCGGGCAGGACTTTGAGCAGGAGGTGCTGCTCGAGGATCTGCACCGCGGCAAGGACAGGGAGATAATCTCCGCGATAGACGACGGCGTGGTGTTTTTGACGATATGCGGCGGCTATCAGATGATGGGCAGCTATTACGAGACCTACGACGGCAAGCGCTGCGACTTCATCGGCGCGGCGGAGCTGTACACCGTCGGCTCTAAGCGGCGCATGATAGGCAACTATAAATTCCGCTGTGCCGACGATGCGGGCGGCAGCGTTGTGGTCGGGTTTGAAAACCACAGCGGCAAGACCTACCTCGGTCCGGGCGCGAAGCCGCTGGGCAGGGTGCTCGCGGGCTTCGGCAACAACGGCGAGGACGGCACGGAGGGCGTGCGCCATAAAAACCTTTTCGGCTGCTACTGCCACGGTCCGATGCTGCCGAAGAATCCGGCGTTCTGCGATCTGCTGCTGGAGACCGCGCTCAAGCGCAGATACGGCGCGGTCACGCTCGAGCCTCTCGATGACCGCGCGGAGCTCGCCGCGCACGACGAGATGTGCGCAAGACTGGGCGGGAGGGAATAAATATCTATGCTCAGATTCTATAACGCCCGCACACTGTCGTTCTCCGGCGGGCTGACGCTCGGCGAGGGCGAGGTGTGGGTCGAGGGCGGGCGCATCGTCCATGTGGGCGCCGCGCCCGACACGCCTCCCGCGTTCACGCGCGAGATCGATCTCTCCGGCAAGCTCATCATGCCGGGGTTAAAAAACGCGCACACGCACACCGCCATGGTGTTCTTCCGCTCGCTCGCGGACGATATGCCGCTGGACAAATGGCTCAGAGAGCAGATATGGCCGCTCGAGGGCAGGCTCACGGGCGAGGACGTATACACGCTGACAAAGCTCGGCATACTCGAATACCTCTCCTCCGGCACGACGGCGTGCTTCGATATGTACATCAAAAACGACTTCTATGCCAAGGCGTGCGCGGACGCGGGCTTTCGCACGGTGATATGCTCGTCGCTCAACCGCTTTGACGCAGATCCGGAGAACATCGAGCGCGAGTATATTAAATTCAACAATTACGGCGATCTCGTGTCCATCACTCTCGGCATACACGGCGAGTACACCACGCCCATGGATCGCATGGAATACATGGCGGCGCTCGCGGAGAAATACAAAGCCCCGTGCTACACGCACCTGTCCGAAACGCGCCGCGAGGTCGAGGGCTGCCGCGAGCGCTACGGCTGCTCGCCGGTGAAGCTGCTGGACAGCATAGGCTTCTTCCGCTACGGCGGGGGCGGCTTCCACTGCGTATGGCTGGACGACGAGGACATCGAGATAATGGCGGAGAAAAAGCTGTGGGCGGTGACCTGCCCTGGGTCGAACGCGAAGCTCGCAAGCGGCATCGCACCCATTGACGCGCTCGCTGCGGCGGGTGTGCCACTCGCCATCGGCACGGACGGCGCGGGCAGCAACAACGCGCTGGATATGTTCCGTGAGATGTACCTTGTGAGCGTGCTGCAAAAGCTCAGGCTCGGCGACGCGGCGGCGGGCAGCGCGCGGCGGACGCTGGAGATGGCTTGCGTGGGCGGGGCGCGCGCGATGGGGCTGACGGAGTGCGACGATCTCGCCGTGGGCAAGCGCGCGGATCTCGTCGTGATAGACCTTGAGCGCCCGAATATGCAGCCCGTGAACGACATCCCCTGCAATCTCGTCTACTCCGGCTCAAAGGAGGACGTGTACATGACCGTCGTAAACGGGCGGATACTCTACGAAAACGGGGAGTTTCACATCGACGAGGACGCGGCGGACATATACGCGCGCACGGCGGAGATAAAAAAGCGCATCGCGCAAAGAGGGTAAGCACGGAAAATGAGCAAGATAGACCTGCATATACATACCACCGCCTCCGACGGCACGGTCAGCGGGCGCGGCGTTGCGGAGCTGGCGCACGGCATAGGGCTTGCCGCCATCGCCGTGACCGACCACGACACCGTCTCCGGCTACGCCGAGGCGGCAAAGGCGGGGCGGGAGCTCGGCGTGGAGGTCGTGCCGGGGATAGAGATAAGCACGAAGTACGGCGGACCTATCCACATACTCGGCTACTGCATCGACCCCGATTCCGAAAAGCTGCGCCCCGTGCTGGACTGGGTCGTGCACGACAGGAACGAGCGCAACCGCAAAATGGCGGAGCTGATGGCGGCGGACGGGCTGCCCGTGAGCTACGACGAGATGCACCGGCGCTTCGGCAGCGTGATCGGCCGCCCGCACTTTGCCGAGCTTCTTGTGGAGCTGGGCATGGCGGAGAGCGTGCAGGACGCCTTTGACAAATACGTTGAAAAGGGGCGCAAATACTACCTCCCGCGCAACTTTCTCTCCATTGAGCGCTCTGTGGAGATCATCGTCGAGGCGGGCGGCGTGCCCGTGCTGGCGCACCCGTTCCAGTACAGGCGCGACGACGCGGGTCTGCGGGAGATAATAGAGCACTGCATGGATCACGGCTTGGGCGGCATCGAGTGCCGCTATTCCGGCTACGGCGCGGACAAGGTCGCCTATCTTGAGGCGCTGGCGGAGGAATATCATCTCGTCAAGACCGGCGGGAGCGACTTCCACGGCGACAACAAGCCCCGCATCGCGCTCGGGCGCGGCATTGGCGGCGGGCTGGACGTGCCGTATGAGTTTCTCGAGCGCCTGCGCGACAGATGCGGCAATAAAAAGTGAATACGCCGATCTATGCGCGCCGCTGACTGCGGCGCGCATGGTTTTTATACGCTTTTCTCATATCCCGGCGAGCCCCTGCCCGGATATGACACATTTCGCACCGCCGGTCGGATATAGTAGGCTTGGAGGTGGACAAGGTGAAAAAGCTATTCATCCTTCTTATGGCGCTCGCCGCCGCGCTGTGTCTGACGACCTGCGCGCAGACGCAGCCCGAGCCCGAGCCGGACTATCTGGACGCGATGGTGCGCGCGGCGGCGCACGGCGACGTGCGCGGCGGGCACAGCGCCGAATCGCTGCGCGCTCTGAGCGAGGGGAAGGACGCGGACTATATCCCCGTGTCGTTTGACGATCTCTACACCCTCTCCCGCTACATATATCTCAAATACGGCAGCTACCGCTGCTCGGACGAGCTTCGGCTGTGCGCGGGCGAGGTCGTGCTCAACCGCGTCGCCTCCCCCGAATACCCCAACAGCATAGAGGGCGTCATCTGCCAGTCGGGTCAGGTGAACGCCGTGGACACGCGCGCGTTCGACGCCTGCCGCGAGCCGTCGGCGGAGTGCGTGCGCGTTGCGCTGCGGCTGCTACTGGGCGAGCGGATGCTCGAGCCGTCTGTCGTCCTGCTGACGGACTACCCCGCCGACGACATATACGCGATGTTCTGCGACAGGCTGCTCGGCAACACGTACTTTTACAAAAGCGACGCGCTGGAGCTGTACCGCGGCGGCGATACGGCAGTTGACGCGGCGGGCGATTGATGGTAAAATAGTTTTATCCCGTTCGGCAAATATTTTTTTGGAGGATTCACCATGGATTTCAGAAGCATGACCGTCAAAGAGTGCTTTGACAACCCCAAGACCGTCGCCGTCATCAAGGAGCTTGCCCCCTCGCTGATGAAGTACCCCATCAAGCTGTTCAACAAGAAGAGCTGCGGTGAGATCTTCGACCTCGTCGTGAGCAAGAAGATCCTGCCGGAGGACGTCGCAAAGCAGATCGAGACAAAGATAAACGAGATCGTCAAGTAAAAACCGAAAAAATGCCGAGGGAGACGCTCCGCAAGGAGGCTGTCTCCCTTAACTGTATCTTTGGCATGAAGGTATGAAGCTGCGTGGATAAGCTGTTTATTCTACCACCTATAAGCAGATAACGACCGCCTGTCGCAAAGCAGTGGACGTTCCTTTCCCGACCTCTTATAATATAGCCGTGGTAAGGAGGTAATCGGATGAAGATAGAAATCAAAATCGACGAGAGCTGTACCGAGCCGAAAATCACCGTTGTGACAAGCAGAGTAACCGATGAAATAAACGAGCTCGTAAAGAGGCTTTCGGCAGAGCAGGCTCAAATGATAGCCGGCTTTGCAGACGAGCGGGCGACGGTGCTTGAGCCAAGCCGGATTTATCGGGTCTACGCCTCGGACGGCAAGGTCTGTGCCGAAACGGAAAACGGCGCTTATCTTCTCCGCCTGCGGCTGTATGAAGCGGAGCAGCGCCTTGCGAACAGCGCTTTCGTGCGCATATCCAACAGCGAGATCATAAACCTTAAAAAGGTCACGGGCTTTGATCTCAGCTTTGTCGGGACGATATGCGTTTCTCTCTCAAACGGAACGGTTACTTATGTTTCGCGGCGGTATGTTTCAAAAATCAAGCAAATATTGGGAATATGAGGTGGTATCAATGAAAAAGGAAATTATAAAGCGCGGACTGCTCGGAGTGCCAATAGGGATCGCCATCGGGTTTGTGATCACTCTGTTTATCTCCGTCTGCATTGGGGACGGCTCTTTCTACCCTGTCACGCCGGAGCTTATCGACACGATGGGAAGCGAGCTGAACGCAGTCATTTTGCAGACCGTTCTGTGCGTGCTCATGGGCGCGGGGCTTGCGGCGGCGTCTGTGATATGGGAGCTTGACTCGTGGAGCTTTGCCAAGCAAAGCGGCATATACTTTCTGATTGTCAGCGCTATTATACTGCCGATCGCCTATGTCGCAAATTGGATGAAGCACTCCGCCCTCGGCGTTCTCACCTATGCGGGCGCTTTCGCTGCCGCTTTCGTTGTGTTCTGGCTCTTCCAGTATTTTAATTGGAAGCACAAGATAAAGAAAATGAATATCCGGATCAGCAGCGAGAACGGGCGGCAGCGAGATTAGGGCAGGGATCAAATCACATAGCTTTATGGCGACAACATAACGCAAAGCCGCCTGTTGTGCTTCCCTTGTGAGGAAAGCACAACAGGCGGCTCTTTTTTGTCCGGGTTTATGCCGGCTCGTAGGAGCGGCTCATCTCGCTGCCCTCGGCGTCATACTCGACATTCTCCATGAGCGCCGGATCGACGCGGCTGCGCTTTTTCACGACGAGCCCCTGCCCCTTGTTGTTGAACACCCATATCTTATAGCCGGGGTACTGCGGGTCGGGCTTCTGGAAAACAGTGGTATCGTTCAGACGGCAGAACTTTGCCCGCCCCTCCGCCGTGTCGAGAAGATCGCCGGGACCGTTATAGTAAAGCTCGTCCTGTACGGCTTGCTTTTTAAATTCCTCCCACTCCTTGTCGTCGCTCCATTTGATGTCGTTGGGCTGTATCGGCTGTGTCATTGCATAAGCTCCTTACGTCTGAATATTTGAGATATGCCCTGATTTTATCACGGTATGGCTAAAATAGCAATCCGCATTTCATTTCTGACGCCGTTATTCCGCCGAATCTGTATGAATTAACAATTGCTTTTTTCGGCGCTATGTAACATAATATATCATGAAGTAATAGGAGGTATCGGCAATGAAAAGAATGACTCGCGTTGCCCTCATCACCAGCGGCGGCGATTGTCAGGGTCTCAACGCGGCGATACGCGGCATTGGCAAGGCTCTGTTTGAGAAGCTTGAAAATAACGTTGAAATATTCGGTATGTACGCGGGATACCGCGGGCTTGCCGACGGCGACTATAAGTTTATGGAGCCGAAGGACTTCTCCGGCATACTCACCGAGGGCGGCACCATCCTCGGCACCTCGCGCCAGCGCTATATACCCGGCAAGGACATCATCGACGAGGACGGCGAGAGCATGATCCCCGCCATGCGCGACACCTACAACCGCCTCAACCTCGACTGCCTTGTCATCATGGGCGGCAACGGCACGCAGAAGAGCGCCAAGCTCATCGCCGATGCGGGCATGAACGTCGTCACCCTGCCCAAGACCATCGACAACGACATCTGGGGCACGGACACGACCTTCGGCTTTCAGAGCGCGGTAAATATCGCCACGAATGTCATTGACTACATCCACTCCACCGCGTGCTCACACGGGCGCACCTTCGTTGTGGAGCTTATGGGGCGCGATGCGGGCTGGCTGACGCTGCACGCGGGCATCGCCAGCGGCGCGGACGCCATACTCATTCCGGAGATACCCTACGACGTGAACAAGGTCGCCGAGCTTATCGCCCGCCGCGACAGAGCCGGACGCGGCTTTTCCATCATCGCGTGCGCCGAGGGCGCGGTATCCGTGGACGATGTGAAGCTCGACGAGGAGGCAAGCCGCAAGAAGAAGGAGAACAGCCACTACCCCACCGTGTCCTATGCGCTCGCGGCGGAGCTGGAGGCGCTCACCGGACAGGAGACCCGCGTGACCGTTCCCGGGCACTATCAGCGGGGCGGTCCCCCCTGCCCGTATGACCGCGTGCTCGCCACGCGCTTCGGCACAGCCGCCGCCGATCTCATCATCAACAGGCAGTACGGGCGCATGGTCGCCATCCAGAACGGCGAGATATGCTCCATCCCGCTCGACGACGCCGCGAGCAAGACGAAGTTCCTGCCCGTTGACCACCCCATCATTCAGGTCGCGCGCGACATCGGCATCTGCATGGGCGACTGACGCGGCGTAACATTTCGCCGCGGACTGCGTATTATACGACAGCGACACGGAAACGAGGTATACGCAATGTCACTTTTGAAGAAAAACGCCGTTGACGACGGCGCGCTCGGCGGTGTTACCGGCGGTGCAGGCGGCTACATGAACATGAAGCTCGACCGTCTGAAGAAAGAGTTTGTCAAGGCGTGCAAGGCGCGCAGGATGACCACCATCATGGAGATCCTTGGCGAGCTTCAGGCGCGCGGCTGCTACGGCTGGGCGCGGGAGACCGCCGTAGAGCACGGCATAACAAGCATATAACGCCGCACGATGAAGCGCCTCCGGAATGTTCCGGAGGCGCTGTTTCGCGTCTATGCAGAGTTTGCCGAAATAGTACGAGTCTCTGTGAAATAGAATGAACAGAGGTGAGAAAATGCTGGACACGGCGATACTACTGCTGATGAACGGTCTGCTGATGACGCTGAGGATAGCGCCGGGGGATTCGTTTCCCAAGCCGCTGGAGGCGGAGGAGGAGCGGAAATGCCTTGCGCTCTGGGCGGAGCGCGGCGACGTCGAGGCGCGCAACAGGCTCGTTGAGCACAACCTGCGGCTCGTGGCGCACATCATGAAGAAGTACTACACCCAGACAGACAGCATCGACGACCTTATCTCCATCGGCACGATAGGGCTCATAAAGGGCGTCAACACCTATCGCGCCGACAAGGGCGTGCGCCTTGCGACCTATGCCAGCCGGTGTATTGAAAATGAGATACTCATGTACTTCCGCTCGCAGAAAAAGACGGCGGGAGATATGAGTCTGTCGGACGCGCTGGACGTGGACAGCGACGGGAACGGGCTTTCGGTGATGGACGTCGTCGCCTGCGAGGACGACATGGCGGACGTCATCGGCAGCGAGGAAATATGCCGCACCCTGCGCGAGCACGTGGAGCACGAGCTGACCGAGCGGGAGAGCGCGGTGATCACACTGCGCTACGGGCTAGGCGGGGCAAAGCCCCTGACCCAGCGCGAGACCGCAAAGCTCTGCGGCATAAGCCGCTCGTATGTATCGCGCATAGAAAAGCGCGCGCTGGAGAAGCTGCGCGCGGCGCTGGGGGAGGACGCGAACCCCGGATAAGCGAAGAGAGACCGCCGATTGCCGCAGAGCCGAGGCTCTGCGGCAATCGCGTGTGCGCGGCGCTGCGCGGGATATTATTTCGCTTTTCGTCGGAGCGCGGCGAGGCACAGCGCAAGCCCCGCGCCCGAAAGCACTGTCACAGCCGCCCACAGCGCAAGCCCGCGCGCGTCCGCAGTCTTGGGTATCGCCGGAGCGGGCGTGGGCGCAGGCGTAACCGTCGGCGTCGGCGCAGGGGTAGAGGTAGGCTGGGCGCTCGGCGAGGGCGACGGTATCGGCAGATCCGTGGGTGTCGGCGTGGGCGCTGCCGTTGGCGTGGGTATTGCCGTCGGCGTGGGTGCTGCCGTCGGTGTGGGCGTTGCAGTGGGGCGCGCGTCGGCGGTGTTCGTTATCTCCGCCGCCTGTGCCTCGGTCTTGACGAGTGTGCCGGCATAGAATAAGCTCCACGCATTGGTCTGGGCAAACTCTATCACAGCGCCGCCGCTATCCTCGCGTATACTGACGCTTCCGGACGAAAATTCAGCCGGAAGCCCGCTTTGAAACTCCGTGTTCGTCTCCGCGAGCGCCTTGCCGAAGCCTTGAAGCCCTGCGGCGTTTATCTTATCGAGCAAGCGGGCGCGCTCGGTGTCCGTGAGCGTATCGCGCGTCCAGACGTAATAGCTGCCGCCCTTGTTCGCCGCGACGAGGTTGGACGCGCCGAGAGCGTAGCTCGGCTCGCTCGCGGGCGTTATCTTGCCGCCCCAGTTGAACGCCAGCACGTCCGCGAGCTTCGGCTGGCGCGTCACGGCGGAGCTGTAGCCCGCGACGGCGGGCTCTGCCACGGTGTAGCTTATCGGCTCACCGCGCTCGTTGTAAACCGGCACAGGTCCGACGCTGCCCGTCCAGCTCCCGTCCGGCGCGGCGTTCGCCGCCGTGAGCGTGAGCGTTGCATACTCCGCGCCGTCGGCGAGTATCGTAACCGTGACGGACTGCGCCCGCTCGCCTTCGGGTACAGAGCCGTGCTGCCACGTTTTGCGCACGGTGATGTAGTCCCCGCCGTCGGCACAGGCGCACGCAGGCATAACGAGCGCCGCCGCCATGGCGAGCGCGGCGATGCACAGCCCCAGCCGCGCCGCCCGCGTTTTCATTGTTTTCATGTGCTTTTCCTCCGATATATCCGTTGTGTATCTGCGCAGTTATTTTGCGCACTGTCGGAAGAAAAATACATTTTATTAAAAAATATCATTCCCGTGTAACTTTTTTCTGAGACAAACGTATTAAATAAAAAGCACTATACGGAGGCAGACAAAATGAACGAAAAGCTCTCCGCGCCGTCCGCAGCGGGCGCGGTCGTTAAGAAAATACTCTCTCTGCCGCTGCTCTGGCTTGCGGCGCTGGCAATGCTGTTTGTCGGACAGATCGGCTTTTCCTGCTTTACGGCGCTCGCCGTCCGTCTGTACCCCGCGCTGGCGGAGAACGACGCATGGATAACCGCCTCCGGCTATCTGGATTTTCTGGGCATATGGATAGTCGTGCTGCTGGTGCTCGTGCTCATCCCGAAAAACCGCCCCATCCTCGGCGCGCTGGGCAGCGGGGTGCGCGGCAACACATGGCGCAATGTCGGCGTCGGGCTTGCGATAGGCGGCGGCACGAACGTGCTGTGCGCCGCGATCGCAATGCTCAATGGCGACATCCGTCTGTACTTTGATTCGTTCCGCCCCGTGTCGTTCGTGCTCATTTTCATTGCAGTGTTCATCCAGTCCTCGGCGGAGGAGGCTCTATGCCGCGGCTTTCTATATCAGCGCCTAATGCGCACATACCGCTCGCCGGTCGCGGCGATACTCGGCAACGTGCTGTTTTTCGCGGCGCTGCATCTGGCAAACCCCGGCGTGTCCGCGCTCGCCGTTGTCAATCTCATCCTCTGCGGGCTGCAATTCTCGCTGGCGATGTATTACTTCGACAGCTTCTGGTGCGCCGCGGCGATACACGCCGCGTGGAACTTCACGCAGAACATAATCCTCGGCTTGCCCAACAGCGGCAACGTCATGCCCTACGCCGTGTTCAAGCTCGACGCGGGCAGCGCCGCGAAGAGCTTTGCCTATGACCCCGCGTTCGGCATAGAGGGCACGGCGATGGCCTGCGCGGTGGAGATCGCCGTATGCGTCTGTCTCGTCCTCTATGGCAGACGGCGCAGCGCCCGCCCCACGGACATCTGGGCGGCGGAGACCGCCGAGGGCGCAGACGCGCAGTAAAAGAGAAGCCATAAATTTTAAATAATATATAAGGAGCAAGCATATGAGATCTAAGATTATCGCACTGCTGCTGGCGCTGGCAATGTGCCTGTCGCTCGGCGCATGCACAAAGACCTCTCCCCCCGCGCAGGAGACAGCCGCGCCCGCTGAGGCGACGCCGGACGTTATCGGCGAGGGCACGGAAGCCCCGACAGCCGCCGCGCGCGGCACGGCGTGGGTAAACTCCGACCTTGTCGGCACGGTGAGCGCCGACGCGAAGATCCGCCAGCAGGATGACTTTGCCGCGAGCATCAACGGCGAGTGGATAGCCTCCGCCAAGATCCCCGCCGGACGCAGCAGCATCTCCTCTTTCTCCGAGCTTGGAGACGAGCTGGACGCGCAGATGAAGTCGCTTCTGACGGACGGCTCACTCACGAGCCACGAGGCGCAGCTCGTGCAGAGCCTGTACTCCGTCGTCACCGACTGGGACACGCGAAACGCCCTCGGCGTTGAGCCTGTCGCGCCGTATATGTCCGCGATAGAGCGCATCACCTCGCTCGATGAGATGACGGATTTTCTCACGGGCGACGCGATGGATCTCGGGCTCTCGCTCTTCTCCGTCAGCACCAGCGCCGATCTTGACGTGCCGACGGAGTACACCGTGGGCATCGACTCGACCTCGCTGTGTCTCGGCGACGCGGACGAGTACAACAACGGAATGACCGACCTCGGCCAGCTCTACTATATGCTCCATCACGACACTGCCGTGTACCTCCTCTCCCGCCTTGGCTACACCGAGGACGAGGCGGAGGACGTGATGGAGGGCTGTCTGACGTTTGAGGCGCTGTGCGCCGCGCACGAGCTGCCCCGCTCCGCGCAGTACGAGGCGGATTTTTACGAGAGGATAAACAACGCCTACGACCGCGCGGGGCTTGAAAAGCTCGCCGGAACGTTCCCGCTGCCGGAGATGCTCGACGCATACGGCTACGGCGCATCCGCAAAATACCTCCTGCCCGAGCCGGAGTGGCTGGGCGCGATGGGCGGAATATACGCAGAGAAGAATCTCGAAGAGATGAAGGACTATCTCAAGGTGCGCCTTGCCGTCGGCTCATGCGCCGTGCTCGACCGTGAGGCGTATGACAGGTATGTGGAGATCTCCAACGCCGTCAACGGCATAACCGGCACCGAGGACGACGAGACCGCGGCGTATAACGTCGTCGCCGCCCTGCTGGAAGGTCCCATGAACAACCTCTACATCGAAAAATTCTGCTCGGAAAAGACGCGCGAGGACATAAGCGAGATCATTAACGAGGTGATAGCCCACTACCGCGTGATGCTCGGCGAGGAGGACTGGCTCTCCGACGAGATGCGCGCGGGCGCTGTGGAAAAGCTGGACAGCATGACCGTTCGCGCGGCGTACCCTGATAAGCTGGACGATTACTCCGCGCTCGAGATAAGCGGCGCGGCGGACGGCGGAACTTATCTTGACGCCGTTATCGCCGTCAATCGCTTTGCCCGCGAGGACGATCTGCGCCATGTCAACGCGAAGGTCGATCCCGAGGAGTGGGGCATGGCGGTCAATCAGGTCAACGCCTTCTATGACCCGCAGGACAACTCCATCAACATCATCAACGGCATACTCGGCGGCGTGTTCTACAACGAGAACGCCAGCCGCGAGGAAAACCTCGGCGGTATCGGCGTTGTGATAGGGCACGAGATAAGCCATGCGTTCGACACGAGCGGCTCGCAGTTCGACAAGGACGGCGCGCTGAAAAACTGGTGGACGGACGCAGATCGCGCCGCGTTCAACGACCGCGCGGCGAAGCTCATCGCGTACTACGACGGCATAGTTCCCTATGAGGGCGCGGACAATTACAGCGGCGCGCAGGTGCAGACCGAGGCTATCGCCGACATGGGCGGGCTGAAATGTATGCTCGCCATCGCCGCCGACGATCCGGATTTCGACTACGACCTCTTTTTCCGCAGCTTTGCCGCCATCTGGCGCAAGCAGGGCACACGGGAGGCGGAGCTTCAGCTCGCCAAGACTGACCCCCACCCGCTCAGCTACCTGCGCGTGAACGTCACCCTGCAGCAGTTTGAAAAATTCCACGATACATATGACATTCAGCCCGGCGACGGAATGTACCTCGCGCCGGAGGAGCGCATCGCCGTGTGGTGATGCGCCGTATCGGGAGGAGATATGAAGAACACGAATAAGCTCTTGTCGCTCATCCTCGCGCTCGTCGTGCTGACGAGCCTTGCCGCCTGCGGCGCTGCCCCCGCTCCCGCTGCCGACGATGCCGCCGATAACGACGGCGGCGCGGCAGCGGCGGCGTGGACGATGCTGATGTACTTTTGCGGCACGGATCTTGAATCAGACGGCGGCATGGCGACCGTCAACCTTGAGGAGATCGCCTCGACCGTGCCGAACGAAGAGGTAAACGTCGTCATACAGACCGGCGGCACGAAGAAATGGCAGGCGGAGGCGAGCGTCGGGCTGGACATCGACGAGAACAGGCTTCAGCGCTACAGCTATGACGCGGACGGGTTCACGCTCGTATACGAGGACGCGCTGAAGAACATGGCTTCCGCCGAGACGCTGTCGGATTTCATCCGCTGGGGCACGGCGGAGTACCCTGCCGATAAATATATGCTGGTGCTGTGGGATCACGGCGGCGGCAGCAGCGGCGGGCTTATCGTTGACGAGAAGCACGGCGGCGCGATAATGTCGCTGGAGGATCTCGGCCGTGCGCTCGCCGATTCCGGCGCGCATATGGAGGCGCTCGTGCTCGACACCTGCCTGATGGCGAGCCTTGAGACCGCGCAGGCGGTCAAGACCGGCGCGGATTACCTCATCGCCTCGGAGGAGGTCGTTGCGGGCGAGGGCAGCGCTTACGGGGCGTGGCTGCAATACCTCTACGACGTGCCGGAGTGCACCGGCGCGCAGTTCGGGCGCAGCTTCTGCGACTTTGCCCAGCAGAAGTACGCCGAGCAGGGCACGGGCGGCACGAGCAGCTTTATCACCTTCTCCGTCATCGATCTTTCCCGCATCGACGCCGTGACCGACGCCTTTGCGCAGCTTTTTACGGAGCTTAGCGCACTTTTGAGCGATCCGGAGGCGTTCGGCACGTTTGCGTACTTTGCCGGACGCACGGAGCACTATATGCTCTCCACCATGGTCGATCTTGCCGACTTTGCCGCGCGCGGGCGTGACGGAGGACTGAGCCGCGAGACGGTCAACGCCGTGCTCGCCGCGGTGGATGACGCGGTGCTCTACTCGATAAAGGGTCCCACGCGCAGCTATTCCCACGGGCTGTCGTTCTATTATGACCCGACGGCGAGCGCCGGTTCGCTCGACCGCTACGCGCGCAGCAGCGCCAACCCCGCGTATCTGGCGTTTCTGGACGCGGTGAACATGGGGTGGACGGCGCCCGCATGGGTGTATGACACGGTCGGGCGTCTGCCTGAGATAAGCTATGACGACTATGTTGTCGAGGCGGAGGTCAGCGGCACGGAGGACGGGCATCTGCGTCTTGACGTCACAAACGCCGCGGGCGCGGTGGACGCGGTGGACGCGCTGCTGCTCAGCTATGACGAGGCGAGCGGAAGATGGATCTCCTACGGGCGCTGGGAAAACGTTGAGGCGGATTTTGACGCGGGCGTGTTCACCGACCGCTTTGACGGGCGCTGGCTCATGTTCAACGGTGCGCCGTGCAACGTGGAGATTAACGAGGAGACGGACACGCACGTGCTGTATAACATCCCCGGCGTCATCACGGAGGAGGACTTCACCACGGAGGGCGTTCTCCGCGCGGGGTATATATACGACACTCCGCTCTGGTCGAATGCGGATTATGCGGCGGACGGTGCGGGGGGCGCTGACGCGGAGGAGGAGACTGACCCCTACGCCGGTCATTTCGAGTTTTACGGACTGTGGAATTCCCTGGACAGCGCAATAGAGATGCCGGGGCGCGATGTATACGATATGTCCGCCCTCTACGGTGCGGAGTTCGTGCCGTATCTTTCGGTATACAGCGTGGAGACCGGACGCAAGCTGGGCACAGCCTACGGCACGCCCGTCATGCTCACAAATGACCTCGCGCTCACTGCCGAGCCTCTGCCCGCCGGAGCTTACGCCTATGCGTTCATCGTTCGGGATGTGTTCGGCAACGAGCTGACCGTCACCCCCGTTGTGTTTACATGGGACGGTGAACGCGCCGTTTTCGAGCTTGAGGATGCTGCGGGCGCGGAGACGGACGCGGAATAATACGGCGCATAAACGCTTCACCCGCCGGTCAGCCGACCGGCGGGTGAAAGTATATTATTCCGTTCCGAACAGGTCGCGCATGGCAAGCTTTTTGCACTCGCCGGTGCTGACGGCGCCCTTGTGCGTTTTGGGCAGCGTGTCGTAGAAGAGCACGTAGCGCGGTATCTTGAAATACGCAATGCGCGGTCGCAGCCAGCCGCGCACCGCGTCCGCGTCAAGCTCCGCGCCGGGGGCGCGGATGATGCAGGCGCAGACCTCCTCGCCGAAGTGCCGGTCGGGCACGCCTATCACCTTGCAAAGCGCGACGGCGGGGTTCGCCGCGAGCGCCTGCTCTATCTCCAGCGGGCTGATATTCTCGCCGCCGCGTATGATAAGCTCCTTGCAGCGCCCCTTGAGCGTGATGTTGCCCGCCGCGTCCAGCACGCCGAGATCGCCCGTATGCACCCAGCCGTCGGCGTCGAGCGTTTTCGCCGTCGCCTCCGGATCGCCGTAGTAGCCCTGCATGGCGAGGTAGCCGCGCACGCAGATCTCCCCCGTCTCGCCCACGGGCAGCGGCGCACCGGTCTTCATATCGGCAATCTTGCCCTCGACATGGTTCATGAAATGCCCCACGGTCGTGCTTTTGACCTCGATGGGATCGTCGATATTGCACACGGTCAGCCCTGCGGTGCACTCCGTCTGTCCGAGACTGGACATGAGCGTGAAATGGCTGCCGATGGTGTTCTGGACATAGAAGAAATCCTCGACGGAGTACCCCGCGCCGGCGATAACGCCGATGCGTAGGGTCTTGAGCCGCGCGGGGGAGAAATCCTCCTTTGCCAGCATGGCGAGGAACATCGTCGGCACACAGTTGACGACGGTGCACCCCGCGCGCTCTATCGCCTCCACGAGGTTGACGGTGCGGCGGTTCTCCGGAATACAGATGCACGCGCCCACCGCGAGCGCCGTCATGAGGTTGACGGAGATGCAGAAGCAGTGGAAGATAGGCATGGCGACGAGGACAACGTCGTCGCGCGTCATGGCGAGGTCGAACGCCTGCTGTATGCCGCCGTTTATGCGGGAGTAGTGGCTGTTGCACACCGCCTTCGGGCGCGAGGTCGAGCCGGAGGTGAAGAGAATGGTGGCGGTATCCTGCGGCGTGACCGCATCCGCCGCCGCGCGCACGGCGCTCTCCGGCGCGGGAGCAAGATCGCCCAGCACGGGATACCCGCCGCAGCCGTGGCGGAGGCTGAGGATGCGGTGCAGGCACTCCGGCAGCGCCGCGCCGTCGAACATCGTCTCAAAGTACCCGTCGCCCTTGTCGGCATGACCGATCAGCAGATACTCCGCGCCCGTCTGCTCTATCAGGGGCAGAAGCTCCGGCAGGTTGAGACTGGTGTTGAGCATGACGGCGACAGCGCCTATATACTCAACGGCGTACATCGTGACAATGCCGTACAGGCGCGGATCGGACAGCACGGCGACGCGATCCCCTCTGCGGACGCCGAGGGTCATGAGCCGTCCGGCGCACTCGATGACCTGCCGCTCAAGCTCGGCATAGCTCGTATACTCTCCGTCAAACCAGACGGCGTGACGCGCGGGATATTTGCGCGCCGTGCGGGTGAGCAGCCCGCTCAATGTGATATTCTCCAAAGGCAACATGGTCGCACCACCTATCGAGTGATTTAGTCGAAAACGTAAAAACTATTAAATTTTATCATGCTTCGCCTGCCGTGTCAACTTTTTGTGCGCCCCCTCTTGACATACAGCGCGCGGCGTGGCATCATCAAAGCGACGCATAACAAGTGAGGTAGACGAAAGATGAGCAGATACGCCCTTGTGATGATAGATATGCAAAACGGGTTCATAAACCCCGCGTCGCCGCTGTGCATCCCCATGGCGGCGGCAACAGTGCCCGCCTGCGCCGAGACGATAGCGCTCTGCCGCGCGTCCGGCGTGCCGGTGGTGTTCGCCACGCGGCGCTACCGCGCGGACATGGCGCGCATCGGCGCGCGCATCATGACCTCGGAGGAGCTGAAAACCGAGCTACGCCGAGGGTAAAGGGCGGAGAATATGCTTTGATATTTCCGCGCAATATGATAGAATAACATAAAAACCGTCTGAGAGGTATATGCTATGTCCAAGATCAAGGGCGAATCAAGGCTCAGCTTTTTTGAAGCGGCGAGCATCATCGTCGGGCACGGCGTGGGCGCGGGGATACTGTCCGTGCCCTATCTCGCCGCGCACAACAGCCTGCGGGAGATACTGCTGATACTGGCGATATGCTATGCGTTCAACCTGCTGCTGCATTTTCTCATTGCGGAGCTCTCCTACAACAACGGCGGGGC
>CAKTKT010000025.1 GCA_934572325.1 uncultured Oscillospiraceae bacterium
AACTCAACTATAACTCATGAGACCATATCCTTCATATCTTTTTATTCACTTGTCCAATATGTATTGTAGTCCTACAACATTCCGGCTTTTATATGCGGATTATGCTTGAAAGTACGGAGGAAATGAGGTATAATATTCTGACAATTTTTTTGTAAGGATTTTATGAGCATGGCAAAGGCGGCAGAACAGAAAACAAATGTAATGAGGCTTCTGGAGCAGAAGAGGATAAGATATATCCCGCATGAATACGCCCACGGCGAGAGCGCGGTTGACGGCGTGAGCGTGGCGAAGCTCACCGGCGTCGCGCCGGAAAAGGTATTCAAGACCCTTGTCACGCGCGGTGCGAGCAAGGGCATATACGTTTTCGTCATTCCCGTCGCGGCGGAGCTTGACCTGAAAAAGGCGGCGAAGGCGGTAGGGGAGAAGTCGGTGGCAATGCTGCACGTGAGCGAAATAAACGCGGCGACGGGCTATATACGCGGCGGCTGCTCGCCGGTGGGAATGAAGAAGCTCTATACGACGGTATATCATGAGAGCTTGAACGGCATAGACAGCGTGTGCGTGAGCGCGGGCAGAATAGGGTATCAGATCGAGCTGTCTCCGGCTGAGCTGATAAAGCTCACACGGGGAAAAACAGCGGACATTATCACAGAGGACTAAGTCAGCAATGCAAAGTAACATATTTATAAAAGGCGCGAGAGAGAATAACCTTAAAAATATCGACCTTGAGATACCGCGCGACAAGCTTGTCGTTGTGACAGGGCTCTCCGGCAGCGGCAAGTCCAGTCTCGCGTTCGACACGATATATGCCGAGGGGCAGCGCAGATACGTGGAGAGCCTCAGCTCCTACGCGCGAATGTTCCTCGGACAGATGGACAAGCCGGATGTGGACTATATCGACGGGCTTTCGCCCGCCATATCCATCGACCAGAAGACCACATCAAAAAACCCGCGCTCCACCGTCGGCACGGTCACAGAGATATATGACTACCTCCGTCTGCTGTGGGCGCGTATCGGTGTGCCGCACTGCCCAAGGTGCGGCAAGGAGATACACCAGCAGAGCATTGACCAGATCGTTGACCGGATCATGGAGCTGCCGGAGGGCAGCCGTATCCAGATACTCGCGCCCGTCGTGCGCGCGCGCAAGGGCGAGCACGCGAAGGTTTTTGAGGACGCGAAGAAGTCCGGCTATGTCCGCGTCCGCGCTGACGGCAGCATCTACGACCTCGCGGAGGAGATAAAGCTCGACAAGAACAAAAAGCACAATATTGAGATAATCGTTGACCGCCTTGTCATAAAGCCTGACATTTCCCGCCGCCTGACGGACTCGGCGGAGACGGCGCTGTCGCTCGCGGGCGGGCTGCTGCTCGTCGATCTCGTGGGCGAGGACAGGCAGATCGCTTTCTCGCAGAACTACGCCTGCCCGGACTGCGGCATATCTATCGAGGAGCTGACCCCGCGCCTTTTCTCGTTCAACAATCCGCACGGCGCCTGCCCTAAGTGCACGGGACTCGGCGTACAGCTTCTTGTCGATCCCTCGCTCATCATGCCAAACGAGAACCTCAGCATTATGGATGGCGGCATTACCGCGAGCGGCTGGGGCAACATCAAGGGCGACTCCATATCCAGAATGTACTTTGAGGCGCTCTCCCGCCGGTATCATTTCAAGCTGACAGACCCGATAAAGGATCTGCCCGCCGCCGCCGTGGACGCGATACTCTATGGCACGAAGGGAGAGCCGCTGCTTCTCCACTATGAAAAGGCGGAGGGCTACGGCGTTATAAAGCGCGAGTTTGAGGGCATTGTCAACAACCTTGAGCGCCGCTATAAGGAGACACAAAGCCCCGCCATGCGCGCGGATATTGAGGAATGTATGTCGGAAACGCCGTGCCCCGTGTGCAAAGGGCGGCGCTTGAAGGACTCCGCGCTCGCCGTCACCGTGGGCGGGATGAACATTGCGGAGTTTACCGACCTCTCCGTTGTAAAGGCGCTCGCGTTCATTGATTCGCTGGAGCTTACCGCAAAGGAGCGGCTCATAGCGGAGCGCATTATAAAAGAGATAAGAGCCCGCCTCGGCTTTCTGCGCGACGTGGGGCTGGGCTATCTGACGCTCTCGCGCTCCGCCGCGACGCTGTCCGGCGGCGAGAGCCAGCGCATCCGCCTTGCCACGCAGATAGGCTCAAGCCTTATGGGGGTTTTGTATATCCTCGACGAGCCGAGCATAGGGCTTCATCAGCGTGATAACTACAAGCTCCTCAACACGCTCAAGCAGCTACGCGATCTCGGCAACACGCTCATCGTTGTCGAGCACGACGAGGAGACCATGCGCGCGGCGGACTACATCGTGGATATAGGGCCGGGCGCGGGCGTGAACGGCGGCAAGGTCGTGGCGGCGGGCAGCATTGAGGACATATGCGCCTGTCCCGAATCCGTGACGGGGCAGTATCTCAGCGGGAAAAAGCACATCCCCGTGCCCGTGTCGCGCCGCGCCGGAAACGGCAAAAGCCTCGTGATACGCGGCGCAAGCGAGAACAACCTGAAGAATATCGACGTGGAGATACCGCTGGGCAAGATAGTGTGCGTTACGGGCGTATCGGGCAGCGGCAAGTCGTCGCTGATAAACGAGATACTGTACAAGACCCTCGCCGCGGAGAAAAACCGCGTCAAGGTGCGCCCCGGCAAGTGCGCGGGCATTGACGGGCTTGAGTATGTTGACAAGGTCATCGCGCTCGACCAGAGCCCGATAGGGCGCAGTCCGCGCTCCAACCCCGCGACCTACACCGGCGTTTTCAACGACATCCGCGACCTTTTCGCCTCCACGCAGGACGCGAAGCTGCGCGGGTACACGCAGGGGCGCTTCTCGTTCAACGTCAAGGGCGGGCGCTGCGAGGCGTGCTCCGGCGATGGGCTGATAAAGATAGAGATGCACTTTCTGCCGGACGTGTACGTGCCGTGCGACGTGTGCGGCGGGCGGCGCTATAACCGCGAGACGCTGGAGGTCAAGTACAAGGGAAAGAGCATCGCGGACGTGCTGGACATGACCGTGGAGGAGGCGTGCTCCTTCTTCGCCGCCCAGCCGAAAATATTAAATAAGATACAGACGCTCTACGACGTCGGGCTTGGCTACGTAAAGCTGGGGCAGTCCAGCACGACGCTCTCCGGCGGGGAGGCGCAGCGCGTAAAGCTCGCGACGGAGCTTTCAAAGCGCAGCACCGGCAGCACGGTGTACGTCCTCGACGAGCCGACGACAGGGCTTCACATCGCGGATGTGCACAGGCTCATAAACATCCTTGACCGTTTTGCCGACGCGGGCAATACCGTCATCGTGATAGAGCACAATCTCGACGTAATAAAGATCGCCGATCATATAGTCGATCTCGGTCCGGAGGGCGGCGACGGCGGAGGAACGCTCGTTTTTGAGGGAACGCCGGAGGAGTGCGCCAAGTGCGAGCATAGCTACACGGGGCAGTTTCTGAAGCCGCTGATCGAGCAGGGGTAATAAACCATAATGATCCTGAGATAGAGGAGGCGCGGGCGCATGGAGCAGGGCAACGAGCTTTTGGAGCTGTCCGGCACGATAGACTCAGTAATATATAAAAACGAGGAAAACGGCTACACCGTTCTGCGTCTGCGCGACGGCAACGGCGAGAACGTGACGGTCGTTGGGTGCTTCCCGTATGCCGCGCCCGGCGAATCCATGATCGCAAGCGGCGCATGGATGAATCACAGCGTCCACGGGCGGCAGTTCAAGGCGGAGTTTGCCCAGCGGCTTCTGCCGACGAGCGCGAGCGCGATATATGATTACCTCGCGGGCGGCACGGTCAAGGGCATCGGTCCTACCACGGCGGCGCTGATAGTTGACCGCTTCGGCGACAAGACGCTCGACGTGCTGGAATCCGCGCCGGAAAAGCTCGCCCAGCTCAAGGGCATCAGCCTTGACAAGGCGCGCCGCATCTCAAAGGACTTTCGCCGTCAGGCGGGGGTGCGGCGGATAATGGAGTTTGTATGCTCCTTCGGGGTGAGACCGATACTCGCCATGCGTATGTATAAGTTCTACGGCGACAAAGCGCTGGAGCTTCTGCGCGAGAACCCGTATATACTCGCCACAGGTCACATCGGCGGGCGCTTTTCCGAGGCGGACGCGCTGGCGCTGGAGATGGGGCTTGACGGCAGCAGCCGCAACCGCATAAACGCCGCCGCGCTCTTTGAGCTCCGCCATAATCTCAACAACGGGCACTGCTTTATCCCTCGCGACAAGCTCGCCGCCGCGACGGCGGAGCTTATCAGCGTCGAGCCGGAGGCTGTGGACGAGGGCATTGACGAGCTTATAGAGACCGGACAGATAATATGCGAGGAGATCGCCGGACGACAGGCGTGCTACCTGCCGGAGATATACGAGGCGGAGACGGACGCGGCGGCGCGCATGGCGCGTATGTGCCACACGCGCTATGACGGGGATATGGACATACCCGCGCTGATAAAGCGCATAGAGCGGCGGCAGGGGATAGAATACGCCCCGCTGCAAAAGGATACCCTGCGCCTCGCGCTTGAACACCAGATGGTTGTCATCACCGGCGGACCCGGCACAGGCAAAACCACCTCCGTGCGCGCGATACTGGCGATGTTCGGCGACATGGGGCTGAAAACGCTCCTCACCGCGCCCACAGGGCGCGCCGCCAAGCGCATGAGCGAGCTGAGCGGCGAGGAAGCCGTAACGGTGCACCGTCTGCTCGGCGCGAAGTTTGCCGAGGACGGCGAGCGCGTTGTGTTCACAAAGGACGAAAATGACAAGCTCGACTGCGGCGCGGTGATACTGGACGAGTGCTCCATGGTGGATATAACGCTCATCGACGCGCTTTTGCGCGCAATGCCGGACGATGCGCGCCTTGTGATGGTGGGCGACGCGGATCAGCTCCCGTCTGTCGGACCGGGGAACGTTTTCTCCGCCGTCATCCGCAGCGGCGTTGTGCCGACAGTGAAGCTCACGGAGATATTCCGCCAGAACGAGGGCAGCCGCATCGTCAACAACGCCCACCTCATCAATAAGGGCGAGCACCCGGATCTCGGCGAGAATAAGGGCGATTTCTTCCGTCTCAAGCGATTGCAGGCGGGAAGCTCCGTTGACACGATAATCGAGCTGTGCGCTGTGCGTCTGCCGACAAAGATGGGTATTCCTGCCAACGACATACAGGTGCTCACGCCCACGCGCAAGGGCGAGCTAGGCACAAAAAACCTTAACCGCCGCTTGCAGGAGGCGCTCAATCCCTCTGCCGAGGGCAGACACGAAAAGCTCTTCGGCGACGTTACGTTCCGCGAGGGCGACCGCGTCATGCAGATAAAAAACAATTACGACATACTCTGGCGCAGTGAGGACGGCAGCGCCGCGGGGAGCGGCATATATAACGGCGACATCGGGCGCATCATTGAAATAGACACAGACAGCGAGAATGTCACCGTCAATTTTGACGGGCGTATCGCCGTCTACCCGTTCGATTCTCTTCTTGAGCTTGAGCACGCATGGGCAATGACCGTGCACAAGTCGCAGGGGAGCGAGTACCGCGCGGTCATACTCGCGCTCAGCACCTCCTCGCAGATGCTCATGACGCGCGACGTGCTCTACACCGCCGTCACCCGCGCAAGGGAGATACTTATACTTGTCGGCGACGATCAGACGGCGTATCATATGATAGACAACTACCGCCAGTCCAAGCGCTATTCCGCCCTGCGCATACGTCTGCGCAAGCTCTGCGGCGTCGCGTGATGGCGAGGCTCATCGACGCGCTGCTCGACCTTCTCTACCCGCCGCGCTGCCCGTTCTGTCATCGCTTTCTCGACGGGAAGCCGCGCGTATGCGGATATTGCGAGCGCTCGCTGCCGTATATGCCGGCGGGCAGGCTGGACAGGGCTTTTGAAAATGTGGACGAGTGCTTTTCCGCGCTGCGGTACGAGGGCGATGTAAGAAAATCGCTGCACCGTTATAAGTTCGGCGGCGTTTCGGCGTATGCAGAGTGCTATGCGCCGCTTCTCGCGGATTGCATAGAGGATAACGCCGTCTATGCCGACGTTGTGACGTGGGCGCCGCTGAGCACCCGCCGCCTGCGTGAGCGCGGGTACGACCAAGCACGGCTCTTAGCCGAGGGTGCGGCGGAGTATATGGAGATACCTTGTCTGCCGCTTTTGGAAAAGCGCCGCCACAACGCCGCGCAGTCCGGCACGAAAAGCGCCGAGGAACGGCGGCAAAACGTCCGCGGCGTGTATGCCTGCGCCGGAGACGCATCGCTCGACGGCATGACGGTGCTGCTTGTCGATGATATTATCACAACAGGCTCAACGCTGGACGAATGTGCCGGAGCTCTGCGCAGGGCGGGTGCGGCGAAAATATTAGCATTGACGTTAGCGTGTACTATGGATTAAAATATAAAAATACGTACTGTGAACAGGTATTAGGAGAAGCCGCATGAATATATTTGAAAGAGACATAGCCATAGATATGGGGACTTCATCCACGCTCATATTCGAGCAGGGTAAGGGCGTCGTCATGCGCGAGCCGACTGTCGTTGCCGTGGACAAGTTCTCCGGCAAGATCCTCAAGGTCGGACAGGACGCGCAGAAGATGCTCGGACGCACTCCAGCGAACATCGTGGCGATACGTCCGCTCAACTCCGGCGTCATATCCGACTATGAGATAACCGCGCAGATGCTGCGCGAGCTTATCAGCCGCATCACGTCCTTCAGCCTTTTCAAGCCCTGCATCCTCGCCTGCGTGCCAAGCAGCATCAACGGCGTGGAGGAGCGCGCGGTGATCGACGCCTGCATCGAGGCCGGCGCGCGCAAGGTGTACCTGCTGGAGACCGCCGTCGCCACGGCGCTCGGCG
The DNA here is from genome assembly GCA_934572325.1 of uncultured Oscillospiraceae bacterium. Classification (GTDB taxonomy): domain Bacteria; phylum Bacillota; class Clostridia; order Oscillospirales; family Oscillospiraceae; genus Limivicinus. The sequence continues at coordinate 6,876 of CAKTKT010000025.1, forward strand.
CAGGCGTGGACATCTCCAAGCCCGACGGGCACATGGTCATCGACATCGGCGGCGGCACAACGGAGGTCGCCATCATCTCTGCCGGCGGCGTTGTCGAGTGCGAATCCATCAAGGTCGCGGGGTCGAGCTTTGACGAGGCTATCGTGCGCTTCATCCGTGAAAAATACAACGTCCGCATCGGCGTGAGCGCGGCGGAGGAGATCAAGCGCTCCATCGGCTGCATCATCCAGCGTCCGGACGTCGGTATTGAGGAGGTCAAGGGGCAAAATCTCAAGAACGGTCTGCCCAAGACGGTCGAGATAAACTCAACGGAGCTTATTGAGGCGTTTGTCGAGCCGATGAACCGTATTCTCGACTCCGTCCACGCCGTTTTGGAGCGCACACCGCCGCAGCTCGTCGGCGATCTTGACAAAAACGGCATAATCATGTCCGGCGGCGGCAGCCTCATCTACGGCATTGACCGCCTTATCGAGCGCAGCACGAATATCCGCACCGTCGTGGTGGACGACGCAATATCCTGCGCCGCCTACGGCGCGGGCAAGATGCTTTTGCACCTTGAGGATATGCAGGACGGCATGATGAATTTCTACCGCAAGAGACAGCTTAGAGGCTGACGCATACTACACCGAAAGGGGTCGAGCGCATGAAACTAAAGCAGCTATTCAAAAAAACCGAGCAGCGCAATACCTGCTCCGCCGTCATTGTCGCGGCGGGAAGCGCACAGCGCATGGGCGCGGACAAGCTGATGATGGAGCTGGGCTGTATGCCGGTGCTCGCGCGCACTCTGCTCGCGTTCCAGAACTGCGGCGAGGTCGATGAGATCATCGTCGTCACGCGCATGGAAAAGGTCGAGGAGGTCGCGTCACTGTGCAAAAAGTACGGCATCACAAAGGTCGGCAAGGTCATCCGCGGCGGCAAAACGCGCGCCGAATCCTCTCTCGCCGGCGTGTCCGAGGTCAGAAGCGGCGCAAGGCTCATCGCCATCCATGACGGCGCGCGCCCGTTTGTCACGGAGGGGCTAATCCGCCGCACGATCGAGGCGGCGGCGCTGTATATGTCCGCCGCGCCCGTCATTCGCAGCACCGATACCCTCAAGGCGCTCGACGAAAACGGGCTTGTCACCGGCACGGTGGACAGAGAGCGCACAGTGCGCGTCCAGACGCCGCAGATTTTCAACGCCGATCTTATAAAGGGCGCGCTCACCAAGGCTGTGAGCGACGGGCTCACGCTGACGGATGACTGCTCCGCCATTGAGATAATGGGCGTAAAAACGCACACCGTTGACGGCGACGAGGACAATATCAAGCTCACGACTCCGCGCGACATTCAGCTCGGCGAGCTCATACTGAAAACGAGGGGTGATTACAGTGAGGATAGGACACGGCTATGACGTTCACCGCCTTGTCGAGGGGCGAAAGCTCATACTCGGCGGGGTGGAGATACCGTATGAAAAGGGGCTGCTGGGGCACTCCGACGCCGACGTGCTGACACACGCGCTTATGGACGCGCTGCTCGGCGCGGCGGCGCTGGGCGACATCGGGCAGCTCTTTCCCGACAATGACGATGCGTTTTCGGGGGCGGACAGCATTGAGCTTCTGCGCCGCGTGTGCGCGATCGTCGCGGAGCACGGCTACGCCGTGGGAAATATTGACTGCACCGTGCTCGCCCAGCGCCCGAGGCTCGCCACGCACATCCGGCAGATGCGCCAGCGTCTGGCGGACGCCATGGGCATCGACCTCTCCCGCGTCAGCGTGAAGGCGACGACGGAGGAGGGGCTCGGCTTCACGGGGGAGGGGCTGGGCATCGCGGCGCACGCCGTGGCGCTGCTGGAGTGAGCGCGCAATAACACTCACCGCCCGCGCGGCATAAGATGTACTGCATCTGTGCCGACGGAGCAATTGATAATATGGCGTTATACATCTGCGGGGCACAAGCTGTCCCGCGGATTTTTTCTTTTTTATGTTTGAGATGGGGTTTTGAGCATGACACAGTATCTAATCATGTGCAGATCGCTGACCTACGCACAGCGTGCGCAGAAGCAGCTTGAAAGCCTCGGCATTACCGCGAGCGTCGTGAAAGCGCCGCAGGGTCTGAATACCAGCGGCTGCGGCTACGCCGTGAGCGTCTGCCGCCGCGCGGACGAGGCGATAAGCAGCCTGTACGCAAGGAACATGATAAACGGCAAGATATTCAGGCATACGGAGCATGGCGACTATACTGAGGTATCGAGGTGAAGGCATGATATATCTTGACAGCGCGGCAACAAGCCTGATAAAGCCCGTCTGCGTGGAGCGCGCGGTCGTCGGCGCCATGCGCACAATGGCAAGCCCCGGCAGGGGCGGTCATTTGCCCGCTCTGCGCGCGGCGGAGGAGGTATACGCCGCCCGCGAGGCGGCGGCGGAGCTGTTCCATATGGAGGACGGCACGCGCGTTGTGTTCACGTCCAACGCCACCCACGCGCTCAACATTGCGCTCGCCTCGCTCGCCGGGGCGGGCACGCGCGTTGTGATAAGCGGGTTTGAGCATAACTCCGTCACGCGCCCGCTTGCGGCGCTCGGCGCTGACATACGTGTTGCGGGTACGCGCCTTTTCGACACGGCTGATACCCTTACGGACTTTGAGAAAAAAATTAAAGACGCGCAGCTCGTTGTGTGTACGCACGTTTCAAACGTGTTCGGCTATGCTCTGCCCGTCTATGAGATAGGTGCGCTGTGCCGTGCGCGGTCAGTGCCGTACATCGTCGATGCGTCGCAGTCGGCGGGGATACTGGATGTGGACTTTCACCGGCTCGGCGCGGATTTTGCCGCCATGCCGGGGCACAAGGCGCTCTTCGGTCCGCAGGGCACGGGCATCCTTCTTTGCGGCGGCGACACCGTGCCGCTGCTGCACGGCGGCTCGGGCTCGGACAGCATCGAGCAGCATATGCCCGACTATCTGCCCGACAGATTGGAGGCGGGAACGCACAACGTCTGCGGCATTGCCGGACTTCGCGCGGGGATAGGGTATATAAAGGAACGCGGGCGGGAGAATATCCGGCTGCATGAGGCGCGGCTTCTGCGCCGTATGTGCGCCGCGCTCGGCGGAACGGACGGACTGGAGCTTTTCTGCGGAGAGGCGCAGAGCGGCGTGCTGTCCGTTCGCGCCGCCGGCATGGACTGCGAGGAGCTTGCGTCAAGGCTCTCCGCGCGTGGCGTTTGCGTGCGCGCGGGGCTGCACTGTGCGCCGCGCGCGCATATGAGCGCGGGAACGCTTGAAACGGGAACGGTGCGCTTCAGCTTTTCCCCGTTCGTCACGGAGGGGCAGGTCGTCGAGGCGGCGGGAATATTAAAAGATATTTTAAATTCAAACCGCAATTAAACCTGTTGCCTTTTTCGCCGTTTTGGATTATAATTACTTGATAAGACTAGTGAACGGGGAACCTTGCATGGAAGTTATCAGCAGCGCCCTGGAGAAAGCGACGAAATATCTCATGACCATCGGCGTGTCCGACTTTATAGATATTATCATCGTCGCCTATCTCCTCTACAAATCAATATGGTTCGTCAGAAGAACAAACTCATATAACCTTGCAAAGGGGATCGTGCTCATCCTTGCGGCTTTTCTGCTGAGCGACGTTTCCCATCTCACGATGATAAACTACCTCCTGCGCAAGGCGTTCGAGCTGGGGCTCATCGCGCTGCTGATCCTCTTCCAGCCGGAGCTGAGGCGGCTGCTGGAGCGCATGGGCAGCACCTTTTCCAACGGCAAGGCTGCCAGCAGCACCGCGCTTGAGGCGGCGATCGCCCAGACGGTGCTGGCGTGCAGCGATATGTCCGCCTCGCGCACAGGCGCGCTGATCATCTTCGAGCGCAGCGTCAATCTCACGCACATAATGAGCACCGGCACGGTCATCAACTCCGACGTCTCCGCCGAGCTTTTAAAGAACATATTCTTCAACAAAGCGCCGCTGCATGACGGCGCGGTCGTGATACGCGACGCGAAGATCGCCGCGGCGGGGTGCGTCCTGCCGCTGACACAGCTTACGAATCTCAGCAAGGATCTGGGTATGCGTCACCGCGCCGGCATCGGCATGAGCGAAAACTCCGACGCCGTCGTCGTGATAGTTTCGGAGGAGAGCGGCGCGGTTTCCGTGGCGATAGACGGGATGCTCAAGCGCCATCTCACGCCGGACAAGCTCAACGCCGTGCTCCACGACGAGCTTATACGCGCCGAGGAGGACGACCACGGCGGCTTTTTCAGCCATCTCAGGAAGCTTTTCAACATAAACCTTGGTAAAAAGAATGAGGAAGACAAGCACGATGAAAAAACTTTATGACAGCCGCGCGTTCTGGATGATCGTGTCTCTGCTCGCCTCGCTTGCCATATGGGTGTACGTCACGAGCATGCAATCCACCGAGTTCAGCCAGACCTTCTACGGCGTGGAGGTGGAGCTTGTTGGCGAGAGCGCCCTGCGCGAAAGCAAGAACATGGTCATCACCGACCTTGACACCTCCACCGTCACCGTGCGCATCACGGGACCGCGCCGCATCGTCGCCGGGCTTGACCCGTCGGATCTCAAGGCGTGTGTGGACGTGAGCAAGCTCTCCCGCGCGGCGTATACCACCCAGCAGTACTATATCTCCTATCCCGACGGAACGGACACCACGAACATAAACGACTCCAACAAAAGCCCCAGCACCATCAGCTTTATGGTCTCGCCGCTCAACACAAAGACCGTTCAGGTGCGCGGCAGCTTTGACGGCTCTCTCGCGGAGGGCTACACTGCAGAGACGCCCGTGTTCGAGCCGTCCACCATCACTGTCTCCGGTGCGGACGCGAACCTCAAGGACGTATCCTATGCGTGGGTCACGTTCGGCAAGGAGAATGTGGACAGCACATATAAGGTCGAGACGGGCTTCACGCTCATGAACGAGAACGGGGAGGAGTGCTCCACCGTGGGGCTGACCTGCTCGGAGGACGTCGTCACGGCGACACTGCCGCTGCTCCTCGTGAAGGAAGTGCCGCTCTCGGTTGACATCATCGAGGGCGCGGGCGCGACAAAGGCGAACACCAAAATAAAGGTCGAGCCGGACAGCATCACCCTTGCAGGCGATTCCGCCATCCTCACCGGCATGAACAAGATAGTGCTCGACACCATAGACCTCAGCGATTTTGAAAAGACGTTCAGCCAGACGTATACCATCCCCATCGACAACGACATGAACAACCTCACCGGTGTGACCGAGGCAAAGGTCACGGTCGAGGTCGTGGGGCTGGAGACGCGCACCTTCAAGGTCAAGAACATCTCCTGCACCAATGTCACCGAGGGCTACGAGGCGGATATTATTTCCGAGAGCATTGACGTCATTATCCGCGGCACGTCCGAGCAGCTTGACCTGCTCAAGGGCGACAATATCCGCGCCGTCGCCGATCTGACGGATTATAAGGAGTCCACGGGGCAGTTCATGCCGAACGTGAAGATCGTCGTTGACGGCTTCACGGACGTGGGCGCGATCGGGCAGAATACCATCTCCATCGAGATAAGAAGGGCTTGACAGATGACAAACGAGGGTATAGTTACAAAGCTCTTGCCCAACGGCATGGCGGAGGTCGCCGTCGTGCGGCAGACCGCCTGCGGCGGAAGCTGCGCAAGCTGCGAGGGGTGTATGTACGAGCGCGAGATGAAGACCGCCGCGAAAAACCTTGTCAGCGCGAGGGTCGGGCAGCGCGTCGTGATAGAGAGCCGCACATCGGTCATCTTCAGCGCCGCTCTGCTGGTGTACGTGATGCCGCTGGTGCTGTTTGTCGCGGCGTATGCCGCGGCGGCGGCGCTCGGCGCGTCGGAGGGGCTGTGCATCCTTGTTAGCTTCGTTTCGCTCATCGTCAGCGGCTTTATCCTTATCCAGACCCAGCGCAGGAAGAAAAACAGATCCGTTGATTTTAATATAATCGAGATATGCGGGGGTGTGCAGGATGATTAAGAGCATGACCGGCTACGGCAGCGCAAAGGGGCAGGCGGCGGGGCTCGTCATCTCCGTCGAGCTCAAAAGCGTGAATAACCGCTATCTCGACACCTCTGTGCGCCTCCCGCGCAGCTTTCTCTTCGCGGAGGAAGCCGTGAAATCCGCGGTGCAGTCGCACATCAGCCGCGGCAAGGTGGACGTGTATATCACGGTCGATTCCTCCGCCTCGGACGATATGACCGTCAAGGTCAACGAGCCGCTTTTGAAGGGCTATATCGACGCTGTGCGCCACATATCGGAGGAGTATTCGCTCCCCAATGAGCTCACCGCGCTCGAAGTCAGCCGTTTTCCGGACGTGCTGAGCGTTGAGAAGCGGGATCTCGACGCGGAGGAGATTTCCGCCGCCGTCACGCGCATAACCGAAACGGCGCTCGCGGATTTTGACGCGATGCGCCTGCGCGAGGGCGAAAAGCTCCGCGACGATGTGCTCAGCCGTCTCAGGACGATAGACGCGCTTGTCGCCACGGTCGAGCGTGAAGCGCCCAAAACCGTGGCTGAGTACCGCGCACGGCTTGAGCAGAGGATGGCGGAGGTGCTCGGCACGGCGGGGATAGACGAAAACCGCATACTTGCCGAGGCGGCGATCTTTGCCGACCATATTGCCGTCGATGAGGAGACCGTCAGACTGCGCAGTCATATGTCGCAGCTTACCGGCATGATAAACGGCAGCTCGCCCACGGGCAGAAAGATAGACTTTCTCATTCAGGAGTTTAACCGCGAGGCTAACACCATAGGCTCCAAGTGCCAAAGCTCGGACATTGCCCACACCGTTGTGGATCTCAAGTCCGAGATAGAGAAGATACGCGAGCAGATACAGAACATCGAGTGAGTGACCGCCAATGAAGCTTGTTAATATAGGATTCGGCAATCTCGTCTCGGCAGAGCGCATAATTTCCATCGTCAGTCCGGAGTCCGCCCCGATAAAGCGCATGATACAGGACGTGCGCGAGCGCGGACTGCTGATAGACGCCTCCTTCGGGCGCAGCACGCGGGCTGTGATAGTGATGGACAGCGGTAACGTCATACTCTCCGCATTGCAGCCGGAAGCCCTGGCGGCAAGGATCGAGGATACAAATGATGTTGAGGAGGATACAGGAAATGAATGAAAAAGGGAAGCTCATCGTCATCTCCGGCCCGTCCGGCGCGGGCAAAAGCACGGTCGTGTTCAAGGCGATAGAGGCGCGCGGCAATGTGTGCTTTTCCACGTCGGTGACGACGCGCAAGCCCCGCCCCGGCGAGATAGACGGCAAAGAGTATTTCTTCGTCGATCTTGACCGCTTCAGGGAAATGGTCGAGAATGACGAGCTTTTGGAGCATGCAGAGTATGTCGCCAACAGCTACGGCACACCGCGGGCATATGTCGAGCGGATGCTCAACGACGGTATGGACGTTATCCTCGACATCGAGGTGCAGGGCGCGCGGCAGATCAACGAGAAAATGCCGGACGCCGTCAAGGTGTTCATCATTCCGCCGTCGCTCGACGAGCTCAAGCGCCGCCTCGAATCGCGCGGAACGGACACCGCGCGCGCCGTTGAGGCGCGCCTCATCCGCGCCCGACAGGAGTATCGGGAGGCGGACTTCTACGATTATATCATCGTCAACGACGATGCCGACAAAGCCGCCGCGGAGCTTTCAGCCATCATGACCGCCGAGCGCTGCCGCGCCGCCGGACGTGAGCGGCTCTTGACAAATCCGGAATAGTTTTTATAATACTACAAGAATTTCTGCCCACGGCAGAAGATTGGAGAACGATAATTATGATGCTTTATCCCCCTGTTGCAGAGCTTGTTGAAAAAATAGGCAGCCGTTATCAGCTTGTCAACCTTGTCGCCAGACGCGCCCGCCAGATCTCCGCCGAGGCGGAGGAGGAGCAGATCCCTCTTGAAAAGAAGCCTGTCTCCGCCGCCATTGACGAGGTCTACACCGGCAAGCTCACAATAAAGTGATCATAAGCGGGGCCTCACCCCGCTTATAGTTTTCCGCGTAAGGAAGGTGAGCGGCCGCAATGACCGGCAGCTTTGCGAAAATTGCGGTTTCCGCCGCTACATATTGGATAGACCGCCCGTATGATTACCTCATCCCGCAGGAGCTTGTCGGGCGTGTGCAGCCCGGGGTGCGCGTGTACGTGCCCTTTGGCAACGGCAACCGGCGCAGCGAGGGCATTGTCCTTGCCGTGACGGAGCAGAGCGAGCATGAAAAGCTCAAGCCCGTAATCGCCGTGACGGACGACGCGCCGGTGCTGAGCGCGGACATGATAAAGCTTGCGCTTTTCATGCGCGACCGTTTTTTCTGCACGGTGTATTCCGCCGTGCGTACGATGCTGCCCGCAGGGCTGTGGTTCGGCGACGACGGGAAGCGCCGCGTACAGGATAAGACCGTTGAGATGTCGCGCCTGTGCGTTCCGGCGGCTGACGCGGCGGCGGCAGCGGAGGCAAAGCGCCGCCGCTCGGCGCAGCAGGCGGCGCTGCTGGAGATGCTGTGCTCGTTTGAAGCCCTGCCGTCGAGAGATCTTCTGCGCCACACGGGGGCAAAGCGCCCCGCGCTGAAGGCGCTTGAGAAAGCCGGACTTGTCGAGTTCTCGCAAAGGGAGGTTTTCCGCCGACCGGAGATATACGTAGGCGAGAGAGAGCCTCTTCCCGTGCTCAATGTGGAGCAGCAGCGGGCATTTGACGGGCTAAGCGCGCTGGCGGATTCCGGCGGCGCGCGCGCGGCGCTGCTGCACGGCGTGACCGGCAGCGGGAAAACGAGCGTGTATATCCATCTTATCCGCCGCTGTCTTGACAGCGGGCGCACCGCGATCCTCCTCGTTCCTGAGATCGCGCTCACGCCGCAGATGCTAAGAACCTTCTCCTCACACTTCGGGGATGAGATCGCCGTGCTGCACAGCAGCCTTTCCACCGGCGAGCGCTACGACGAGTGGAAGCGCGTAAAGCAGGGGAGGGCGCACGTTGTGATAGGCACGCGCAGCGCGGTATTCGCGCCTGCGGACAGGCTGGGGCTTATCATCATCGACGAGGAGCAGGAGGAGACGTACAGATCCGAAAATGACCCTCGCTACAACGCGCGGGACATCGCAAAATTCCGCTGTGCAAAGGCGGGGTGCCTGCTCGTCCTCGGCTCAGCCACGCCCGACATTGTCACGCGCTACTGCGCGGAGACGGGCAGATACAGCTATTTTAGGCTCGACTCGCGCTACAACGAGATGTGCCTTCCGGAGGTATGCATAGTTGACATGAAGCGCGAGCTTCGCCGCGGCAACGGCGGCAATATCAGCTCTTTTCTGCGCGAGGAGCTTGCCGAAAACATCTCGCGCGGCGAGCAGAGCATACTGTTCCTCAACCGGCGCGGAACGAACAAGCTGATAAGCTGTGTCGAATGTGGGTACACTTACAAATGCCCGCGCTGCAGCGTGTCGCTGACATATCACAGCGCCAACAAGCGCCTGATGTGCCACTACTGCGGGTATTCCCAGTGGCTTGACGAGACCTGCCCCGACTGCGGCGGACAGCTCAGCTTTGTCGGCGCGGGCACGCAGGCTGTCGTGGAGGAGCTGGACGGGCTTTTCCCGGGAACTGCCGTTTTGCGCATGGACACGGATTCGGTCGCGCCCGTCGGCTCGCATGAGCAGCTTTTCAAGCGCTTTAGCGAGGAGAACATACCCATACTTGTCGGCACGCAGATGGTAACGAAGGGGCTGAATTTTGAGAATGTGACGCTCGTGGGCGTGATCTCTGCGGATCAGAGCCTCTATGCCGGTGATTACCGCGCGGGGGAGCGCACGTTTTCGCTCATCACGCAGGTCGTCGGGCGCAGCGGACGCGGCTCAAAGCCGGGGCGCGCCGTTATACAGACCTTTACCCCCGACAATGAGACCATCGTGCAGGCGGCGCGGCAGGATTACGACGATTTTTACCGCACGGAGCTTGAGCTTCGGCGGCTTCACAATCTACCGCCGTTCACGACGCTTTTCGCGGTCACCGCCTCCGGCACGGACGAGGCGCAGGTCGTCGGCACGTGCCGGTACATACGAAGCTATTTTGACGCCGTCCTGCGCGGGCGCAACGACTGCATAGCCCTCGGACCTACGCCCCTCGCGGTCGTCAAGGTCAACAACCGCTTTCGCTACAGGGTCAATCTCTGCTGCGCGTCGGATAAGGACGTGCGGGCGTATATATCGAGGATCGTCACCGAGTGCAGCACGGACAAGCGCTTCAAGGGCGTATCCGTCTATGCCGACAACGACCCCGCGGATTGAATACTATTTATCATACAGGAGAAAGAAATGGCACTGAGAAATATACTCACCAAGGAAGAGCCGACGCTTTATAAAACCAGCCGCCCCGTGACGGATTTCAACGGCAGACTGCACCAGCTTCTCGACGATATGAATGAAACGCTCGCCGAGGCGGGCGGGGTCGGTCTTGCCGCGCCGCAGGTCGGCATACTGCGCCGCGCCGTGCTCGTGGTGGAGACGAGCGTTCCGGAGGGCGAGGATGAATACGTCATCGAGCTTATAAATCCGGAGATACTTGAAGCCTCCGGCGAGCAGGAGGGCGCGGAGGGCTGTCTGAGCGTTCCGGGCGAGTACGGCATCGTCAAGCGCCCGATGCATGTAAAGGTGCGCGCGCAGGATCGTTACGGCGAGTGGTTCGAGCTGGAGGGCGACGGGCTGACCGCGCGCTGCTTCTGCCATGAGATAGATCACCTCAACGGCATCGTTTTCACCTCCAAGTGCGAGCGTATGCTCAGCGAGGACGAGATAGCGAACGGAAAGGAAGAATAATGCGTATTGTTTTTATGGGCACGCCGGATTTCGCGGCGGCGTCCCTGAAAAATCTGCTGGACGAGGGCTTTGACGTCGTCGGCGTGTTCACCCAGCCCGATAAGCCGAAGGGACGGGGGATGGAGCTTGCGTATTCTCCGGTGAAGGAGCTTGCGCTGGCAAACGCTCTGCCGGTTTTCCAGCCGACCAAGCTGCGCGACGGCACGGCGCTTGAGGCGGTAAAGAGCCTTGCGCCGGACATTCTAGTCGTCGTTGCCTACGGGCGTATTCTGCCCGACGATATTCTCGCCGTGCCGAAGTACGGCGCGGTTAACGTCCACGGCTCGCTTCTGCCGAAGTATCGCGGGGCTGCACCCATACAGTGGGCGGTGCTCAACGGCGACAAGGTCACGGGCGTGAGCACGATGTACCTCGCCAGCGAGATGGATACCGGCGACGTCATATATACCGCCGAGACCGAGATAGGCGAATTTGAGACCTCCGGCGAGCTTTTTGACCGCCTGAAGGTCATGGGGGCGGAGCTTCTGGTCAAGACCCTGCGCGGCATAGAGGCGGGCACAGCCCCGCGCACGGCGCAGGATCACGCCAAGGCGAGCTACGTAAAAATGCTGGACAAGAGCGATTCACCCATCGACTGGACGCGTGACGCGCGCGGAGTGATAAAATGGATATACGGGCTTCAGCCGTGGCCCGTCGCAACGGCGGAGCTTGACGGCACTGTATACAAGATATTTGCCGCCGAGTATACCGACACGCGCACGGACAAAGCGCCGGGCAGCGTCGTCAGCACCGGCAAAAGGGGCATAGAGGTCGCCTGCGGCGGCGGTGAGACCGTCATGATAACCCAGCTTCAGGCAGCCGGCAAAAAGCGCATGAGCGCGGCGGACTTTCTGCGCGGTCATGCTGTCAGGGTCGCTGATTGAAGGCGATGGGGGCGAGAGACGCGGCGCTGGAGGCGCTGGAGAAATGCCGCCGCAACGGCGCATGGTCGGGCGCGGCGATAGACAGTGTTATAAAAAAATCCGGACTGGACGGCAGGGAAGCCGCGCTTGCGTCGCGCCTGACCCTGGGCGTGCTGCAAAACGACAGCCTGTGCGACTTCTATATCGGGGCGTTCTGCACGCAGAGCGTCAGAAAGCTCGAACCGAAGCTGCGTGACATTCTGCGCCTCGGCGTGTACCAGCTCATTTTCCTCGACAAGATACCGCCGCGCGCCGCCGTGAATGAGAGCGTCGCGCTGTGCCGCCGCTGTGGGCTTGAGCGCGCATCGGGGCTTGTCAACGCGGTGCTGCGCCGCGTGGGAGAGAATCTAAATTCGCTTCCGCCGATACCGAACGCGGGAAGCGCGGAACATTTATCCATAAAATACAGTCATCCCTTATGGCTGGTCGAAAGGCTCATCGCCGAGCGCGGGTATGAGTTCGCCGAGGCGTTTCTCCGCTCCTGCAACACCCCGCCCGGTCTCGATATTCAGGTGAACACGCTGAAGGTCAGCGCGGACGACTATGCCCGTGCGCTCGCGCGCTCGGACATCGCGTATACGCTCTGCGATTTTCCCTCCGGCTGCATCACGCTGTCCGGCGGCGGCGTTGCGGCTCTGCCGGGCTTTGATGAGGGGCTTTTTTACGTGCAGGATCGCGCGGCGCGTATGGCGGTCGAGATCGCGGCGCCCGCGGCGGGAATGTGCGTGCTGGATGCGTGCTCCGCGCCGGGCGGCAAGGCGTTTGCCGCCGCGGTGCGCATGAAAAACACGGGGGAGATACTCGCCTGTGACGTACATGAAAAAAAGCTCGCCCTCATACGTCAGGGGGCGGCGCGTCTTGGGATAGATATCATCGAAACCGAGACGCGCGACGCGCGGTGCGCCGACACGGCGCTTGAGGGCGCGTTCGACGTCGTTATCGCGGATGTGCCGTGCTCCGGCGTCGGCGTAATACGCAAAAAGCCGGAGATACGCTGCAAAACCGAGCGCGAGGTCGCGGCTCTGCCCGCGATACAGCGCGATATACTTGCAAATCTCTCGCGCTTTGTAAAGCCGAACGGTACATTGCTGTACTCCACGTGTACGGTCTTGAAGTGCGAAAATGAGGATGTCGTCGCAGACTTCCTTGAAGGTCATGATGATTATAGGCTTGAGCCGTTTACCCTCGGCGCAGAGCGCGTCGGGAGCGGAATGTGTACGTTCTTCCCGAATACGGACGGAACGGACGGCTTCTTTGCCGCGCGGCTCAAGAGAATAAAATAGCGGGAACACACGATAATGGGAAAAGACATACTATCCATGCTGCCGCAGGAGATAGAGACGGAGCTTGAAGCGCTCGGCGAGCCGAGGTATCGCGCCGGACAGATATTTCAATGGCTCGGTCGCGGCGTGCGCGACTTCGACGGCATGACGAACCTCCCCAAGGCGCTCAAGGAAAAGCTGAAAAGCGAATACCGGCTCTATGCGCCCAAGGTGCTCTCAAAGCAGGTCTCCAGGCTCGACGGAACGATAAAATACCTCTGGGAGCTGTATGACGGCAACGCCGTGGAGACTGTCGTGATGAGCTATAAGCACGGCAACACGGTGTGCGTTTCGTCGCAGGTCGGCTGCCGTCAGGGCTGCGCGTTCTGCGCGTCCACCATCGGCGGGCTTGTGCGCTGTCTTGAGCCGTCGGAGATACTTGACGAGGTCATATTCTCCCAGCTCGACTCCGGCAAGCCCATCTCCAATATCGTCCTCATGGGCATAGGCGAGCCTCTGGATAATTTCGACAACGTCATACGCTTTCTTGAGCTTGTCAACCATCCGCAGGGTATGAACATCGGTATGCGCCACATCTCGCTCTCCACCTGCGGCATCACGGAGCGCTTTGACGAGCTCGCCGCGCGCGATCTGCAGCTTACGCTCTCCGTATCGCTGCACGCGCCGGACGATGAGACGCGCTCGCGCCTCATGCCCGCCAACCGAGGGCGCGGCGTGGACGAGCTTATGGACTGCTGCCGCAGGTACTATCAAAGGACGGGGCGCAGGATCTCGTTCGAGTATGCGATGATCGACGGCGTGAACGACACGGAGCGCCACGCGCACCTGCTGGCAAAGCGCGCGAGAGACGTTTCCGCGCACGTCAACCTCATCCCGCTCAACCATGTGGAGGAGCGCGAGTTCCGCCCGTCCACAGCGGGGCACATGAAGGCGTTTATCAGGATACTTGAGGGCGAGGGCGTCAACGTCACGGTGCGGCGCAGGCTCGGAGGAGACGTGGATGCGTCCTGCGGGCAGCTCAGACGCAAAATACAGAAGAAGTGATCCCATGTTGCCGCACTGCGGCGGAAATGAGGAAAGATGAAAAGCTTCGGGCTGACAGACAAGGGAAGAGTCAGAAGAGACAACCAGGACAGCTACATAATCGAAAAGTGCGAGGCGAAGGACTGTCTCATCGCGGCGCTGTGCGACGGCATGGGCGGGGCGAAGGCGGGCGGGCTCGCAAGCCAGCTTGCAAACAAGGCGTTCGTTTCGTATATCTACGCCAAGCTCACCTCCCGCGTCAGCCGTGCGCTCGACTTTCGGCAGATACTGCTCGACGCCTGCGCGGAGGCGAACGGCGTGGCATATGACTACTCACAGTTTGACGAGGCGTACAACGGCATGGGCACAACTATCGTCGGCGGTGTGATAAAGAACGGCGGTAACGGTTATATTATCAATGTGGGCGACAGCCGCGCGTACTACATCTCCCGCAAAAATGACGCGATAGAGCAGGTCACGCACGATCATTCCCTCGTGGAGGAGTTGGTGGAATACGGCGCTATCACCAAAGAACAGGCGCGCCGCCACCCGCAGAGGAACGTCATAACCCGCGCGCTCGGCTCTGACGCCGTGGTCGAGGCGGACTATTACGAGGTGAGCCTGCAAACGGGCGACATTCTGCTGATGTGCTCGGACGGGCTGTCGAACCTTGTCACGGAGATGGAAATGCTCGACTACGCAAGGGAATACCCCGAGCCTGAGCTTTTGTGCCGCGCGCTGATGAGCAAGGCGCTCATGCGCGGCGCGCCGGACAACGTGACGGTACTGGCTGTGATGAAGTAGGAGTCTGCTTATGGAAAAAGAAAAGAACTATATCGGCGTATTGCTCGACGGCAGGTATGAGATCCTCGAAAAAATAGGCGAGGGCGGGATGGCGGTGGTCTACAAGGCGTTCTGCCACAGGCTGAGCCGCTTCGTCGCGGTGAAGATAATGCGCGAGGAGATGGCGAAGGATGAGGAGTTCCGCCGCCGCTTCTGCGCGGAGTCGCACGCGATAGCCATGCTGTCGCACCCGAATATCGTCGCCGTTTACGACGTCAGCCACAGTGACGATGTCGAATACATAGTCATGGAGCTTGTAGACGGCATCACACTCAAGCAGTATATGGACAAGCGCGGCGCGATAAGCTGGAAAGAAGCGCTGCACTTTTCAAAGCAGATCGCAAAGGCGCTCGCGCACGCGCACAGCCGTGGCATCATCCACCGCGACATTAAGCCGCAGAATATTATGCTTTTAAAAGACGGCACCATAAAGGTCGCCGACTTCGGCATAGCCGCGCTTGAAAACGAGATACAGGAGAGCAGACAGGCGATAGGCTCTATACACTATATCGCGCCGGAGCAGGCGCGCGGCGAGAACCCCGACGCGCGCAGCGATATTTACTCTCTCGGCGTCGTCATGTATGAAATGCTCACCGGCGAAAAGCCGTATACCGGCGAAACGCTCGCCGAGATCGCCGTCAAGCATATGAGCTCCCTGCCGAAAATGCCCTCCGACATAGTGCCCGGTATACCGGAGGAGCTTGAGCGCATAACGCTCAAGGCGATGAGCTGCCAGCTCAACAGCCGCTACCAGTCGGCAAATGAGCTGCTGGACGAGCTGAACGGATTCACACAGGCGCAGCTCGCCGCCGAGAACAAGCCGGACTTTGAAAACCCTGCCGTCGCCCCCGTGCGCTCCGTGAGCGAGATGTCGCGCGATAAATTCTCTCTGCGCCGCAAGCGCTCCGGCACGGTGGCGTATATGTCGGGCGCCTTCGGCGGGCTTGTGCTCATCCTCTGCCTCTTCGCGTTTTTGTGGAACTTCTGGCTCAAGGAGGTGTTCTCCCCGGCGGAGCGCATCCCGCTGCCGAACTTCGTCGGCAGTAATTATGAGTCCATCGTCAACAATGCCGACCTCGCCGCAACGTATAATTTCAAGGTGACGTATATCATCGACACCGACACCCAGAGCGGCATGATATTGAGCCAGAACCCCGAGCCGGGGCGCAGCATGATGCTCACGCCGGACGGCATTTCGGTGGAGCTTTCCGTGAGCACCGGCGTTGTGCTCACGCCCGTGCCCGACGTTGCGGGCACGGACTACCGCGAGGCGGTGCTGGAGCTGCAAAAGGCGGGCTTCACCGTCGATGTGGAGAACGCCACCTCCGCCGATGTGCCGCGCGACACCGTCATCAGCACGAGCCCCGCCGCCAACGAGCAGATAAGCGCCGGCTCTACGGTGTATCTTGTCGTCAGCAGCGGTCCGCAGGTGCAGTATATATCCACGCCGAACTTCATAGGGCTGACGGAGGATATGGCTATATCCAAAATATCAAACTCCGCCCTGACCTACGGCGGCTCGGAGTATGTCTCCAGCGATCAGGAGGCGGGTACAGTCATAGGGCAGTCTCCGGCGGCATTTCAGGAGATCGAGGAGCACGGCAAGGTCACGCTCAAGGTCTCCCGCGGTTATTGAGACGCTAATGACAGAGGGTATCATCGTCAAAGCGCTCAGCGGCTTTTATTACGTTGAGACAGAAAAAGCCATACTTGAATGTAAGGCGCGCGGGCGCTTGCGTCTGGACGGCACATCGCCCCTCGTCGGCGACAGGGTGCAGTGCTCGCTCGACGCGAACGGCAGGGGGCGCATCGACCGTGTCGCGCCGCGCCGGAATTTTTTCATCCGCCCCGCCGTCGCCAATGTGGACGCGCTCGTGTTCGTCGCGGCGAACGCGAATCCCGTCACCGACCCCTTTCTCATCGACCGCGTATCCGTCATTGCCGAGAGCGCCGGATGCGAGCTTATAATATGTGTCAATAAGACGGATATTGACCCCGCCGACGCGCTTTTTGACGTCTTTACCAGCGCGGGCTTCACCGTCGTGCGCACGAGCGCGGAGACGGGCGAGGGGCTTGACGCGCTGCGCCGCGCAATCTCCGGCAAGGTGTGCGCGTTCACGGGCAACTCCGGCGTGGGAAAGTCGAGCATCATGAATATGCTCCTCCCCGGGCTGAACATCAAGACTGCGGAGGTGAGCGACAGGCTCGGACGCGGCAGGCACACCACGCGCCATGTGGAGCTTTTTGACCTCGGCGGCGGGACCTTTGCCGCCGACACGCCGGGCTTCGCGTCCTTTGACGTCGAAATGATGGAGCTCATCCCCAAGGAGCAGCTCCAGTTTGACTTCATCGACTTTGCCCCGTACATAGGAAAGTGCCGCTTCAAGGACTGCGCTCATCTGAAAGAGCCGGGCTGCGCCGTGACACAGGCAGTCGCGCAGGGCATGATCGCGCCGAGTCGCTACCGCTCGTATGAGCGGCTGTACGAGCTGAGCGCCCGGCGCAAGAGCTGGGAGACAAAATGACAGGGAACAGAATATCGCATAAACTGACCGCCTTTCGCGTATGATGGAGAGAACACATACATGGAGGGCGGTCAGCTTATGCGCAGAAGGGGCAATATGTGCGGCTTCGCGGCGATAATCGCCGGCTGCATCATCATACTCGCGCTTGTGCTGCCAAGTCAGGTGTGGTGGTTTCTGCTGGCGGCGGCGCTGATATGCCTTGGGCTATGGTATATCCGCCGCTGCTGCTGACGCGCGGCGCGGCGAACGTGGGAGGAGGGAGTGAGAGATGAGGATATACATTATCAAGCTGCCGAAATTCTTGGCGAATATCATCAGCAGGCTTATGGGGCGGTAATACCGTCCCATAAGCGCGCATATGGTGTACAAACAGTGCAGTAAGGAGCGTATGAATATGGAAATAGGCTTTGAAAATAGAGTTGTCGGCACATATCGGGAGATCTCCCGTCAGACGAAGCGAATACAGGAGACCGCAGAGAGCGTCGTGCCCGACACGAACGACGACATCGGCAAGATCGCCTCCGTGCAGACGGCGGTGCTGATGAAGAGCAAGGACGTGACAAGTCGGGGCGTGCTCGTCACAGGTGAGCTGACCGCCGCGCTCATCTACATAACCGAGAGCGAGACGAGCGTGTCCTACGTGCGCCTGTCAAAGCCGTTCACGCTCGAATACGACATCGGCGACGCTGATGCGGACGCGCTGGCGCAGGTGGAGCTGACCATACAAAACAGCGAGGCGCGCGTGCTCAACCCGCGCAAGGTCTCCGTCACGTTTGAGCTTGTGGGAGAGATGAGCTGCTACCGGCAGGAGAACATCATCGTGGACACCCGCCTGCCGGAGAGCGCGCCCGAGGGGCTACACGCACGTTTCGAGAGCACCGAGCTTACAGCGCCCGACGCGGTCATGGAAAAGACCTTTGCCATCAACGAGCAGTTCACCTTCCCCGGCGGCAAGCCGAAGCCCAGCCAGCTTGTGACGCAGTGCGTTGACTTTGCCCTCGGCGAGACACAGCTCATCGGCACAAAGGTCATCGTAAAGGGCACGGTCAGTCTCACCCTATGCTATCTCTCGAACGATGTGAATTATCCCGTGCGCGCGGAGTTTTCAACGCCGTTCTCGCAGATAATCGACACGGGCGAGGAGCGTATGGAGCATTGCAGCGCCGTGATAGAGCTCACAAGCTGCTACTGTGATATAATTGATACCATAAACGGCGAAAAGGCGCTCGACGCGGAGATACACGCGGTGCTCCAGCTCGTGTGCCACAGCCGTCTGAGCGTGAGCTATATTTCGGACGTATACTCCAACCTCATGCCCGCCGAGTTCACCGCGCAGACGCGCCAGATAGCCATGTCCTCCGCCATGCAGCAGGTGAAGCTCACGGCGGATGAGCGCGTCAACGTCGTAGAGGACTGCGCCGATGTGCTCAGCGTGTTCTCGTCCGTGTCGCAGGTGTCTGTCCTGCCGGATAAGATGTCCGCCGCGGTCACGCTGGATGTGATCTACCGCACGGGCGGCGGAACGCTCTCCGCCGTGCGGCGGCTCGTCAGCGTGGAGTGCAGCGCCGGAGCTGTTCAGACGAAGCTGGTGCGTGCGCGGCTCGCGGACGTATATCTCCGTCCGGACGGACCGAGTATCGACGCGCACATATGCGTCGAGGTGAGCTATCAGCTATCATCGGCGGTGGAAATACACCGCGTGGAGGCTGTCACGCTGGACGATGAGAACCCGTTCGAGCTGTCGGCGCTGCCTGCGGTAACTCTCGTGCGCGCAGAGGGCGAGACGCTGTGGGAGCTTGCAAAGCGCTATCATTCCAGCGAGGAGCGCATAAAGGCGTCAAATCCTCCGGAGGATGCGGAAAGCGGCGGACTTGTTCTCATCCCGAAGTCGGTTTGAAAAACTGTAGGTTTGTCAAACATATTGTACAGTGATCTCAGCGGGAGACAGCCAGCGGAGGGGTCTCATGGGTAA
>CAKTKT010000026.1 GCA_934572325.1 uncultured Oscillospiraceae bacterium
AACTCAACTATAACCCATGAGACCATATCCTTCATATCTTTTTATTCACTTGTCCAATATGTATTGTAGTCCTACATGCCGAACGGCGAAATCGCCGTGCTATCCGTTGAAAAGAGCGAAAAAGTATAGTATAATATCTTGTTCAAACAGGATTATTAATTGTTGAGGTCATTCATTTGTATTTAAAGGCACTGGAGATACAGGGGTTCAAGTCCTTCGCGGACAAGACCCGTCTCACATTTGAAAAGGACATAACCGCGATCGTCGGTCCGAACGGGGCGGGCAAGTCGAACATATCCGACGCGATCCTCTGGGTCATGGGCGAGCAGCGCACAAAGGCGCTGCGCGGCAGCAAGATGGAGGACGTCATCTTCGGCGGCACCGAAAAGCGCGGCGCACTGGGCTTCGCGCAGGTCAGCCTCATCATCGACAACTCCGCGCGTATCTTTGACAGCGACAGCAGCGAGATCATGCTCACCCGCCGCTATTACCGCAGCGGCGACAGCGAGTATTATATCAACAGGCAGCCCGTCCGCCTCAAGGACATCAACAGCCTCCTGATGGATACGGGGCTTGGGCGCGACGGCTATTCCATCATCGGTCAGGGCAGGATCGCCGACATCGTCTCCTCCAAGAGCGCCGACCGGCGCGAGATATTCGAGGAGGCGGCGGGCATATCGCGCTACCGCTACCGCAAGGAGGAGGCGGAGAGCAAGCTCGCCAAGACCGAGGAAAACCTCCTGCGCATCAACGACAAGATAGAAGAGCTGGAAATGCAGGTCGGACCGCTGAAAAAGCAGGCGGAGACCGCAAAGCGCTATCTCAAGCTCCGAGACGAGCTGAAAACACAGGAGATCTCCGTGTGGATGACGACGCTCGACAAGCTCCGCGCCGACGCCGAGGCGGTCAACGCCGAGTACGGGCAGGTCAAGGGCGAGCTTGAGCGCGCCAAGCACGAGCTTGAAGCGCTCTACGCCTCGTCCGACAGTATACTGGAGCGTATGCGCCAGAAGGACGTGGAGAGCGAGCGGGCGCGCGAGCGCCTTTCCGCGAGCGAGGCGGCGGCTTCCGAGTGCGAGGCGGGCATTGCCGTGACGAAGGCGAATGTCGAAAGCAGCATCGAAAGCTGCGAGCGTACCCTGCGCGAGCTTGCCGAGCAGGAGAGCCGCGTGGGCGAGATACAACGGCGTATAGACGCCGCCGAGACGCGCGTGGGCGAGATGAGACAGGCGCTCGCCGCGCTCGATGAGGAGCAGCTCTCGAACGCCAACGTTCTCGACGGCTGCCGCATGAAGCTGAAAAGCCGCGAGGACGCGCTCGCGGGCGTGACGGAGCGCTCCACAAGGCTGCAGGTCGATGCGCGCAGCATGGATTCGCGCATCGCAATGCTCACGGAGATGGAAAAGGACTTCGAGGGGTACTCCAGGGCGGTCAAGACCGTTATGCGCGAGACCTCGCGCGGCAATCTGCGCGGCGTGCACGGACCTGTGGCAAACCTTGTGCGCGCGGATGCGGAGTGCGCCCTCGCTATAGAGACCGCGCTCGGCGGCGCGGCGCAGAACATCGTCGTCGATACGCAGAACGACGCTCGCGGCGCGATTGAGCTGCTCAAGCGCACGGACGCCGGACGCGCGACGTTTCTGCCGCTCGACGCGATACGCGGCACGGTCATCACGAACGCGCCCGAGCGCGATCCCGGCTTTGTCGGCGTCGCCTTTGATCTGGCGCGGTTTGACGATAGGTATAAGAGCATTTTTGCAAATCTCCTCGGGCGCACCGTCGTGGCGGAGACGCTGGCGGACGCGGTGCGAATGGCAAAGCAGAGCGGCAACACCCTGCGCATCGTCACGCTCGACGGGCAGCTTATAAATGCCGGCGGCTCAATGACTGGCGGCAGCGCCGCGCGCGGCAGCGGCATACTCTCGCGCGCAAATGAGCTGGAAAAGCTGAAAAAGCAGCGCACAAGGCTCGTCGAGCGGGAAAAGGAGTGCGCCGACGAGCTGGAGCGGGCAAAGTCCTCGCTCGCCGCCGTGCGCTATCAGCTTGATATGGCGCTGGAGGATCAGGCGGAGCTGAAAAGCCGACGCTCCTCGTTCGAGGCGGAGCAGCGCGCGACCGAAAGCTCCTGCGCACAGCTTAAGGCGCTGCTGCAAGGTCTCACCGGCGACAGCGAGGCGCGCCGCGCCCTTGTCGGCGCGCACGAGCGGCGCATAGAGGAGCTGCGCACACAGCAGGCGGAAAGAGAACGGCAGCTCGCCGAGATAAACGGGCGCTCCGCCGCCATCCGCAGGGAGATCGCCGACATATCCGCCCGCAGGCTGGAGCTTGAGGGCAAGCGCACGCAGAACGACAAAAACGCCCAGCAGCGAAATTCCGATATACTTGAGCTTGAGCGCCGCAGTGCGCGCATTGAGCAGAAAAAGCTCGCCGCGGACATGGAGGAGAAGAGCATCCTCGACAAGCTCTGGGATAACTATGAGCTCAGCCACAGCGCGGCAAGCGCCCTGCGCCGTGACGTGCCGAGCCTCCAGAAGGCTAACCGCGCCATCGGCGAGCTACGGCGCGAGATAAGCGCCCTCGGCAGCCCGAACATCGGCGCGATAGACGAGTATGAGCGCGTGAACACGCGCTATGAGTTCCTCGCCGGTCAGCGCGACGACGTCGATAAGGCAAAGGGCGAGCTTTTGGGCATCATCAGCGAGATAACGGGCGAGATGAAAAGCGTGTTCACCGCGCGCTTCAGGGAGATCGACGAGTGCTTCCGCCGGACGTTTCTGGAGCTGTTCGGCGGCGGCAAGGCGGCGCTCGTCCTTGAGGACGAGAACGACGTGCTCAACTGCGGCATCGACATCAAGGTGCAGCCGCCCGGCAAGGCGCTGTCGAACATCAGCCTCATGTCCGGCGGGGAGATGGCGTTCGTCGCCATCGCGCTGTACTTTGCCATCCTCAAGGTGCGCCCGACGCCGTTTTGCGTCATGGACGAGATAGAGGCGGCGCTCGATGAGGCGAACGTCAGCCGCTACGCGCAGTATATGCGCCGTATGTCCGACAAGACGCAGTTTCTTGTCATCACGCACCGCCGCGGCACGATGGAGGAGGCGGATATGCTCTACGGCGTGACCATGCAGGAAAAGGGCGTGTCCACGGTCATTGAGCTTGACCTTGAGACGGCGCAGAAAACGATAGAGGAGTAGACTATGGGGCTTTTTGACAAGTTTTTTTCCGGTCTGACAAAGACCCGCGCGAACATGGCGGAGCTTGAGGAGCTTTTTCAGGACTATCGACCCGACAGCGAGGACTTTTATGACGAGCTGGAGGATCTGCTCGTGATGAGCGACGTCGGCGCGGTCACGGCGGAGAAGATAGTTCAGGCGCTGAAAAAAATGACGTGGGAGCGGCGCTTCCGCAAGGGCTATGAGGCGCGCGAGGGGCTGGTGGAGCTGCTGTGCGATATGCTCACGGTCAACGATGCAGCTCTCAAGCTCGACACGACGCCCTCCGTCATCCTCATGGTCGGCGTGAACGGCGTCGGCAAGACAACGACGATAGGCAAGCTCGCCCATCGCTTCACGCAGCAGGGGAAAAGGGTGCTGCTGTGCGCGGGGGACACGTTCCGCGCCGCGGCGGCGGAGCAGCTTGCCGTCTGGGCGGAGCGCTCCGGCGCGGAGCTTGTGCGCCACGAGGAGGGCAGCGACCCCGCCGCCGTCGTCTTTGACGCGCTGAACGCGGCGAAGGCGCGCGGGAGCGACGTCGTCATCGTCGATACCGCAGGGCGGCTCCATAACAAGGCGAACCTCATGAACGAGCTGGGCAAGATACGCCGCGTCATCGACAGGGAGCTTCCCGACGCGGATGTGGAGACGCTCTTGGTGCTCGATGCGACCACGGGGCAGAACGGGCTTATACAGGCGAAGGAATTTAAAAATACCGCAGGGCTGACGGGCATCGTGCTCACAAAGCTCGACGGCACGGCAAAGGGCGGGATAGTCTTTCCCATTGCCGCCGAGCTCGGCGTGGGCGTGAAGTATGTGGGCGTGGGCGAGGGGATGGACGATCTTGTTCCCTTCGACGCGAAAAACTATGTCGAGGCGCTATTTAAATGATGAAGCTGATACTTGCGAGCAACAATGCGAACAAGCTCCGCGAATTTCGGGAGCTTACGGCGGGCATGGATATAGAGCTTGTCAGCCAGCGGGAAGCCGGCTGCGATTTCGAGGTGGAGGAGACGGGCAAAACCTTTGAGGAAAACGCCTATCTCAAGGCGTCCGCCGTCACCGCCGTGACAGGCTGCGCCGCCGTGGCGGACGATTCGGGGCTCATGGTGGACGCGCTCGGCGGCGAGCCGGGGGTGTACTCCGCCCGCTACGGTCCGGGGCACGATGCATCGGACGCCGAGCGGTACAATTACCTCCTTTCCAAGCTCGGCGACGAGAGGAACAGAGCGGCGCGCTTTGTGTGCTGCATCTGCTGCACGCTGCCCGACGGCGCGGTGCTCACCAGCCGCGGCGAGTGCGAGGGGGAGATACTTTTTGCCCCGCGCGGCACGAACGGCTTCGGCTATGATCCGGTGTTCCGCCCGCTGGGGCAGACGTGCGCCATGGCGGAGCTGACACATGAGCAGAAGAACGCAATATCCCACAGGGGCAAGGCTCTGCGGGAATTTATAAGGATATTGAAGGAGCATATAAATGCCGATAACGAGTAAGCAGCGCGCCCAGCTAAGGGGGCTGGCGATGCGCGAGGACACGATAATCCAGATAGGCAAGGGCGGTATAACCGACGCCGTTGTCACATCCGTCAGCGCCGCGCTGAAAGCGCGGGAGCTTGTCAAGGGCAAGGTGCTGGAAAACTCCATGCTCACCGCGCGCGAGGCGTGCGACGCGCTCAGCGAGGCGTGCCGCGCCGAGCAGGTGCAGGTCATAGGGACAAAATTCGTGCTCTACAAGCGCAACCCCAAAGAGCCGAGGATCGAGCTTGTGAAGGACAGGAAAAAATGAGGATCGCCATCTATGGCGGGAGCTTCAACCCGCCGCATCTGGGGCACATGGAGGCGGCAAGGACCGTCGCGGCGGAGCTTGCGCCGGATAAGCTGCTCATCATTCCGGACAATATCCCGCCGCACAAGGCTGTCGAGCCGGGCAGCCCGACCGCCGAGGAGCGGCTGGAGCTGTGCCGTCTCGCGTTCCGCGATATTCCGGGGGCGGAGGTCTCCGACATGGAGATATGCCGCCGGGGGAAGAGCTACACCGCCCACACCGTGCGCGCCCTGCGCGAAAAATACCCGCAGGACGAGCTGTACCTTGCCGTCGGGTCGGATATGTTTTTGAGCTTTGAGGAGTGGTATGAGTTTCGCTATCTCCTCGATGAGTGTACGCTCGCCGTCATCTCCCGCGAGGAGGACGACCTCGACGCTCTGCGCGCGCACCGCGAGCGCCTTGCGAACGGGTATTCCGCGCGCGTGCAGCTTCTCAGCCACGCGCCCCTCCCCATGAGCTCCGGCGAGATCCGCGTCTGGATGCGTCTGCGGCTGGGCTCGGATCTCCTCGACGGCGCGGTGTACGCCGACATCATAAAGCACCGCTGGTACGAGGCGATGCCGGAGCTGTGCTGGCTGCGCGAGGCGGTCAAGCCCTATCTCGCGCCCAAGCGCGTCGCGCACGTGGCAGGGTGCGAGAGCGAGGCGGTCAAGCTCGCCATGCGCTGGGGCGAGGACGCGGAGAGCGCCGCCGAGGCGGGCATTCTCCACGACATAACAAAAAAACTCAAGCGCGAAGAACAGTTGATATTGTGCGATAAATATGGTATCATCTGCGATAAAGACCAGCTTGCCAACGAAAAGCTGCTGCACGCCGTCACGGGTGCGGCGCTCGCTCGGGCGGAGTTCGGCGTGTCGGACGCAGTGTATTCCGCCATCCGCTGGCACACCACCGGAAAGCCCGATATGACGCTGCTGGAGAAGATAATCTACATGGCGGATTATATCGAGCCTACGCGCGGCTTCCCCGGCGTTGAAAAGCTCCGCGCGCTCGCGTACAGGGATCTGGACGCCGCCATGGCGCTCGGGCTTGAGATGAGCCTTGAGGATATACGCGCGCAAGGCGTGCAGCCCCACCGCGACACCGCGGACGCATGGCAATGGTACGCCGCCAAACGCTGACAAATAGAAGGAGGAACAAAAATATGCTTACTCCCGCCGAAATAGCCGGTATTGCCGCAAGAGCGCTTGACGACAAGAAGGCAAGAGACGTTAAGATCCTGAAAACCGCCGAGCAGACCGTCATTGCGGATTACTTCGTCATATGCAGCGGCAGCTCGTCCACGCACGTCAAGGCGCTCGTCGATGAGGTCGATCACAGGCTCTCCGAAGCCGGCGAGCCGCCGATGCGCCGTGAGGGTCTGCGCTCCGACATCTGGGTGCTCATGGATTTCGGCAGCGTCATCGTCCACGTCTTTACCGACGAGGCGCGCAAATTCTATAATCTCGAGCGCCTTTGGAGCGACTCTGAGGAAGTGCCCCTCTCATCCCTTCCGCGCCCTCAGGCTGAGTGACACCGCGCTTGGCTGTGAGGGCGAAAACGGACTTTGATTTTTAAAATCTGCTGTACCAGAGAGGGAAGAACAAAATGAAATACGATTTCACCGCAATAGAAAAGAAATGGCAGCAGCGCTGGGACGAGACCAAGCCCTACGCCGCCGTCACCGGCAGCGACAAGCCCAAGTTTTACGCGCTTGTGGAGTTTCCATACCCCTCCGGACAGGGGCTGCACGTCGGTCATCCCAGACCCTACACCGCCATGGACATCATCGCCCGCAAAAAGCGTATGCAGGGCTGCAACGTCCTCTTCCCGATAGGGTTCGACGCCTTCGGGCTGCCCACGGAGAATTACGCAATAAAAAACCACATCCATCCCGCCGTCGTCACAGAGCGCAATATCGCCAACTTCACAAGACAGCTCAAGATGCTCGGCTTCGGCTTCGACTGGGACAGGGTCGTTGACACCACTGATCCCAAATACTACAAGTGGACGCAGTGGATATTCCTCCAGATGTTCAAGAAGGGGCTCGCGTACAAGACCACCATGCCCGTCAACTGGTGCACGAGCTGCAAATGCGTGCTGGCGAATGAAGAGGTCGTCAACGGCGTGTGCGAGCGCTGCGGCAGCGAGGTCATCCGCAAGGAGAAGAGCCAGTGGATGCTCGCCATCACCAAGTACGCCCAGCGCCTTATCGACGATCTTGACACCGTGGATTATATCGAGCGCGTCAAGACGCAGCAGCGCAACTGGATCGGGCGCTCCACCGGCGCGGAGGTCACGTTCAAGACCACCTGCGGCGACGATATAGTCGTCTACACCACCCGCCCCGACACGCTCTTCGGCGCGACATACATGGTCCTCTCGCCGGAGCACAGGTATGTCAAGGCGTGGCAGGATAAGCTCACCAATTGGAACGAGGTCTCCGCCTACGTCGAGGAGGCGGCGCACAAGTCCGACTTTGAGCGCTCCGAGCTCGACAAGGAAAAGACCGGCGTGAGGCTCGAGGGCGTGCGCGCGATAAACCCCGTCAACGGCAAGGAGATACCCATCTTCATCTCCGACTATGTCCTCGTCACCTACGGCACGGGCGCTATCATGGCAGTTCCCGCGCACGACGACCGCGACTGGGAGTTTGCAAGGAAGTTCGGCTGCGAGATCGTAGAGGTCGTCAAGGGCGGCGACATTGAAAAGGGCGCTTTCACCCTCAAGGACGACACCGGCATTATGGTCAACTCCGGCTTTCTCGACGGGCTGACCGTCAGGGAAGCGATCCCTGTGATGAATAAATGGCTGACCGAGCAGGGCATCGGGCACGAAAAGGTCAACTACAAGCTGCGCGACTGGGTGTTCTCCCGCCAGCGCTACTGGGGCGAGCCTATACCCCTCGTCAACTGCCCGAAGTGCGGCTGGGTGCCCCTGCCGGAGAGCGAGCTGCCCCTCGTGCTGCCCAAGGTCGATTCCTATGAGCCGACAGACGACGGCGAGAGCCCGCTGTCGAAGATTACCGACTGGGTCAACACCGTCTGCCCGTGCTGCGGCGGTCCTGCCAAGCGCGAGACCGACACCATGCCGCAGTGGGCAGGGTCGAGCTGGTATTTCCTGCGCTATATGGATCCGCATGACGACAACGCGCTCGTCAGCAAAGAGGCGGAGAGCTATTGGGGACCCGTGGACTGGTATAACGGCGGCATGGAGCACACCACGCTCCACCTGCTCTACTCCCGCTTCTGGCACAAGTTCCTGTACGACATCGGCGTTGTCCACACGCCGGAGCCCTATGCCAAGCGCACATCTCACGGCATGATCCTCGGCGAGGGCGGCATAAAGATGTCCAAATCCCGCGGCAACGTCGTCAACCCCAATGACATCGTCGAGCAGTACGGCGCGGACACCATGCGTATGTACATCATGTTCATCGGCGACTTTGAAAAGGCGGTCATCTGGTCGAACGAGGCTGTCAAGGGCTGCAAGCGCTTTCTTGACCGCTGCTGGGGGCTGATGGACGTCGCCTCCGACAGCGCCGAGATCTCCGCGAAGAACGAGGCTGTCATCCACAAGACCATCAAGAAGGTCACCGAGGACATTGACCAGCTCAAGATGAACACCGCCATTGCCGCGATGATGACCATGGTCAATGAGTTCTACGCAAACGGTCTCACCAAGGGCGATCTTGAGCAGCTTCTTCTCCTGCTCAGCCCGTTCGCGCCGCACATCGTCGAGGAAATGTGGGAGCTTGAGGGCTTTGCCGCAAGGTACGGCAAAATGGCAATGCAGATGCCGTGGCCGGAGTTTGACCATGCCAAGACCGTTGACGCCACGCGCGAGATGGCGGTTCAGGTCAACGGCAAGCTGCGCACGACCGTCACCGTTGCCACCGACGCGGACGAGGACACCATCCTCGCCGCCGCCAGGGCGGACGAGAAGATACAGCGCCAGCTTGAGGGAAAGCAGCTCGTCAAGACGATACTTGTTAAAAATAAATTGATAAATCTGATAGTCAAGTAATTGTTGACAAGCGGCGAAAAAATAGTTATAATACCAACGTTAAACAGCCGATTGTTGGCCCTTGAAGCGCCGCAAGGCGTGTCCGGAGGGAGGGAAATAAATGTCTGAAATATATGTCAAGGAAAACGAGTCTTTGGACAACGCTCTTAAAAGATTCAAGAGAAGCTGTGCAAAGTCCGGCGTTCTGGCTGACCTGAGAAAGAAAGAATACTATCAGAGCCCCAGCGTCAAGCGCCGCAAAAAGTCCGAAGCCGCGCGCAAAAATAAAAATAAGCGATACTACTGATTTAATGCAAAAATCCACCGTCTTTTGACGGTGGATTTTCATATGCGGTCGGTTTGACACGCGCCCTATTCCTCCTTGCTGCTCTCGTTTCTTACGTCTGCGGCTTCCTTGTCCTCGAAGTACTTTTCCGCGTATGCCGCGATGGCGGGAACGACGTCCTTTATCACGATGTTCGTCGTGTTCACGCACAGGTCGTAGCCCGCGCGGTCGCCCCAGCGCGTGGAGGAGATGAGATCGTGGTTGTCGGCGCGGTTCTTGTCTATCTGGCGGATCTTGCGCTCAAGCTCGCGGTCGGTGAGGTGCTCGTCGGCGCTGGCGCGGCTGCGGCAGCGGGCGAGCTTCGCGTCCATGCCGGCATAGACGAAAATGCGGAACGGCTCGTACATTTCAAGTATGGCGTCCGCGCCGCGCCCGACAATTACGCAGTCGCCCTTTTCGGCGAGACCGCGGATTATCTTGTGCTGGATGCCGAGTAGCTGCGGGGCGTTGCTGTTGATGAAATAGTTGAGCGAGAGCGTATGGGAAAACGTGAGCGGATAGCTGTAATGCAGGCTGTTGTTGAGCACGTGCTCGACATAGCCCGCGTCCATCTCCGCCTCCTTGGCGATCGCGGAAATGATCTCGCGGTCGTAATACTCGATGCCGAGCGCGTCGGCAAGGCGCTTGCCGAGCTCGCGCCCGCCGCTGCCGAATTCACGGCTGACAGTGACAATGCGCATATGGACACTTCCTTTATGAAAAAATAATTTTTTGACAGAATATCACGGCGAAAAGCCAGCCCGTTGGGGGCTGGCTTTTCATTCACATCAGCCGTCGAGCGCGACGAGCTTGCCCTGCACGACGAAGCGGGCGTTGTCGTATTCGTAGGTGCAGGTGGACAGCGTGATGACGCGGTCATTCGCCGTGACCTCCACGTCGGAGCTGAAGTCGGACTGACTTTGCATCTTGGTCAGCCATGCGGCGTAATCCTCGGCGCTGTAAAAGTCGCGGGTGTAGGTGTCGGAATCGTAGTTGCAGATGTAGGAGGTGAACACCTCGATCTTATAGTTCTGCTTGGGCGTGTTGAGGTACATCACGGGGTGCTCGTCGTAGTAGCTCTGCTCCTTATAATTGAGGAGCGAGTTGAACATTGAGCCGTCCTTCATGTTGTGCCCATAGACGACGGTGTTCGTGCCGGAGAAATCCGGACCGCATTCGCAGTCTACAAACAGCGTGCCGCTGGAATTGTACGAGCCGTCGAGCAGGTGGTGCAGATACTCGTTGTTGTCAGAGCCCTGAGCGACGGGATAGTTTATGACGGTGTCCTTGCTGTAAAGCCAGCCGCATACGTCGCTGTTCTGCGCGAGAAGCTGGTCAAAATCGACCTTGATGGGGGAGAGCTCCTTGTCCTTCTCCGGCTCGGCGTCCGTCTCGGTGACGGGGGCGGGAGAGGCGGAGGGGGCGTCGGTGGAAACAAACTGCTCGCTCAGCTTATTGTATGAGCGCTGCGCGACCCTGTACTCATTGAGCGTGGAGAAGAGCTTGTAGCCGCTGAAGCAGAACACGCCCAGACACACGACGCACAGCACGATGAGCAGGGTTTTAACGGTCTTATTCATAATAATGTAGCCTCCTGTTGAAACTTACGCAGACATTATACCTCATCCGCACAAAAAAGGGAAGAGGGAATTATGTAAATCTCACTATAAATCTGCCTGTAATATACATAATAGACGCGCCGAAGGCGGTTTTGTTCCGCCGCCATGGGCGCGGGCGCTCCTGCCGTGTCTCACTCGCAGTCGAAGATAGCCTTCTGCGCGACGCAGCCGCCGAAATCGTCCTTCCAGCGCTTATGCACGGCGGACGCATCCCACGCGCCCAGCGCCTCGCGCGGCATATGCACGATTATCATGAGATCGTACCGGTTCGGGCGGTCAACGCAGTTTTCGATAAAGCTGTAGCCCTCCACGCCCTCCGGCTTTTCCTCGCCGGCGAACATCGCGCGTATCTCGCCGTGGAGCGCGCGCTTGTCCGCGACAGCCTCCGTGAACTTTACGATGATGTGGTGCTTCATGTCCGTCTCTCCTTTTATTACCCGTCCTCGCGTAGGAAGTCGCCGTGTACGCCGCCGGTCTTGTGGAGCAGCCGGATGTCGGCGATGACCATATCCTTCTGCACCGCCTTGCACATATCGTACACCGTCAGCGCCGCCGCGCTCACCGCGCACAGCGCCTCCATCTCCACGCCCGTGCGTCCGGCGCAGGACACCGCCGCGCGTATCTCCACGCTGCACCGCTCCTCGTCGAGCGAGAGCGAGAGGTCTATCCCGTCAATGAGCACGGGATGGCACATGGGGATAAGCTCCGGCGTGCGCTTTGCGCCCATCACGCCCGCGAGCTGCGCCACGGTCAGCACATCGCCCTTCTTCATCCCGCCGCTTTTTATGAGCGCGAGCGTCGCCCCGCTGACGAGCACGCGCCCTGCGGCGACTGCCGTGCGCGCGCTCTCCGGCTTCTCGCCGACATCGACCATTCTGGCTCTGCCCTGATCGTTGAAATGTGTGAAGTCCTGCATTGCGCACCCTCCCGTGCTCCGTTATTCTTCGGTAAAAATTATATTCTCCGCGCGGCGCGCTGTCAAGTGACGGCGCGCCGCGCGGCGCTTATTTTCGCCCATTTCTCACCGCAAAGAAATATATTTTTACAGCGCGTAGCGACAGCCTTCTTTGAATTACATAACTATAATATTTATTAACTTATGTAAACCTAAACGGAGGAACGGAAATGCAAATGGGAGGTCTGGGCAAGCTGGCGGAGCTGACCGGCGCGGCGGCGCACCGGAGGGTCGATCCGCGCTTTTATATGGCGGCGCGGTGCGCGGTATATATGGGGCTGGGTATGCTGATGTCCTGCGCCCGCGTCGGCGGCGGGGGCGCGCCGCTGGGGATGGCGATGGTGGCGTGCTCCGGCGCGGGGCTGAGCGGCGTGTTCGCGCTCGTGGGCGCGTCGCTCGGATATGTGCTCAGCGGCGGCGTGGAGTGGGGCATACGCTACATTGCCGCGTCCGTGCTCGTATACACGGCGGCGTTCGTGTTTCAGGAGCTGAGCGCGTACAAGCGCGATTTTTTCATGCCGTGCGCGTCGGCGGCGGTCATGGCGCTGACGGGCTTTCTCGGCAGCTTTTCCGCCGCGCCGGGCACGGTGCCGCTCTACGCGGAGCTGTTTCTTGAAACGGCGGTCGCCTTCGGCGGCACGTATTTCTTCCGTGAGGCGCTCTCCAACGCCATGCGTACCACGGAGACGGCGGAGCTGCGCCACAGCGTGGCGGCGATGATAATGGCGGCGTGTGCGCTGATGAGCTTCGCGCGCGTGACCGTGGCGGGAGACGTGTCCGTCGGGCGCGCGGCGGCGCTGGTGCTGGTGATGACCTCGGCGATGAAGGGCGGGATGCTCACGGGCGCGGCGGTCGGCACGGTGCTGGGGCTGGCGATGGATATGTCCTGCGCCGGTGCGCCGTTTTACACGATGGCGTATGCGTTCGCGGGGCTGCTGTCGGGTGTGTTCGGCAGACACGGGCGCGTGATATTCGCGCTGTCGTTCCTGCTGGGCATGGCGCTGGCGGTCGTCTGCGCGTGGAACGAGGAGCTGTGGATGAGCGTGGGGATAGAGACGGGCAGCGCGTGCGCGGCGTTCATGCTGCTGCCGCCGCGCTGGCTGGGCGGCGTGGGGCTGATGCTGCAATACGCCGAGCGCGGCGCGGGCGAATCGGGCTTGCGCCGGTTCGTGGCGGGGCGCGTGAAAAATCTGAGCGAGGCATACGCGGACCTCTTTGAGACCGTGCGCAAAAACGTGGAGGAGCCGTATAACGACGAGAACATAGCGCGCGTGTTCGACCGCGCGGCGGACGAGGTGTGCGTCCGCTGCAAGCATAAAAACCGCTGCTGGAACACGGAGTATATGGACACGCTCTCCGCCATGAACGACGCGACCCGCGCCATGACGGAGCACGGCACGCTCACGCCGCTCGACCTGCCCGGGTACTTCCGCGAGCGCTGCGAGGGGCTGGACGCCTTCGTGGCTGCCGTGAACGGCGAGCTGAGGGCGCTGTCCTACCGGCGCGCGCTGAGGGCGCATCTCAAGGAGAGCCGGAGCGTCGCGTGGGAGATGTACAGCGACATTGCCGAGGTGCTCTCGCGTGTGGCGGAGGAGCTGGGCAGTCTCAACGGCTCTGACCCCTTGGCGGAGCGGCGGCTCGTGCGCTATCTCAAAAGTCTGGATATCGACGCGGAGGCTGCGGTATACCGCGACGGGGGAGGGCGCGTGCGCGTCGTGATAGAGAGCGGGCGGCTCACCCCGCTGACAAAGCACGCGGACTATCTCGAACGGCTCTCCTCCGTGGTTGGGGTGCGGCTGTGCCTGCCGACGGAGGAGGACGGCGCGCTCTCGCGCCTGACGCTGCTGGAAGCCGAGCCTCTGGCGGTGTCCGTGGGCATCGCGGCGATGAAAAAGCGCGGGGAGAAGGTCAGCGGCGACAAGGGCACATACTTCAAGACCGACGGGGGCGTGCTGTGCGTCATCCTCTCCGACGGCATGGGCACGGGCGACGAGGCGGCGCGCGGCAGCGGCGAGGTCGTCGCCATCCTCGAAAAATTTTTGCGCTCCGGCGTTGACCCCGCTGCGGCGATGAAGATACTCAATTCCGTGATGCTGCTGAAAAGTCAGGATAGCTGGGGGTACGCCACGGTCGATCTGATGTGCGTCGATCTTTTCACCGGCGACACGAGCTTCTATAAATACGGCGCCGCGCCCTCTTACGTCTGCTCGCCCAAGGGCGTGCGCCGCATAAAGGGCGAAACGCTCGCCGCAGGGCTGGACGCGGGGGAGGGCACGTCGCCGGACATCGTGCGTATGCGCCTCAAGCCGGGGTGCACCGCCGTCATCGCGTCGGACGGCGTGATAGCGGACGCGGACGACGAGTGGGTAAAGAGTCTGCTGTCAAAGGGCTTCGAGGACATGAAGGCGCTCGCGCGCTCGACGCTGAAGGAGGCGGAAAAGCTCTACGGCGCGAACGACGACATGACGGTCGTCACGGTGCGGGTGGAGGAGCGCGTATGATAGAGAGGATACGCCGCAGTATATTTGAGGTGCTGGACGCAATTTCGGCGCGGCGCTGCCGACGGGAGCGGAAAAAGCCCCGCCGCGCGCCGCGAGGCGGCGCACTGCGGGGAAATATGCGCAATGTCATCGTTGTGCGCCCGCCGGAGGGGATATTCTCCGAGGCGGTGTTCATCATGCGCGACGACTATTTCACGCAGTCCGGCGTCAGCCGCGCCGCGCTCATGCGTCAGGCGCGCGAGGCGGCGGAGGAATATACCCGCACGGCGCTGCCGCCTACGGAGAGCGCGGGCGGCGCGGCGCTCATCGCGCGGCTGACCGTTTTGCTGCTCATCGCTGCGGCGGCAGCCGCCGTGCTGTGGCTGACGGGGGTGATAGGCTAGGGAAAATCGGATCAGTACACGAATATCTGCACCCATGAAAGCCCGAACTCGTCGTTCGGGGCGACGGACAGCGCCACGCCCGCAGCGTCGGCGTTGAGGATGAGCGCGCGGTGCCCCTCGGAATCCATGAACGCCTCCATGGCAAGCTCCGCCGTCGGCGGACCGAGCGTGTAGTTCTCGCCCGCCATGGTGCGCGTTATGCCGAGATCGGCGAACACCGTGACCGCCTCGCGCCCGTCAGGTCGGTTGTGCTGCATATCGTAGTATTCGTTCAGCTCCGCCGCGCGAAGGTCGGCGGCGGGCTGGACATCGTCGCAGTAATAGACCTCCGTCAGCCCCGCCGCGGCGCGCTCGGCGTTGATGAGGGCGAACATCGTCTTTATCGACTCGTTGCCGGGGGAGGTGTCTATCGTGGGCGCGGGGTTCGTGACGCGCTCCTCGAACGCGCCGCAGTACACGCACTCGCGCGAATCCAGCCCGTTTGAGGTCGCCGTTGAGGGCACGACGGTCACCCACTCCCCGAAGAGATGTGCGCACGGTGTGGGCGAGGGGGATAGGGTCGGCACGCCCGACGGCGCGGGGGAGAACGCGGCGGCTGTGACCTGCCGCGAGACCTCAGCACCCGCGCGCGGCGCGCGCATGGCGCGCAGGGTTTTCACGCCGGAGGCAAACTGCCATGCGGCGAGCACGGCGCAGATCAATATGTATATCGCAAGCAGGAGGACGCCGACGGCGTGCCGCCTGCTGTTTTTGCTGTCCAAGCGCATCACTTCCTTCCGTGTATGCTGTACGGCTATACTATATCACACGGAAGAGAATAAAAAAAGAGAGCAGATGTGAATTGAAAAACCCGCGTCGGCATGATATACTTTGTTGTAATAACGCGGACGGAGGAACGAGAAAATGGTCGAATTTGGCACCGGAGGATGGCGCGCGATAATCGCGGACGGGTTCACAAAGTCAAACATAAGGCTGCTCACGGCGGGGCTGTGCCGGCTTATGCTCCGCGAGGGGCATGAGAGCGCGGAGATCTGCGTGGGCTACGACCGGCGCTTTCTCTCCAAGGAGTCGGCGCACTGGGCGGCGGAGGTGCTCGCGGGCTACGGCTTTCGCGTGTACATGATCAACCGCTCCTCGCCCACGCCGCTTATCATGTTCGTCGTCAAAACGCGCAATATGCCCTACGGCATGGCGGTCACGGCGAGCCATAACCCCGCGATATACAACGGCATAAAGGTGTTCACCGCCGGCGGGCGCGACGCCGACCGCACCGTCACCGCGAAGATAGAGGGCGAGATCTCAAGGCTCACCGAGGCGGACGTGAAGAGCGTGGACTATGACATGGCGCTCGCAAGCGGCGCGATCACGGAGAACAACCCAGCCAATGAGTATATCGACAGCATACTCGCCTCCATTGATGTTGAGGCGATAAAAAAGGCGCAGCTTCGCATTGCGCTCGACCCCATGTACGGCGTGAGCCAGACCTGCCTTAGCATGATACTCATGACCTGCCGGTGCGATCTTGAGATAATCCACGACAGGCACGACACGCTCTTCGGCGGGAAGCTGCCCGCGCCGAACGAGGAGACGATGGGACCGCTCTCCGCCGTCGTGCTCGACCGCTACCGCTGCGACCTCGGCATCGCCACCGACGGCGACGCCGACCGCCTCGGCGTTATCGACGACAAGGGTAAGTTCGTCCATCCCAACAAGCTGCTCGTGCTGCTGTACTACTATCTTGTGAAGTACCGCGGATGGAGCGGACCGTGCGTGCGCAACAATTCCACCACGCATCTTCTTGACCGCGTGGCGGCGGGGCTGGGGCAGAAATGCTACGAGGTGCCCGTCGGCTTCAAGTACGTCTCCGCAAAGATGACGGAGACGGGCGCGATAATCGGCGGCGAATCGTCCGGCGGTCTCGCGGTGAAGGGGCACATCTCCGGCAAGGACGGCATATACGCCGCCGCGCTGCTTGTGGAGATGCTTGCCATCACGGGCAAGAAGCTCTCCGCGCTTTATGACGAGATCTGCGCGCTCTACGGCGAGCTTGCCTATGCCGAGGCGTCGTTCACCATGACGCACGAGCGCAAGGCGGAGCTTCAAAGGCTGCTCTTCGAGCAGATGGCGTGTCCGGAATTTGAGAATATCGACCATATCAGCCGCGAGGACGGCTGCAAGGTCTATTTCAGGGACGGAAGCTGGGTCATCTGCCGCTTTTCCGGCACAGAGCCGCTGCTGCGTATGGCGGCGGAGGCAGAGACGGACGAAAAAGCACAGGCTTATATCGCCCGCTGGAGAGAGTTTTTGGGGCTGTGATGCGCCGCGCGATGCATGGAGGAACAATATGAAAAGAATATCCGCAATGCTCCTTGCCCTTGCCATGACCGCGGCGCTTTGCGCCTGCGGGCAGACCGCCGCCCTCGAGGAAGCGCCGCCGCCCGCCGCGAGCGAGCCTATGCCGGAGGAGACAGCCGCTCCGGTCGCGCTCAGCGTCGCGGCGAGCTATGACAGCGCCGACGGACGCGAGAGCTACGAGCGCCTTGTGAGCGCCTACGAGGCGGCGAGCGGGAACAGCGTTGTGTCCGGCGGCGAACCGGATGTGATGCGCCTGACCGTCGCCGACGCCGATACACAGGCGCTTATCGCCTCCGGCGGGGTCGTCTCGCTGGAGGATATACGCGCGCAGTACCCGCAGTACGCCGCGAATATCAGGGAGGATATGCTGCCCGCCGCGCCCGACGGTCGGCATTACGCCGTTCCCGCTCGCGCCGAGTGGGAGATGCTCTTTGTCAACAGAGCCGTGCTGCGAAACTGCGGCGCGGACGAGCCGCAGGACGATTATACCTGGGAGCAGTTTGCCGCAGTGTGCCGGACGGTGCACGATAACGGCTACACACCCATCGCCTGCGCTCTCGGCAAGCAGCCGGAGGTCATGCTCGACTATGCGCTTTTGGACGTGATGGGAACGGCAGACGACCTCGCCCTGCCGACCGTTGAGGAGAACAGGCGCGTTGTCGAGGACGGGGTGTACGATGCGTGGCTCACCGCCATTGACGAGCTGAATAAGCTCTATAAGCTCGGCTGGCTGTCGCGCAACGCGCTCACGGCAGAGTACGAGACGGCAGCGGATATGTTCGCCGTCGGCGATGCGGCGTTTTTCGTCGGCGACTGCGCCGCGCTCGGGTATCTTGCCGACAACTGGGGCGACAGTCCGGAGGACTATGCGGTCGCCTGCGTTCCGGCAAGAGGAGCGCGCGCCGCGTCTGATGCCGTCGGAAGCGTCACGGCGGGCTGGTATATCTCCTCGCGCGCGTGGAATGACGATGCACGGCGCGCCGCCGCCGTCGGGCTCGTCGAATGGCTCAGCTCCGATGAGGCGCTGGGCGCGTTTCCGAACGACGGCGTCACGGTGTTCGCCCCCGCCGTTCAGCCGCAGGGCGGCAATGCGCTGGTGCGCTCCGCGCTCGCCGCGGGCGCAAGGCTCAGCTCTCTCACGGGCTCGGCGTGGAACAGCGTCACGGATGATATGCGCGATGAGCTCGCGGGCGTTATTCCGGATGCGTTTACCGGGAAAAAGACTGCCAAGCAGGCGCTCAACGAAGCGCTCGTCAGCGGCAGCACATGAAAACGGTCTGCCCCGCATGAACTGCGGGGCAGCCCTCGCTGAAAGAGACGGGTTTCTGACCATTCCGGCAAACCGACAAAAAACAGCCCTCACAAGGGGATATTTCTGACGAATACGCCAAATTTTCGGCTGTATTTCATTATTATCCCCGGTGGGGGCTTGCCGTGCGGTATCCGCAGCTCTATACTCGTAGACAAGAAAGGCTTTTGAGAAAAGCCGGAATACAGGAGGAGATACCATGGCATGTTTTTTGGTTCCCGCCGCTGAAGCGGTCGTTGTCACTGCCGTCGCGTGCGGAATGAAAGCAAAAGAGAAGAAGGCGCCCGCCCTCAATAACTCCGTTGCCGCTGACGCTGCCGATACGGTCAAGAACGTCAAAATTGCCGTTTCCGCCAAGCTCATGTGGCTTGCCAATCTTCTGTGGGGCGGCTGTCTGCTGCTGTGCTACGAGCATATCTGGCACAGAGAGATCGTTCCTTGGTTTCCGTTCCTGACGGCGATGTCAAGCGCGGAGGAGGCAAGCGTCATGCTCTCCGAGATGCGCGCCGTCGGCGGAATAATGGCGGGCGAAATAACCGCCGTTTGGGTGCTCATCGTCCTTGCCGCAAACGCGATCGTGAGGCGCAGAGCGCCCGTGTCCGCCGCGGCATAACGGGGAGGATCTGACCATGACGCTTCTTATCACGCTCTTTGCCGCGATCATCTGCACCGTCATCTGGTACAAGGGCAGCAGTAAAGATCTGCGCATCGGCACTCTCTGCTGGATATACTGGGGCGCATCGCTGATGTGGTTCATCGACGCCTGCTTCGAGTACGCCGAGCTTCACGCGCAGTTCTTCACGCCCGACCCCGCCGATATGCTCAATGACGCATATCTCGGGCTGTCCGTTGTCGCGCTCGGTCTTGTCGTGTGGCTTGTTATCCTGCTCGTCAAGGATCCCAGAGGAACGGTAAGGGCAGCGCTGACAAGGAAAAACTAAAATTTTCCGGCACGATTCTTTAATGAACCGTGCCGGTTTTTTGCTTACCTGCGCCGACAGGAGCGCAGCGAACCGCCGGAGAGGGCGCAAGCAGATCACTTGACTAGGTTTTTCACCCATATGCCCTTTTTCAGCAGCGTTATGCCGATGATGCACTTGATAACGTCCAGCGTGCTGACGACGAGGTACACCTCGACGATCCCCAGCGCGGAATAGCGCGAGAAGAAGTACGCCGCGGGAACGGACACGACCCACGAAAAGCAGCTATCAAAGAGGAAGGTCATGAGCGTCTTTCCGCCGGAGCGTATCGTGAAGAACGAACAGTTGGCGATGCCGAACAGCGGCATGCACACCGCGCATACGCATATAAGCTCTGCCGCGAGGGTGCGGATGGAGTGCTCCACGTTGTATATTCTCGGGATGAACGGCGCGCACAGCACGAGCAGCGCCCCCATCACGATGCAGCTTGCAAACGACAGCGCCATCATGCGCCACGCGGTGCGCCGCGCGCTCATCAGCCTGTCCGCGCCCAGCTCCTGCCCCACGATGATGCCGGTGGCATTGCCGAGGGAGAGAAAGGCGGTGTTGAATATCTGCGCGACGGTGTTGCATATGTTCATCGCCGCCACGACCTGTATCCCGCGCACGCTGTAGCATTGCAGCAGCACCGCCTGACCCATGCTCCACAAAAGCTCGTTGAGCAGAAGCGGAAGGGATTTTGACGTTATGCCTCTTGCAAGCTCGGAGGGGATGTCGAAGAACGCGCGGTATACCCCCATGAAGTACGGGTATCGCTCATGCCGGCGGTGCACGGAGATAAGAACTATTGCCAGCTCCACAAAGCGCGAGAGCACCGTGGCTATCGCCGCGCCCTCTACGCCGAGGCGCGGGAAGCCGCACAGACCGAAGATCAAAAGCGCGTTGAAAACGAAGTTGACGACTATCGCGGCAATGCTCGCCTTCATCGGCAGCACCGTCTCCCCGCTCTCGCGCAGCGTTCCGGCGTAGCACTGCGTCAGCCCGAACGGGATAAGCCCGACCATCATTATTTCAAGATAGTCCAGCGCGTAGTGCATCGTCAGCTCTGCATCGGCGGGGGAGGTGTCCGCGGCGATGTAGTGCGTGATGAGTGTGCGCCCGACAGAGCCGAACAGCGCCAGCGCGCCGAGCGTTATCGCCGAGGCGATGATGAGCTTGAAGCGGAAGGTGTGCTTCACGCCCTCCATGTCGCCGCGCCCGAAAAACTGCGCGCCGAATATGCCCGCTCCGGCGGTGCTGCCCCATATCGACAGGTAGTACACCAGAAGAAGCTGGCTGACGATGGCGACGCCGCTCATCGGCAGCGTGCCGACCTGCCCCACCATGATGTTGTCCAAAAGGCTCACGACGTTTGTGAGCGTGTTCTGCACGATTATCGGCAGCACCACGGTCATAACGCGCCCGTAGAACGCGCGATCCCCGATGACGCACTCGCGCAGCGTCAGCGTTTCACTGTTTCCCATACTGTTTTTACCTCATACCTCAATACACGCAATACAATAAATAATACGCAGAATAATACGCAGTGAGCAGCTATTATAGCTGTGCGCAAGATAAAAGTCAAGCGCTAAAAATCCCCTTACCTCAACAAAATTTGAGCTTCAGACGCGCCGCGCTGTGTTATAATACAGACAAATAAAAAGGGGGTTTTTAAAGATGAAAGAGAATGGTGCTTTGAGAACGGTCAAGCTCTCATATATTGTCATTTCTACGTTGGAGTGTGTGCTGGGGCTGGTGATGCTCTTTTATCCGGGCTTCTCGCTCTCGGCGATGGGCGTGATCCTCGGCGTAGGGCTGCTGGTGTTCGGCGCGGTGGAGCTTGCGGTGTACTTCACGGGCAGCGCGCCGCTGCTGCTGTCCAGAAACGTGCTGGCGATGGGCATATTCTTTGCGGTGCTCGGCGTGATAGTCATTGCAAACCCGCTGGAAATGATGAATTTCATCTGCATCATGGTCGGCGTCGGCATTCTCGCGGGCAGTCTTTTCAAGATACAGGCTGTGCTTGAGGTGAAGCGTTATGCGCTCGGCGGCGGATGGTGGCT
The DNA here is from genome assembly GCA_934572325.1 of uncultured Oscillospiraceae bacterium. Classification (GTDB taxonomy): domain Bacteria; phylum Bacillota; class Clostridia; order Oscillospirales; family Oscillospiraceae; genus Limivicinus. Next base: position 21,490 of record CAKTKT010000026.1, read on the forward strand.
TACGTTCGCGGCGCTCGTGCTCTCGGTCGCGGCGGGCGTTGTGCTGATATTCAGCCCGAACGCCAGCGCGAATGTGCTCGTCATCCTCCTCGGCGTCAGCCTCCTTAGCAACGGCGCGCTCAATCTCTGCGACGTTTTGTACATCTCGCGCTACGTCAAAAAGGCAAAGGAATATTACAGAAACAACCTCGACTATTCCGACGTCGTCTATGACGACTCGGACGACACACATCTTGAGTAACCGCTGAATAAATAGCTGTCAGCGTCTGAACGGCAAAGGCTGCCCCGATCGGGCAGCCTTTTGCATTTTATCATGCCGCGTAGTTGCACAGGAACGATATGCTGTACGCCTCCGCCATGAGCTGATCCGCCTTTTCCACGCTGATAACGTCATAGTTTATCATGCGCTGCAGCACGACGGTCATGCGCCGCGTGGCGAGGTAGACGCTGTTGTCGGGGGAGTAGATGGACGGGGCGTTGGGCAGCCCCGCGAGGAACACGGAAATAAGGTCGCTCATCTCCGAAGGCTCAATCTCAAAGTACCCCCGCGCCGCGTTTGAAATGCCGTAGTACCCGCTGCCGAAGTATATGGAGTTGACGTACATCTCGAAGATCTCATCCTTGGTGTACGTTTTTTCTATGGCGCGCGCGGCGAAGATCTCTGCAAACTTGCGCTCAAGGTGCTTGCGCTGGGTGAACAGCTCGTTCTTGGCGAGCTGCTGGGTTATCGTGCTGCCGCCCTCGGCGAACGACAGGGTCTTGATATCGACGACGACAGCCCGCGCGATGGCGATCATGTCAATGCCGTTGTGGGTGTAGAACCGGCGGTCCTCCGCGGTTATCACGGCGTCTAGGTACATCTGCGGCAGCTCATCCACGGTCACAAACTCGCCCGGGCGGGCGCGTATCTCGTCCATCAGCCCCTCAATGGGCTTCTCGGCGACCGCCTCCCTGTACATTTCGTACCCTTTTATCATCAGCACGCCGAACGCCGCCGCACCGATGACAAACAACGCCCCCAGTATGCACAAAAAAATTTTCCAGCCCGGCTTCATTTTCTTCTTTGTTTTCACGCGCCGCGCCTCCTCATATGTCGAATTATTTAGAATTTACAATATTATAACATTCAATTTTGAACAAATCAATACGTCATATACCGGCGCGTCCGCAAAAAACACATTTTACCGCATCGCGCTGTAGGCAGCGTCATTGTCACGACAAGCCCGCTGTCGTTGTGCGCCTCAAGCCGCCCGCCGTGTGCGGCGGCGTTATAATGACCCGCCGCGACATGTGAAGAAATAATTTACAAAGCGGAGGTTTCCTTTTTGCCGCGCGCGTAATATAATGCGTAATATATAAAAGAAAATATGTGTCTTTGGAGGAAGGGTCAATGGACGTCAACGCGCTTTTACAGCTCAGAGGGATGTGGAAAAGCTTTTGCGCCAACCATCCGAGGTTTCCCGATTTTCTGCGCGCGGTGAAGGAGCGCGGCGCGGTCGAGGGACAGGAGATCGCCTTTACCGTTACCTACCCAGACGGCAAAACGCTCAAAGCCGGAATACGCCTGAAGGACGCCGATGTGGAGCTTGTCAACAGAGCGCTCGGCGTATTGAAAAAATAACGCATACAGGCAGAAAAGAAAAGGGGAGCGCCCGCGGGCGCTCCCCTTTATCCTCACATATACTTATCCATAAATTTATCCAGCTTTGCCTCGTATTCCGCAGGGGCGCGGTGCATACTCTCCACATGGCGCGCGCCCTCGACCCAGAGGAAGTCCTTCTCGCCGGGGCACAGAGCATAAAGCTCCCGCCCCATGCAGGAGGGCACGGTCCTGTCCTGCGTGCCCTGCACGAAGAGCATGGGCACGCGCGTGCGGGCGAGATGGCGGCGCACATCGGAGTCGTGCAGATCGTACCCTGCGGCAATGCGGTTGATGACGTTCAGGAGGTGGACGAGTGCGCCTATGCGCGGCTTGAGAACGTCCACCCCGCCGGTGTAGGCGCTGTCGGCGACGATGAACTTTACCTGCGGCGGCACTGCATCGCACATACGCACCACCGTGCCGCCGCCCATGGAAAAGCCGTGCAGGAGGACGCGGACGTCCTCGCCGTAGGTCTTTATGAGAAAGTCCAGCCACTTGAGGCAGTCCGCGCTCTCGTACACGCCGTAGCCCACGTGCGCGCCGCCGCTCTCGCCTGCGGCGGCATTGTCGCAGGTGAACACGTCGATCCCGCGGCGCAGGTAGTATTCATAGTACATCCCGCCAGCGTCCAGATGGTCGGAGCGGAAGCCGTGCACGATGAAGGCGATGCGTCCGGCGGGCTTGCCGCCCGACTGATAGTAATAGCCCTCCAGCCGCTCGCCGCGGTCGGAACGGATGGTATAGCGCGTGCAGGGAGTCCGCCCCATACGCGCGGCGGCGGAGTCGCGGTGCTCGTAGTAGTCCGGGGCGTGCCCCTTCTTGTCAAATTTTGCGATAAGCCCCGGATCGCGGCAGAAGAGATAACGGTAGATCTCACCTACGGCGGCGGACGCCGCGCCCAGCACGACGGCAGCGCCGAATATCACAGGGCGCTTTATTCCCGCTTTCTTTTTCATAGCCCTATCAGCTCACTTTCATAACGGCGCCGATGGTCGCGCACAGGGTACACAGCGCCACGACGATCTGCCACGGCAGCGTGCCGAAGCGCCCCAGCAGCGCCGATGAGCCGATGCGCCTGCGCGAGAGGTTGTAAGCGGCGATGATGCCCAGCCCCGTCACGACCTGAATTATGCTCGCAAAGCGCGTGAAGCCCACGAACGAGCTGAGCCCCAGGAACGCCAGCGCCAGACACGGCAGCGACGCCGCGACCCAGCTCAGCTTCAGCCCCCAGTGCGTCTGCTCGTTGACGATGTCGCGCAGGTTGAGCGTGTTCGCCCAGAACGACGTCGCCAGTGCCAGCAGCGTGAACACGTACCCGATAACGCTCACCCAGCCGCCGAGCTTCGCTGCGAGATCGACGAGCGCGCCGTCCTCGGTGATGCCCGTGCCGACGCCCGCGAGCGTTGTGAGCGTGATGGCGAGGATCAGCAGCGCATTTATCGCAAGCCCCAGCGCGATCGCGCCGCGTATGCGCCGCGCGTCGCCCTCAAGCCCCTTGACGACCTGCGGCGTGCTCATCACGGCGGAGAGGGAGAAGGCGATCATCCCGAAGAGCGCGAGGGCGTTGTTCATCCCGCGCCAGCCCTGCGGCATGGCGTAGGTGTCGCCGGAGAGCGTCACCGCCGCGAGCACGGCGATCACCGCGACCATCGCCCCCACGGCGAGCTTTTCGCATATGCCCACGAGCTTCATCCCCACGAATACGACGCCCGAGCCCACAACGTAAAAAAGCACGATGCCCGCCCAGTCCTGCCAGCCGAACCACGAGCGGAACACAGCCGCCGCGCCCGTGAGAAAGGCGCTCACATTCACGATAACCGACACGCCCAGCAGCGCGAACGCCAGCCATGTCAGCACGGTCTTGAGCTTCCCGGCGAAAAGCTCACTGTCGAAGCACTTGACGAACTGCGCCCCGTCGTTGTTGTATGAAAGCTCCGCAATGAGAAAATGCAGCAGCAGGTTGAACGCATAGCATATCGCCAGTATCAGCAGTATCTCCCGCAGGC
>CAKTKT010000027.1 GCA_934572325.1 uncultured Oscillospiraceae bacterium
ACTCAACTATAACTCATGAGACCATATCCTTCATATCTTTTTATTCACTTGTCCAATATGTATTGTAGTCCTACATCCCGATAAAAAGCTAATAAAAAAACACATTTACAAGCGCGGCATTTTTGTATATAATAGTATTTCGGAAATTTAATGCGAAACCAACGAAAGTAGAGTGTATTATATGCTGGAATTTGAAGAATACAAGGTAAAGCTCAACAATATCCGCCCCACGCTCGACGTGCTGCACGACGCTTTGAAGCTGGAGAGCGCACAAAAGGAGATAGAGGAGCTGGAGGCAGCGAGCGAGCGCGACGGCTTCTGGAACGACGTGGAGAACTCCCAGAAGGTGCAAAAGCGCCTGAAAACGCTCAAGGGCAAGTGCGAAAACTACGAAAGGCTCTGCCAGGCGTGGGACGATATGCACGCCATCTGCGAAATGGCGCTGGAGGAGAACGACGACTCCATGCTCGACGAGCTCAAAAGCGAATACGATAAGTTCAGCGAGGCGGTCGAGGCGACGAGGCTGAGCACGCTCCTCACGGGCGAATACGACGCGAACAACGCCATTCTCACGTTCCACGCCGGCGCGGGCGGAACGGAGGCGCAGGACTGGGCGAGCATGCTGTACCGTATGTACAATATGTGGGCTGACCGCCACGGCTACAAGGTCAAGGTCATGGACTATCTCGACGGGGACGAGGCAGGCATAAAGAGCGCCACCATCATGATAGAGGGCGACAACGCCTACGGCTTTCTCAAGAGCGAGCACGGCATACACCGTCTCGTGCGCGTGTCGCCGTTCGATGCGGCGGGCAGGCGGCACACGTCGTTCGCCGCGGTCGAGGTCATGCCGGAGATCGCCGACAACAGCGAGATAGAGCTGCGCGACGAGGACATAAAGATGGACGTTTACCGCTCGTCCGGCGCGGGCGGGCAGAAGGTCAACAAGACCTCCTCCGCCGTGCGTCTGACGCATATACCCACGGGCATCGTCGTGGCAAGTCAGGTCGAGCGCAGTCACTTCCAAAACCTCGAAAACTGCAAGAATATGCTGCGCGCGCGTCTCGCCGAGATAAAGGAGCGCGAGCACCTTGAAAAAATAAGCGACATAAAGGGCGTGCAGATGAAGATAGAATGGGGCAGTCAGATCCGCTCCTACGTTTTCATGCCGTACCAGCTCGTGAAGGATCACCGCACCGACTATGAAAACGGCAACATCGACAGCGTCATGAACGGCGATCTCGACGGCTTCATCAACGCCTATCTCTCCATTCGCGCCGCCGACTGACGCGCGGCATAAGCGCGGATATGACACACGGCAGCGCCGCTTGGGTAAACGCTGATTAAATGCGTCAGATGGCTGAACGCGAGAATTATCCGTTCAGACGCTGACAGCCGTTTATTCCGCGGTTACTTGGGGCGCTGCCGTCAGATGCTTCAAGCGCAGACCCTTACCGTCCGCTCGGACCGGGGTCGTAGTCGCCGAAGATCATGTCGTCAATGTCGTATTCCATTTTTCTTCCTCCTTCTTTTTTATCAGCACATACTAATCCTATGCGCGCACAGCCGGCATTATGAACCCCGCGTAAAAAATATTCCGTCGAAGCGCGGCGGGCGCATAATTTTGCTTGCTTCCCTCGGGGTATTGAGTTATAATATTCAAGCTGTTTTATAATTTATTAAACAAAAGGATGACACATAATGAGCGCATCGACCGAAAAGAAAAACCGTCAGGCTGCCCGCGAGGCAGGCACCGACAAGAAGCTGCTCGCCGCGCAGGAAGAGGCGAAAAAGCAGGCGAAGAGCAAGCGCCGCTGGACGATAGGCACGATCCTTGTCGTGCTGCTCATCGCCGCCATAATCTTCCTCGACTCCGGCTTTCTCTACAAGAACACCACCGCCGTCACCGTCGGCGACGAGAGCTACTCCCCCGCCGAGATGAATTATCAGTACGCCAGCCAGTATTACAACTGGGTCAACCAGTACGGCAGCTATGCCTCCATGTTCGGGCTGGACACCTCCACGGGTCTTTCGGGTCTCGCCTCGCAGAGCAGCCCGATGACCGACGGCGGCACATGGAGGGACTTCTTCCTTGACCGCGCCGTTGAAACGCTCGTGCAGAACAAGGCTCTGCTCGACTATGCCGCCGAGAACGGCATCACCCTGACGGACGAGGAAAAGTCCACCATTGACTCCGACGTTGACTCCGTCGCCTCCTACGCCAAGCTCCAGGGCTACTCCAGCGCCGACAACTTCCTCGCCGCAAACTACGGCACGGGCGTCAATACGAAGATTGCAAAGCAGGTCGGCTATGAAAGCTCTCTCGCCTCCAAGGCGGCGCAGAGCTACTCCGACTCGCTTGTATATACCGACGCTCAGCTTGAAGAGGCATACGCAGGCTATAACGGCGAGCGCGACTATTTTGACATAGTCTACTACTACGCCGCCGCCGAGACCGTCGCCGCCGAGGACGGCGCAAGCGCCGCCACCGAGGAGACTGTCGCCGCGGCGAAGTCCGCCGCGGACGCAATCCTCGCCGCCTACGACGCCGCCGAGGACGGCGACGTCGAGACAAGACTCAACGCCGCGCTCGCCGAGGAGGGCGTTGACGGAGAATGTGTGCACAGCTCCGCCGTCGCCGGCTCCGCGCTGGGCGCGTACAAGGACTGGGTCATGGACAGCTCCCGCAAGGAGGGCGACGCAACCGTCACCCCCGACGCCAACGAGAACGGCTACTACGTCGTCGCGTTCATTTCCCGCAACGACAACCACTATAAGCTCGCGCAGGTGCGCCACATCCTCATAAAGGCGGAGGCCGACGCAAACGGCGAGTACACGGATGAGGCGAAGGCGGCGGCAAAGGCGCGCGCCGAGGAGCTTTACGCCGAGTGGAAGGCAGGTCCTGCAACGGAGGAGAGCTTTGCCGAGATGGCGAACGAGTATTCCGAGGACACGGGCTCGAATACGGACGGCGGTCTCTACGACTCCGTGCGCAAGGGGCAGATGGTCGAGGAGTTTGACGCCTTCTGCTTTGCCAAGCACAAGCACGGCGACACTGACATCGTCTACGGCGAGAGCAGCGGCTACGCCGGCTACCACATCATCTACTATGTCGGCGAGGGCGAGCTTTGCAGCAATAATATTGCGCGCACCGAGCTTCAGTCCGCCGATCTTGAAAGCTGGCTCACCGGTCTTACCGAGAGCTACGACGCCGTCAAGGGCTTCTGGTATAAGCTGGTCGGCTGATAACGAACGAAACCTTTATCCGCCGAAAGTCCTGTGACCTTCGGCGGAGCTTTTTATAAGGAACATTGCTATGGACGAGAGAACAATGCGCGCGCGGATGCTGCTGGGCGGCGGCGCGATGGACGCTCTGCGCGCCGCGCACGTCGCGGTGTTCGGGCTGGGCGGCGTCGGCTCATGGTGCGCCGAGGCGCTCGCGCGCTCCGGCGTGGGGGAGCTTACGCTCATCGATCAGGACACGGTCTCGCGCTCGAACATCAACCGCCAGCTCTGTGCACTGGAGTCTACCGTAGGTCTGCCCAAGGCGGAGGTCATGGCGGCAAGGGTGCGCGACATAAACCCTGATATTGCCGTGCACACCGTCGTCGGCTGCTACTCCGGCGCGGAGCGCGAGCGGTTTTTCGCCGACTATGACTACGCTGCGGACGCGATCGACCTCGTCTCGTGCAAGGTGGATCTCATCATGAGCTGCCGCGAGCGTGGCATACCCGTCGTCTCCGCGCTCGGCACGGGCAACAAGCGCGACGCGAGCCTTCTGGAGATAACCGACATCTCCAAGACCTACGGCTGCGCCCTCGCGCGCGTCGTGCGCAGGGAGCTTCGCGCGCGCGGCGTGGAGCACCACACGGTTGTGTTCTCACCGGAAGAGCCTATCCGACCGGAGCGGCTGGAGCCCCCGCCCCCCGGGCGGCGGAGCGTTCCGGGGTCGCTGGCGTGGGTCCCTGCGAGCGCGGGGCTGCTGCTGTGCCAGCACGTTGTGGCGCAGCTTACCGAGCGAGCATGAAAGGGAGGGCGGCAGATGTATAAGCCTCTTGCAGACGAGATACGCCCCGACAGCCTTGACGAGGTCGTCGGGCAAAAGCACATCCTGGGGCGCGACGGGATGCTCCGGCGCATAATCTACAGCGGGCGCATACCGAACATGATATTCTACGGTCCGTCCGGCACGGGCAAGACCACCGTTGCGCGCATAATCGCCGAGCGGACGAACCGCACCCTGCGCAAGCTCAATGCCACGACCGCCGGCATCGCCGACATCAAGCGCATCATCGACGAGCTTGACACCTTCCTCACGCCGGGCGGCGTGCTGCTGTATCTGGACGAGATACAGTACTTCAACAAAAAGCAGCAGCAATCCCTGCTGGAATTTATAGAGGACGGGCGCATCACGCTCATCGCCTCCACGACGGAGAACCCGTATTTCTGCGTGTTCAACGCCATCCTCAGCCGCTCCACGGTGTTTGAGTTCAAGCCCATTCCGCCGGAGGAGGCGGAGAAGTCCGTCGCGCACGCCATCGCCATCATGAACGCTCGGCGCGATACGCCCCTCACAATCGAGCAGGGCGTGACCGCGCGCATCGCCGCCTCCTGCGGGGGCGACGTGCGCAAGGCGGTGAACGCGGTGGAGCTGCTGTTCTCCGCCGCGGCGGACAAAAACGCGCTCACGCTCGACGATGCGCGCGTGATAACCCAGCGCAGCTCCATGCGCTACGACCGCGACGGGGACGAGCATTTTGACAGCCTCTCCGCGCTGATGAAATCCCTGCGCGGGTCAGATCCGGACGCGGCGCTGCATTACCTCGCGCGGCTCATCGAGGCGGGTGATCTCGTGGGCATATGCCGCCGTCTCCTCTGCTCAGCGAGCGAGGACATAGGGCTTGCCTACCCGATGGCAGTTCCCATCGTGAAAGCGTGCGTGGATTCCGCGCTCCAGCTCGGTCTGCCGGAGGCGCGGCTGCCGCTGGCGGAGGCGGCGCTCGTGCTCGCCACCGCGCCCAAGTCCAACAGCGCCTGCATGGCGATTGACGCTGCGCTGTCGGACGTGCGCGCCGGACACGTGGGCTCGTTCCCGCGCGAATTGCAGAACGTCCACGCCGACGGCGCGGGCTTTGAGCGCGAGCAGGGCTACAAGTACCCGCACAGCTATCCGGGGCACTGGGTGCGCCAGCAGTACCTGCCGGACGATCTGAAAAACGCCCGCTACTACGAGTACGGCGACAACAAGACCGAGCAGACGGCGCGCCGCTACTGGGAGGAGATCAAGAAATAATGGACATTCAGGCAGGCGACGTGCTCGTGATGAAAAAAGCCCACCCCTGCGGCAGCAGGGAGTGGGAGGTGCTGCGCACGGGGGCGGACTTCAAGCTTCGCTGCCTCGGCTGCGGGCGCGAGGTCATGGGCGCGCGCTCGAAATTCGAGCGGAGCGTCCGCGAGGTTCGGCGTTGAGCTTCGTGTACATTCTCCGCTGCGCGGACGGCACACTCTACACCGGCTGGACGAACGACCTTGACCGCCGCCTCGCCGCGCACAGCGCCGGTCACGGGGCGAGGTACACCCGCGCACGGCTGCCCGTGGAGCTTTTGTACGCCGAGACGCTGCCCACGCGCGAGGCGGCGATGAGCCGCGAATGGCACATAAAGCGCCTGACGCGCGAGGAAAAGCTTGCGCTGATAAACGCTCGTGATAAATAAAGGCTCGCCGACGGCGAGCCTTTATTTATTCATCGTCATAGTATCTTCTGCGTCTCGCGGCGCGGCGGCGGCGCGCCGCGCGCCTTTGCCTGACGACAGACAGCCCCATCAACAGCACTAGCAGCAAAAAGACGCCTATGCCGACATAGAGTATCCACCGCCCGCTCTCCGCGGGCTTGACGTACTCCACCTCGCGCGTCGTCTCATAGTCGCACACGCCGCACTCCCCCGCCTCCTCGCCGGACTGCTTCTTCGTCGCCTTGCGCGTCTCCGTCCAGCTCATCACGTGCGCCGCCTCTCCGTCGCGCGCGCCGCACTCGCACTCGTGCCAGTGGCGCTGCTCGTCATAGCTCCACGCGCGCGAGTAGCTGTGCTCGTGGTTGGGATCCGTGCCGGACGCGCCGCCCGTCTTTCCGCCGCTCACATTCGGCGAGGCGGAGGGCGACGGCGACGCCGAGGGCGTGGGCGATGGGGAGGGCGACGGCTTTTCGTACTTCACCCTCAGCGAGGCGGCGTTCGTATCCGTCGCGCCGCCGGGACCAGAGAACACGCAGTACACCTTCGCCCCGTCGAGCTGGCGGGGTATGTTGCGGATGATGAGCTTTCCAAAGGTGTCGTCGCCGTACGTCATGTTGGGGTATACCGACACAAGCTGCGCGGGGGTGAATAGCTGCCCGTTCGCATCGAGAATACGCCATTCGCACTTGTCCGCGCCGGACGCCGTCGCCACGAACGAGCACCAGCCGGCCTCGTCCACGGTCTCCCCGCCGGGGTGCTTTATCACGGTCGGCGCCCAGACCTCGGGAGCGTAGGTGCGCGTGAGGATTATATAGCTCCCGCCGTCGTATATCACGTAGTCCACGGGTGAGTTGTTGAGATACGCGGCGAGCCCCTCTGCAAAATAGTACCCGGGCGCGGCGTCGAGGCGGAGGCTGACCGTGGCGTGTTCCGTGGTGAACGCGCCGCCGATGTACTGCCCTGCGCTGTCGTACCAGCTTATGCCGTAAAAATACGCGCCGGCGGTGCTCGTCGCGCCGGTAATGTCGGAGGCGTTCTGCGACGCTACCGGCACGGAGGAGGTCGTGGCGAGCACCTTAGTTATCGGCTGATACCCATATTCCGCGCCGTATGCCTGCGCGGGAAAGCAGCATGAAAGAAGAGCTATCATGCACGCCGCCGCCAGTATGAGCGGCACGGTTCGTCTTGTTCTGCTCATGGACACGTCCCCCTTATTTATATTATTATTGTTGTTGTTTTGACTCCTTTTCTGCGGGTAATGTTTCCGTACATTTCTTATTTATATTATATAATTTACCCTGCGTTCCGGTCAAGCAAAACATTGACGCGGCGGGGCGCAAAGTTTATAATGGTTTATCAAATTTTTGAGTTTTAGGAAAGCACAGGTTTTCGCCATATGATAAAGTACGACGCGGGAAAATGCGATATTGCCGTTATCGGCGCGGGGCACGCGGGCATAGAGGCTGCGCTCGCGGCGGCGCGGCTCGGGCTGGACACGGTGTGCTTTACGGTGAATCTTGACTCCGTGGGCAATATGCCCTGCAACCCCGCCATCGGCGGCACGGGCAAGGGGCATCTCGTGCGCGAGCTGGACGCGCTCGGCGGCGAGATGGCAAAGGCGGCGGACAGGGCGTGCATACAGTACCGTATGCTCAACCTCGGCAAGGGTCCGGCGGTGCACTCCCTGCGCGCGCAGGCGGACAGGCGGCGGTATCAGGAGGTCATGAAGCACACGCTTGAGCTTCAGCCGAACCTCCGCGTCAAGCAGGCGGAGGTCGTGGATCTCAGCGTGGAGGACGGGCGCGTCGTCAGCGTGACGACGCACACCGGCGCGGTGTACGCCTGCCGCGCGGTTGTGCTGGCAACGGGCACGTATCTTGCCGGACGCACCATCGTCGGCGAGGTCGTGCGCACTTCCGGACCTGACGGGCTCGCCGCGGCGACGGCGCTCGCCCCAAGGCTGCGCGAGCTGGGACTCAATATGCGCCGCTTCAAGACCGGCACTCCGCCGCGCGTCAACGCCCGCTCCGTCGATTTCTCGAAGATGGAGCTCCAGCCCGGCGACGCCGAGCCCGAGGCGTTCTCCTTTACCGCAAGGGCAGCGCCGGCAAACTCCGCCGTGTGCTATCTCACGTATACCAACGAGCGCACCCACGAAATAATCCGCGCGCACCTCGACCGCAGCCCCATATACTCCGGCGTTATCGAGGGCGTCGGTCCGCGCTACTGCCCCAGCATCGAAACGAAGGTCATGACCTTCGCCGACAAGCCCCGCCACCAGCTCTTTGTCGAGCCGATGGGGCTGAACACGGAGGAGCTTTATATACAGGGCTTCTCCTCGTCCATGCCGGAGGAGGTGCAGATAGAGATGCTGCACACCGTGGCGGGGCTGGAGCGCGCGGAGATGACGCGCTGCGCCTACGCGATAGAGTACGACTGCATCGACCCCACGGAGCTGTACGCAACGCTGGAGTGCAAAAGGATAGCGGGGCTGTACGGCGCGGGGCAGTTCAACGGCTCGTCGGGGTACGAGGAGGCGGCGGCGCAGGGCTTCGTCGCGGGCGTGAACGCCGCGCTCAAACTCAAGGGCGCGCCGCCGCTGATTTTGCGCCGCACGGACGGGTACATCGGCACGCTCATCGACGACCTTGTCACCAAGGGCACGAACGAGCCGTACCGCATGATGACCTCGCGCAGCGAGTACAGGCTTCTCCACCGACAGGACAACGCCGACATACGCCTCACCGCCGTCGGGCGGCGGATAGGGCTTATATCCGAGGAGCGCGAGCGCGAGGTGGAGGAGAAATACGCCGCCGTGGAGCGCGAGCTTGCGCGCCTTGAGCATACGCACATCCCGCCCTCCAGCGCGCTCAACGCCATGCTGGCAAAGCGCGGCACAGCGCCCGTCGTCTCCGGCGTGTCGCTGGCGGAGCTTATCCGCCGCCCGCAGGTCAGCTATGCCGACACCGCGCCCTTCGATCCCGCGCGGCGCGCGCTCGACCGCGCCGTGACCGCGCAGGCGGAGATACGTCTCAAGTACGACGGGTACATCAAGCGGCAGCTACGCGAGGTGGAGGAATTCACGCGCATGGAGCAGCGCGCCCTCCCGCCGGACATCGACTATGACGATGTGCCGGGGCTGAGGATAGAGGCGCGGGAAAAGCTGAAAAAAATACGTCCTGCGAGCTTCGGCCAGGCGGGGCGCATCTCGGGCGTTTCACCGGCGGACGTGTCGGTGCTGATGATATACACGGAAGCGAGGGGGAAAAAATGAGCAGGGTGGTCCTCGGCTTTTCCGGCGGGGTGGACTCCGCCGTGACGGCGGTGCTGCTGCGCCGTGCCGGACACGAGGTGCATGGGCTGTATATGGACAACACAAACGCCGCCTCCCTCCGCGACGCGGTGACGACGGCGGAATTTGTCGGCATAGCGCTCACGGTGCTCGACGTGCGCGCGGCGCTTGAGCAGCGCGTGTGCCGCCCGTTCGCGGAGTGCTATCTCCGCGGGGAAACGCCGAACCCCTGCGTGATATGCAACCCCGCGCTGAAATTCAAAAGCCTCATCGACGAGGCGGACAGACTGGGCGCGGAGCTTGTCGCCACAGGGCACTACGCCCGCGCCGACGGCGGCGCGATATACAAGGGCAAGCCCTCCAACGACCAGAGCTATATGCTCTGCCGCCTGACGCGCGAGCAGGCGCGGCGCGTCACGTTCCCGCTGGGTGAGCTTGAAAAGACGCAAACGCGCGCGCTTGCGGAGGAGTTTGACCTCCCCGTCGCCCACAAGGGCGACAGCATGGAGATCTGCTTCATTCCGGACAAGGACTATGTCTCGTGGCTCGCCGCGCGCGCGGCGCTCCCCGGCGCGGGGGATCTCGTCTTTCACGGCGAGGTCATAGGGCGGCACGACGGCATATACCGCTACACCGTCGGGCAGCGCCGCCCCGGGCTTTTAAACGGGCGCAAGCTCTACGTCTCGCGCATCGACGCGAAAACGAACACCGTCGAGCTCGCCCTCTGGGAGGAGCTTTTCAAAACCGAGGTCACGGCGCGCGATTTCAACTGGCTCATCGAGCCGCCCGCCGCCCCCATACGCGCGAGCGTCCGTGTGCGCCACACGAAGTGGGAAAACCCGCCCTGCACCGCGTATATCGACGGCGGCAAGGTGCGCATCGTATGCGACGAGCCTGTCCGCGCGCCGGCGGCGGGGCAGTCCGCCGTGCTCTATGACGGCGAGCGCCTGCTCGGCGGGGGATTTATAGTTTAGTATAGCTTAGGAGGAAGCCCGATGGATACCACCGACGTCAGCACCATACTTGCCGCCGTCATCCGCGCAGAGCGCGAGGCTGCGGAGCTTATCATGCACGCGCACGGCGTTCTTGCCGAGGCAAAGACGGGGCACCGTGACGTCGTCACGGAGTACGACAAGCGCGTGCAGGCGCTGCTTATGGAGCGGCTGAGCGCCGCTGTGCCCGGCGCGCGTTTTTTCTGCGAGGAGAACAACGTCCACGGCGATCTCGGCGCGGAGCACGTTTTCGTCATCGACCCCATCGACGGCACGATGAACTTCGTGCGCCGTATGCACCATAGCTGCATCTCGGTGGCGTATATGAGCTGCGGCGTGCCCGAGGCGGCGGCGGTGTATGACCCGTATGCGCACGAGCTTTTCACCGCCGTGCGCGGCGCGGGCGCGTTTCTCAACTCCCGCCCCATCCGCGCGGAGAGCGAGCCCTTGAGCGAGACGGTTTTCTGCCTTGGCACCTCGCCCTACCGCACCGACCTCACGGACGAGACGTTCCGCCTCGCGCGCCTCGCGTATGACGCGACGCTCGACCTGCGCCGCTTCGCCTCGGCGGAGCTGGATCTGTGCTCCGTCGCGGCGGGGCGCGCGGGGCTGTACTTCGAGCTGTCGCTTTCGCTGTGGGACTACGCCGCCGGCTCGCTCATCGTGACGGAGGCGGGCGGCGTGTGCACGGATCTTGCGGGTGCTCCCCTGCCGTTCGACGGGCGCAAGAGCAGCATCGCCGCCGGCGGCGTACAGGCGCACGCGGACTTCATGGCGCTGATAAAGGAGGAATAGCAATGGAGCTTGGGCTTGACCGCCGCGCACCGGCGGTATATAAGGAGTGCGTCACCAGCACAAACACGCTTTTGAAAGGGCTCGCCGCGAGCGGCGTACCCGACGGCTTCACGCTCGTCGCCGCAAGGCAGACGAGCGGGCGCGGGCGGCTTGGGCGGGGCTTTGCCTCGCCGGAGGGCGGGCTTTATATGTCCATGCTGCTCTACCCCGGCGGCGATCTCCGGCGCACGTCCACGCTCACGCCGTGCGCCGCCGTTGCGGTGTGCCGCGCGGCGGAGCGCGTGTGCGGCGTTACCCCGGGCATAAAGTGGCCGAACGACCTCCTGCTCGGCGACAAAAAGCTCTGCGGCATACTCACCGAGGCTTCGAGCGCGCGCGGACGCGCCTATGTCGTGATCGGGCTGGGCGTGAACGTAAATACCGCGCCCGACGACCTCCCGCCGGAGCTGCGCGATACCGCCGTGTCGCTCTGCGAGGCGACCGGACGGCGCTTTGATATTAAGACGCTCGCCGCCGCCATCATCGAGGAGCTGGACGGGATATACGCCGCGTGGAAGCAGGATACCGCCTGCGTTCTCGACGAGTACCGCCGTCTCTGCGTCAGCACCGGACGCGCCGTGACGCTTATCTGCGGCGATGAGCAGCGCCGCGCCTACGCCACAGGCATTGACGAAAACTACGCCCTCATCGCCGACGTAGACGGCACGGAGGAGCACATAACCATGGGCGAAGTGAGCCTGCGCAACGGGTAAACGGACGCATAGAAAACAACAAAAAAGCCGCCCGTCAGGCGGCTTTTTTCGTACATTATAGCTCAGTCGGTCACGTAGGGCAGAAGAGCGATCTGACGGGATCTCTTTATCGCCTCGGTGAGCTCGCGCTGATGCATTGCGCAGGTGCCGGTCGTGCGGCGAGGCAGGATCTTGCTGCGCTCGGAGAGGTAGCGGCGGAGCTTTGTGGTGTCCTTATAGTCGATGGACGTCGCCTTATCGACGCAGAACTGGCAAACTTTTCTGCGCTTGCGGTTTTTGGGATTATTCTTATCAAAAGCCAAAGCTGATTCCTCCTTTATAGTTTAGCAGGGCTGGCAAAACGCCTTATACCCGCATAAGCAACCATTGAACAAGCGCGTCATACTGCGTCCTGTTCAGCGGTTACTAAGATTAGAACGGCAGCTCTTCGTCGCCGTCGTCCAGCTCGGAGAACGCGGAGGAGGGCGCGCTTGCGCTGCTCTTTCCCGCGTCATAGCTGTACGTGCTGTGACCGGCGCTGCCGGCGTCGCCGTCGCGGCGGCGGCTCTCGCCGAAATACATATTGTCAACAACTATCTCCGCGCTGCGGCGCTTGCCGCCCTCGCGGTCTGTCCAGTCGCGGATCTGGAGCCGTCCGGAGACGACCGCCATGCTCCCCTTATTGAAATACTTGCTGACAAATTCGGCTGTCTGACGCCATGCGACGCAGTCGATAAAATCGGTCTGCTTCTCGCCGCCGTCACGGCTGCCGTAATCGCGGTCAACCGCCACGGTGAAGGACGCCACCGGGGTCTGTGCCTGGGTATACCGAAGCTCGGGATCCCGCGTCAGACGCCCCATGATAACAATGTGATTAAGCATGCTCCGCTCTCCTTACTCTGCGCGCAGGGTTATCAGACGACGCAGTATTCCGTCGGTGATACCGAGAACGCGGTCAAGCTCAGCAGGGAAATCAGCACCGCTGGTGAACTTCATCAGCACATAGTAGCCCTCGGAAATGTAGTTGATCTCATAAGCGAGCTTGCGCTTGCCCATTTCCTCCAACTCTTCCAGAGTACCGTTTGCCTCAACAAGTGCCTTGAACTTCTCAACAACAGCCGCGGTCTCTTCCTCGGTGAAGTTGGGGTTGATAATGTACATTACTTCGTACTTCTCACTTGCTTTTGCCATGATTGCACCTCCTTTTGGTCTAGTGGCCCCTCCTCACGGGGAGGAGCAAGGACGCCTGTATCCATTGACAGGCTTTAGGCAGCATCGCATAATACGGCAGGAGCAGCCGACGGGAAAGCCTTCTGACTGATGAAATGCGCCTTCCGCCGGATGCCGCAGACATATTGCGCCATGCTGCCTGATAATTATACCCTGTTTTCCCGCAATGTCAAGTGTTTTTTGCGCTTTTTGCCGCTCTCACCGCTCGCCGATGCGGCGGGCTATGTAGTCCTCCACCTCGTCCAGCTCCAGCTCCAGCGCGACGGCAAGCTCACCGTGCAGAATGTCCTTGGCGCGCTTCATCGTCGCCTCGGCGCGGCTGCTCTTCGTCTTGCGCTCGCTCATGCGCTCGCGCAGCCCCTTCACCACCGACACCAGCGCCTCGCAGCTATGCTTTTTGAAAAGCTCGCGGTAGAAGGCGTCAACGTGGTTGAAGCGGCTGTCGTTGCATATCGCCGGAGCGATCCCCGGTATCGCGTCTATCAGCGCCTCCGCCTCGGCGCGGCTCATCACCGGACGCATATACGCCCCCGAATCCACCGGCGCAAAATACCTCCCGCTGCCGGTGAACGGCGTGAGATAGTAATAGAGCTTATCCTCCGACGCGCCCGACATCTCCAGCGGCGCTATCTTCTCGACCGTGCACACCCCGTTCTCCCCGTAAATTATCTTGTCCCCGACCGTAAACATTCCAAAATTACCCCTACTGTATTACTCTATAAGCCTATTTTACAACAACCGTGCCGAAATTTCCAATAGTTTTTTTCGTTTTCTAAGAAATTTTGTTCCTTTGCCGTGTTTGCCCGTGTCATTTGCCGCTTGCGTTTGGTATAATAAGTTGATATATTATATACATCTTGTATGCGTCGCTCCTCGCCGCTCCGTCAAGTGGGGCGCAGCCGCCTGTTTTCTCCACATTTTGCGGCGCAGGTGGCGGATGATATACATTTTGGACGGTATTCACCCGTGAAGCTTTATTTTTTTGGACATGACTATAAATACGCGGCGGAGCAGATGCTCCTCACGCTGTTCCCCCTTGAGCGTCCGGAGTACCCCTCCGGAAAGCCCGAGGGCGACAGGATGGAGCTCCGCCTGAGTCGCGGCGCACGCTATATCACCGCGACCTGTGCGCTGCACTGCGGCGGCGAGGTCTTTCGCGGACGCGCCGCCGTGCGCGCGGCAATGCTGGACGGGGCGCTGCTCACCGACCGGTACTGTCAGCGTCTCATCAAAAACGCCATGTACCGCGCGGCGCTCGCCTCCGGTGTGCGCCGCCCCGCGTGGGGCGCGCTGACGGGCGTGCGCCCGGGGAAGCTCATGACCCCGCTTCTCAAAAGCGGCATGAGCGGCGAGGCGGCGGTGCGCGAATTTGAGGAGAAGTACGACGTCTCGCCGGAGCGCGCGGCGCTCTGCCTTCAGACGAGCCGCGTCACCCTCGCCACGGAGGCGAGTCTCGCCCCCGAGAACGTCTGCCTCTACGTCGGCATACCGTTCTGCCCGACGCGCTGCGCGTATTGCAGCTTCGTCAGCCAGTCCGTGGAAAAGAGCATGCGGCTCATAGACCCGTTCGTCGCCGCGCTTTTCAGGGAGGTACGCGCCACGGCGGCGGAGGTTCGCGCGCTGGGGCTGCGCGCGGTGTCCGTCTACATGGGCGGCGGCACGCCCACCACGCTCTCCGCCGCGCAGCTTGACGCGCTGTGCGCCCTTCTCGCGGAGGAGTTTGACCTCTCCACCCTGCGCGAATACACGGTGGAGGCGGGGCGTCCCGACACGATAACGGAGGAAAAGCTCGCGGTGCTGCGCCGTCACGGCGTCGATAGGATAAGCGTCAACCCGCAGACCATGTCCGACGCGGTGCTCGCTGCGATCGGGCGGCGGCACACCGCCGAGGATGTTGCGCAGGCGCTCGCCAAGGTGCGGTGCGCGGGCGGGTTTGACGTGAACATGGACCTCATCGCGGGGCTGCCGTCGGATACGCCGGAGGGCTTCAACGAAACGCTCCGCCGCGTGCTCGCCCTCGCGCCGGAGAATATCACCGTGCACACGCTGTCTCTGAAAAAGGGCTCGCGCATCACGCTGGAGGGCGCGGCGCTGCCCGCCGCGGCGGAGGTCGGCGCGATGCTGGACGCGGCGCACGCCGTGCTCACCGCCGCCGGATACTCGCCCTACTACCTATACCGGCAGAAGTTCATGTCCGGCGGCTTTGAAAACGTCGGCTGGGCAAAGAGTGGCAGGACAAATCTCTACAACATATGTATAATGGAGGAGCTGTGCAGCGTCCTTGCCATGGGCGGCGGCGGCTCGACAAAGCTCATCGCGCCCGACGGCGGGCACAGCATCCGCCTCGTCGCGCCCAAGTACCCGCTCGAATACATAAACGGCATAGACAAAACCTGTGAGGACAAGAAAAAAATAAGCCGGTTCTATACGGCTTCTGATTAGGGGGAATAAGCCTTGGCATACAGTCTTGAGGAGATAAATTTCAAAACCGTCTCCGATCCGGAGGGCTTCGTGCGCGAGTGCGACGCGAGGTATCAGCGCAGGGTGAGCACCGCCGCCGCGCGTATCGCCGAAAACCGCGCGAAAAGCCCCATCGTGCTGCTCTCCGGTCCGTCCGGCTCCGGTAAGACCACCACCGCCATGAAGATTGCTGCGGAGCTCAACAGCCGCGGCGTCGGCACGCACTATGTCAGCATGGACAATTACTTCAAAACCATCGACCCCGCCACCGTGCCGCGCACGCCGGAGGGCGATATGGATCTGGAGTCGCCGCTGTGTCTGGACATGGAGCTTTTGAACAGGCATTTCGATATGCTCTCGCGCGGCGAGCGCATATATGTGCCCAAGTACGAGTTTTCGCGCAAGATGCGCATACAGGAGCCGTTCTCGTCCATAAAGCTCGGCGCGGACGAGGTCGTCATCTTCGAGGGCATCCACGCGCTCAACGACGCCATCACCGGCGCGCATCCGGAGGCGTTCAAGCTCTACATATCCGCGCGCAGCAATGTGGAGTTCAAGGGCGAGGTCGTGTTCAAGGGAACGTGGTTCCGTCTCGTGCGCCGCACCGTGCGCGACTATCTGTTCCGCGGCTCGAACCCCGCCGCCACCATGGCGATGTGGGCGAACGTCCGCCGCGGCGAGAAGCTGTACATCTCGCCGTACAAGAACAAGGCGGACTATCAGTTCGACTCGTCCCTGCCGTATGAGCCGGCGGTGTTCAACCGCACCGCGACGGAGCTGTTCCGCGCCGTGCCGGAGGGGATAGAGCGCTTTGACGAGCTGCGCTCCGTGCTCCCCGCGCTCCAGCTTTTTGGCAGCATTGACGAAAAGTACGTCGCGCCCGACGGGCTTTTGCGCGAGTTCATCGGCGGCGGCGTGTACGAGTATTGAGATAGCGGGAAAAAGAGACCGAGCGGGGGCGAACGCCCCCGCTCGTGCTGTATTCTACCGTCGGTATCAGTCCATATACCGCTCCATGAAGCATCTCTCCGGCAGGCAGTCGGCAAGCCCGCTCAGTATGCTTTTGCTGCCGGCGGCGTACTTCTCCTGCGGCGCGCTCAGCTTTGTCGGCACGTTCAGCTTTTTCCTGAACGACACACGCACCGTCGTGCCGTACTCCGGACGGCTCTCCAGCAGCAGCGTGCCGCCGTGGCGCTCCGCGATCCCGCGCACGACGGTCAGCCCCAGCCCCGCGCCTCCGACAAGCCCGCCGAGGCTGTACGGGTGCACATAGCGGTCGAACACCAGATGCAGCTCCTCCCCCGCGATGCCGCAGCCGTTGTCGCTGACGGAGAGAATGACGCTCTCCGCCGTGTCGATGAGGTTGATGCTGATGCAGGTGCAGCCCTTGGCGTGGGCAAGGGAGTTTGCGAGCAGATTCAAAATAAGCTGCTCGACAAGGGCGCTGTCCACCATGGCGAGCATGCTCTGCGCCGTGCCGATGCGAAGCTCCGGCTCGGGCAGGAAAAACCGCAGCCGCTCGGCAATGCCGGTGCACAGCTCCGTCATGTCCGTCATGCGCGGGGCGAAGTACAGCGTGCCGTCGAGTATGCTCTTGGCGGCGGAGAGGTTCGCCATGGCGCGCGAGAGGCGGTAATAGCTCTGCGTGAGCGAGGCGACGCCCGCGCGCAGCTCGGCGTCGCCGACGTCCTCGGCGCGGCTGCGGCACAGCTCCGCCGACACGGACATGGTCATGAGGGTGCTGCGCATGGAGCAGAGCAGCGCGTCATTGAGCATGACCGGCTTCGCGGCGGGCGGCGTGATGAACATCACCTGCATATTCTCCTGCTTCGACACGCGCACAAGATAGCGCCGCGCGGCAATGACGGTGTCGGCGATGAAGTTGGACGCCTGCGCGCCGATGATGTCCGGCTCGAACACGGCGCTCAGCTTTTTCCCGACGCAGTCCTCCCCCAGTATCTCTTTCGCGCTCGCATTTGCAAACGCGAGCTTGCCCGCCCGCGCGAGGACGAGCGCCTCCGATGTGAGGGCGAGTATATCCGACGAAACTTGGATCATAAGCGGCACTCCCTTAATCCTTTTTTATTGATTTTAGCAAATCTCAACAAAATATACAATAGTCTCCCCTTATTTCGCTCGAACAAGCGCGAAATTTCGGCACTTTTTCGGGCAAAATAAGCGGGGTGAAATATTGCATTTTGCTTATATTATATGATAGAATTAGTACGTTAAATAAGGCACAAATTTCCCCCGCCGTCGCTTCGGGAGATTTGTATATACGCTTAGTTTACAAATTTTTTATGGAGGATACACACATGATTAAAGTTGGTATCAATGGTTTTGGACGCATCGGTTCTCTGACCTTCAGGGCTGCCGTCAAGGCGGACGATATCGAGGTCGTTGCAATCAACGCTCCCGGTCATCCCGCAAGCCAGCTCGCTTACGCTGTCAAGTATGACACCGTTCACGGTCGCTTCGACGGCTGCGTCTGCGCCGACGACGAGGCGAGCACCCTCACCGTTGACGGCAAGACCGTCAAGGTCCTCTCCGATAACAAGTACCGTGATCCTTCCCTCATCCCCTGGGGTGAGCTCGGCGTTGAGTACGTGCTCGAGTGCACCGGCCGCTTCCTGACCAAGG
The DNA here is from genome assembly GCA_934572325.1 of uncultured Oscillospiraceae bacterium. Classification (GTDB taxonomy): domain Bacteria; phylum Bacillota; class Clostridia; order Oscillospirales; family Oscillospiraceae; genus Limivicinus. The sequence continues at coordinate 17,873 of CAKTKT010000027.1, forward strand.
AATCCGCCCAGCCCCACATCGACGCCGGCGCAAAGGTCGTCGTGATGTCCGGTCCCGCGAAGGACGACACCCCGATGTTCGTCTGCGGCGTCAACCTCGATAAGTACACCAAGGATATGCAGTTCGTCTCCAACGCCTCCTGCACCACCAACTGCCTCGCCCCCATGGCGAAGGTCCTCAACGACAGCTTCGGCATCGTCGAGGGTCTTATGACCACCGTTCACGCCTCCACCGCCACGCAGGCCGTTGTTGACGGCTTCTCCAAGAAGAACTGGCGTCTCGGCCGCTCCGTCTACAACAACATCATCCCCACCTCCACCGGCGCTGCCAAGGCTGTCGGCAAGGTCATCCCAGAGCTCAAGGGCAAGCTCACCGGCACTTCCATGCGCATCCCCTCCGGCGACGTCTCCATCGTTGACCTGACCTGCCGCCTTGAGAAGGGCGCAAGCTACGACGAGATCTGCGCCGCCATGAAGGCTGCCTCCGAGGGCGCGATGAAGGGCGTTCTTGAGTATGTCGATGAGGAAGTCGTCTCCTCCGATTTCAAGACCGATGCTCACACCTCCATCTTTGACGCGAAAGCCGGTCTTGCGCTGAACGACAACTTTGTCAAGCTCATGGCTTGGTACGACAATGAGTGGGGCTTCTCCATCAAGATGCTTGACCTCACCCGTCACATGGACAAGGTCCGCAAGGCGTAATTTCTTCTGTAAAATATCTAAAACCGCTCCGAAAGGGGCGGTTTTTCTTATGTTTAAAGCAATTGTGTCCACGGTTTTCTGCTTACGGCACTAATAGATGCTTGTTTTTTCCCTAAAAATGTGTGATACAATGGTTTTGCGACGTAATCTAATACTAAGACAATAGCAAGGATGTGTTTTTACCTCGGTAAAAACGCACCCTCCATTTCGGCATCCTTGTTGATTGTCTTAATGATTGCGTCGCGGCAGTGAGGCTCTGCGTTTTTCGTGTGTAGTCTCATTTGGGGCTACACACTTTTTATTTTATGGAGGTAAAAGAGATGAGGAAGGCAATATCCCTGTTGTTAGTGCTATGTACAGTATTAGCGCTATGTGGGTGTGGGAAAGCAAGAGAACTGACAGCGGAAGAGCGAGAACAGATCTTCTACGAGGTAGCAGCGGAAAAGGGACTTGACCTGTCAAATCAGGCGGCTACCGCATGGCAGCAGACAAAAGATGCTATGACCGAAGCGCCCGCGCCGCAGTCAACACTTGCCCCTTTGTATGATGCCGGTCCAAGTCCGACAGATACAGACTTCATCTGCACAGAAGATATGAAGTTGCTCTCCGTTGGCGATGGAAAATATAGACCTGACATGAAAATCCGCTGTATGTACCCAGAGGATGCTCTTCAAGTTTATCCTCAATCTGTACAAATACACTATAATTATTTGAATAATGACAACGAGATCATTATGTCAAACAGCCTCGTTGTGCGGCACTTGGCGTATAATCAAAGCTGCTGGACAAATACCGGTGTCGTACAAGGCGGAGGCGATTCTTTCGATTTGAGTGAGATATCCGCGATACAAGTCTCCTATTATGAAATGCGCACGGTGATTGGCGGTAGAGTATCATGGCAAAATGAATGGGACTTTCTCTCCCCCGTTAAGTTCAATGTCGCTGACCTCGAAATAGAAAAAGCATAATCTAAAAAAGTTGTGCTATCAACACCGCTTATTCCGGTGTTGATAGCACAACTTGTTTTTTGCACAAGCCTTATATGATTTACCACGCCCCGCTCGTTTCAGATGCAAAATGCGGCATAGAGAGGAACGGTCTTTTTGCCGTCCTCGAAGCCGAAATTCTTTCTTCGCAAATATTCGTGTAAAAATCAACGAAAAATCCTCGAATATTCGCGTTGAATTACACGAATATTTTGTCCTATGCTTCAAATTATGACATGAATATCACAAATCTCACCCCTCGTCGCCGAGAACCTCCTTTATTATGTCCATCGCCTCATCGAGCAGCGGCTCGGTGTGCGTCGCCATATAGCTCGTGCGCAGCAGACACTCTGTCGGCTCTGTCGCCGGCGGGAGCACCGGGTTGACGTACACCCCGGCGTCATACAGCTCCTTCGCCTTTCTCAGCGTGTTCTCCGCCTGATAGGTGTATATCGGGATGATTGGCGTGAGCGATTCCCGAATGTGCAGCCCGCGCTTTTTCAGCCCGTTCCTTGCGTAGCGCGAGAGCGAGAGAAGCCGCTCGGGCAGCTCCGGGTGCGCCTCAATATACCGCAGCGCCGCCAGCGCGACCGCGCAGGAGCTGGGCGGGATGGACGCGGAGAAAATGAACGGTCTTGAGTTGTGGCGCACATAGTCGCACACCGTCTCGCTCGCCGCCATATATCCGCCGAGGCTGGCGAGCGACTTCGAGAACGTTCCCATGATTATATCCACCTCGCCGTCAAGCCCGAAATAGCTCGCGGTTCCGCGTCCGCCCTCGCCGATAACGCCCAGACCGTGCGCATCGTCCACCATCACTCTCGCGCCGTACTTTTTTGCAAGGGCGACGATCTCCGGAAGCTTGGCAATATCCCCGCCCATGGAGAACACGCCGTCCGTCACGATCAGCGCGCCGCTCTGCTCCGGCACACGCCGGAGCAGAGCTTCAAGCTCGCTCATGTCCGCGTGCTTATAGCGCAGCATTTTCCCGTAGGACAGCCGGCAGCCGTCATATATGCTGGCGTGGTTTTCCCTGTCGCAGATCACGTAGTCGCTGCGCCCGACTATGGCGCTGATTATGCCGAGGTTGGACTGAAAGCCTGTCGAGAACGTGACCGCGCCCTCCTTGTGCACAAAATCCGCCAGCTCGCGCTCAAGCTCGAGATGCAGCTCCAGCGTGCCGTTGAGAAAGCGCGAGCCGGAGCAGCCGGTGCCGTACCGCTCGAACGCCTTTATGCCCGCCTCCACTACCTCCGGCTGTGTCGTCAGCCCGAGGTAGTTGTTGGAGCCGAGCATTATGCGCCGCTTCCCCTCCATGATAACCTCAACGTCCTGCCGCGACTCGAGCGCGTGAAAATAGGGGTATATGCCCGCCTCTCTGTATGTTTTTGCAAGTGTAAAATTCTCGCACTTCGTGAAAATATCCAACTGCCGTATCTCCTTTCAGCATATTCAAAATTTTTGACTAAAATTTTTGAAGTATTCTCTGTAATGATAACCGACCGCCTCGCGCTTGTCAATATCTTTTGTCATATTCGATGCGCGGCGGTCAGCCGCCGCGCCGCACGAGAACGGCTGCCGCCGCCTTGGCGAGCTGCCCCTCATATCCCGCGCCGTGCGCTCATATGCTTAACCACGAGCAAATTGGGAGTGGTGTATGTGCGTACAAATATTGAAGAACGGGTCGCCGACCTTGCCGCGTACATCGTAGATAACCAAACCACCGTCCGCGCCGCCGCCCGGCAATTTGGGATAAGCAAATCTACTGTACATACAGTAGTAATGTAATCGAACGTTTTATATGGATAGTTAAGTAAAAGAAATATTTGCGCGGAAAGCCGCCGCTCAAATTGAACGGCGGCTTTCTTGTCGGATGTATCGGAATGGTACAAAATTATATATAAAACGGCATAAAAGACCGGAGCTTTTGAGAAATCGAAGGTTTCGGTCTTTTTGCGTTTAGGAGGGAGCAAATTGAAAAACTGTCATACACAAAATCGGCGGGCGGAGGAAACGAATCTCCGCCCCCCCCGCCGTTCTGATAATTCTTTCGTTTCACATCACAAAGCCAAGCGCCGCATACAGCACAAGGGAAATTGCCGCAAATATGAGCGTATAAGGCATTTGTGTCTTGACGTGATCAATAATGTCGCAGCCGGTGGTTGCGCAGGACATGATTGTCGTATCGGATATAGGCGAGGAGTGATCTCCGAAGATCGATCCGCCGAACACTGCTCCGGCAACAAGCGGGATACTTATCCCCATGCTGATGGCCATGGGCAGGCAAATGACAGACATGATGGCCATGGTTCCCATGGAGGTCCCGGTTGCAAACGAGAGAAGCATACAAAGGAGAAAGCTGAGTGCGGGCAGGAGCGCCGGACTGAGAACGCCCATGAAGACGGAGGTGAGGTAGTTTCCGGTATCGAGACTCTTTACGAGATTCCCCATTGTGAAACCGAAAAGCAGGATCCCCGCCACCGGGAGCATGGTGCCCATCCCCTTGAACATCTCATTTATCACTTCATCAACAGAAAACAGCTTCTGGACTACGCACAGAACACATATCGCCAACACGGCGAGAATGCAGCCCCAGAGGAGGCTTTGCATACCGGCGCCCTGCGTGGGGTTTCCCTTGCCGGTGATGGTGAGTACGGCAATAATCGTGGCGATGAGCACCCCCATGGGCAGAAACATATTCAGAACGCGGGGTTTTGCGTTGCCGGGAGTCACCGTCTCCTCGTTGAATGTACTGCCACGACCGGGATTATCAAGCGCACCCGTTTTTTCTGCGCGTTCTTCGGCCTTTCGCATAGGTCCTATGTTTATTCCGAATAGAGAGACCGCGAGCGTGCCAAACACGGCAAGAATACAATAGAAATTGAGAGGGATGGATTGGAGCAGAACCGTAATGGCTTCGTTTTCCGAAACGCCGCCGGAGGTGAGGTAGCCCGCCAGAGCGGCAAGCCAGCCGCTGAGCGGAAAGAGGACGCACCACGGCGTGGAAGTCGCGTGGACGATAAATGCCGATTTTTCATGGGGCACCTTGAGTGCATCGTTGAACGGGCGAGAGACAGATCCCGTGACCATACAACTGAGCGAGCCCGAGGTGAAGATTATAATTCCGAGAAGCCATGTGAAAATATTCGCGCCGCGCTTTGTCTTGATAAGCGCACGCTTCTTCAGCATAACCTCTGTAAACCCCTCCACGCCGCCGGATTTCTCTATGAGGTATATGAGCGCGCCGATGAGCAGGAAGGAAATGAGGGTGATCGTATTTCCGTTGCTCTCAAAGGTGTGAATGAAGCTGTAGAAGGTGTCGTTGAGACCTGTTAGAGGCGCTCCCCCGCACAGCACCATGGAGCTTGTGAAAATGCCGATGAGCAGCGAGATGAAGACGTTTTTTGTCACCAGAGCAAGCACGATGGTGAGAAGAGGTGGAACAACTGACCAGAAACCGTATTGCATGAAATGTACTCCTCCTTTATTTTCTTATGCTTCTGCCAAGATCGTTTTGAACGATACATCCTTTTTCCACAGCGGTAATTCCGCCGATAAGAACTCTGTCTATTCCTGCCGGTGCGCAGACGGGATTCTGAAAATCCGCGCAGTCTGTGATGCTATCGGCATCAAATATCACTATATCCGCATCAGCTCCGACACTCAGGCATCCCTTGGACGCAAGCCCGAGACGAGCGGCCGGCATGGCGGTCATTCGGCTTATCGCGTCATACAGGCTGAGCCTTCCGTGACGAGCAAACTGCGAAATAAACCGCGGGAAAGCCCCTGCGGCACGCGGATGCCCCTGACCATGAGATAGTATTCCATCGCTCGCCAGCATAACATTTGGGTGGGCAAAGGCACGAGCCACATCATCCTCTCTCATGACATGACACACAGTTAGACATTCCGGATGCGCGCTTCGCACCTCGTTGAAAATGGTCTCGGTGCAGCGCTCGCCCTTATATTTGCCCTCGCACAGCTCTACGGCATCGTAGGAGCAGCCGTAGCGCTCCATCCAGCCGTCGTCATAGGTGGCGGAGCCTATTGTGGTCGAAAACGCATCGTATGGATAGCAGTCGCAGCTCACGTCAAGCCCGTTCATGCGGTAGCAGTCGATCATGCGCAGAAAGCCCTCCATCTGACCAAACCCCGCCATGCTGCCTATATGTGAAAGCTGCACGGGGAGACCGAGTTCCATACCCACGTCAAGAAGCTCTCTCCCGGCGTCAAAGACCTCCTGTGCGTCAGAGCGAATGTGCGCGGCAATCATTTTTCCGCTGCCGCAGCACGGGCGCGCAGCGGCGATGATCTCCTCGCGGTTCGTGCCGGGAGAATATCGCATCCCGTACGACACGCCAAGACAACCGCGCATAAGCGCACGCTCTATCCCTGCGTTTATCAATTCGCGCTGAGCACCTGTCGCCGGGGAGTAGCGGTCTGCTGCACCGGCACGTCGGCGAAAATAGGTGTGTCCTGCAAGCATGCCTACATTCACAGCGGCTCCGTTTTGATCGAGTATGTCCAGATAATCCGCCGGATCGCAGCAGTTGTCGCCGCAGTTGCCGCCGATGACCGTGGTCACGCCCATGCGCAGCATGCAGTTAAATATCGAGCGCTCCGTATCTGCATAGATACGACCATTCTCAATGGGGTCTTCATGCATATGTATGTCGATAAAGCCGGGACAAACGACCTTGCCGGTTGCGTCAAAGCGCTCGTCCGCCTCAGGAATGTCCTCGGTGACATACGCCACACGTCCTTTTTCTATCAGTATATTTAGATGGGCATCGACCCTGTTTGCCGGATCTATGAGATGTCCGCCGTAAATAAGAGTTCGCATAGTGCAGCACCTTCCTGTTTGTTTATATGACTATTATACAGATTCTTTTTCGCAAATAAAATCGCTATCTATGCTGATTGTATTGCAAAAAGTGCTGGAAACAAAAGCCGCATATTCTGCACACATCCCGCAGCCAGCAATAGAACCTCCATGCCATTGATGGAGCAAAGGGTTTTACCTTTTGCCATTGCGATAGACATTTTTTTGCTTTTTGGAAAAAAGCCCGCTGACTTTGTGCGTACAGGATGCAGATCAGCGGTCTGATTTTCGGTATTCGGTTTTTGCGTTCAGCTTGACAAACTGGAATTTGTCAGCCTAATTGCTTTTTGATTTCAGCTTTCACTTTATCCAAATCACTGCAAGTCAAGATTGG
>CAKTKT010000028.1 GCA_934572325.1 uncultured Oscillospiraceae bacterium
TACTCCTTTTGGCATAGAAAAACACCCCCACTTGTTAGATAGTATATCATACTGTCTAACAAATGGGGTGCTGTTCAGTGCGGACAGCCGGTTTATTTCATGCCTTTTTCACTTTTCACACTTTCCGAGCTGATAGAACGCCACGGCGCTTGCCGCCGCGACGTTGAGGGAGTCCACCCCGTTAGACATGGGGATGCGCACGGTGTAGTCACACTCGGCAATGGTCGCGTCTGCAAGCCCGTCCCCCTCCGTGCCGAGCACGACGGCGAGGCGCTCCTCCGATGCAAGGCGCGGGTCGGCAAGGCTGAGCGAATCCTCCCGAAGCGCCATTGCCGCCGTTTTGAAGCCCAGAGCGTGCAGAAGCGCCGTCCACTGCCGCCCCTCCGGCAGATACGTCCACGGCACCTGAAACACCGTTCCCATGCTCACGCGCACGGCGCGGCGGTACAGCGGGTCGCTCCCCTCGCTTGTGAGCAGCACGGCGTCCATCCCCAGCGCCGCCGCCGAGCGGAAGATCGCGCCGATGTTCGTCGGGTTCATCACGTTTTCCAGCACCGCCACGCGCGTCATGCCGCGCAGCAGCTCCTCCGCCGGAGCAAGCCGCGGGCGGCGCATGGCGCAGAGCATCCCGCGTGTGAGGTTAAAGCCCGTCAGCGCGGTCAGCACCTCTGTCGGCGCGGCGTACACCGGTATATCCCCGCAGCGGGCGATTAGCGCGCGCCCCTTGCCCTCCACGTGCTTCGTCTCCATCAGAAACGACGTCGGCTCGCACAGCGCGTCCAGCGCCCGCTCTATCACGACGGGGCTCTCCGCGATGAAAAGCGCGTTTTCCGGATGCGCGCGGTTGACGAGCTGGTTTTCCGTCAGGCGGGCGTATATGTCCAGCTCCGGCGCGGAAAAATCTGTTATTTCGATAATATTCGGCATAATCTTGTCCTCTCTTTTATGACAGACATAAGTATACCACGGCGAGCGCCGGATAAAAAGTGCTCCTTATGCAAATTTATATCCCCCATGGGGGCTTAAAATGCTTCGCGCCATCTGCTATACTCACAGTCACCATATACAAGAGAGGTACGGCAAAATGAAGAAGAAAATCACGGCACTTATGCTCGCGCTTGCGATGATATTCGCGCTTGCCGCCTGCGGCGGCAGCGCCGCGCCCGCGCAGGAAAATCCTGCGCAGGAAAACGCCGCGCAGGAAATGCGCACCGTCACCGACACATGGGGGCGCGAGGTCGAGATACCTTACAGCGTTGAGCGCATCGTCTGTCTCGGCTCGGGCGCGCCGCGCATGGCGGCGTATCTTGACGTTGTGGGCATGATGGTCGGCGTTGAGGATCACGACAAGGATAGCTATACCGTTCTGCGCGACTATAACCCCGTATACCGCGACGAGATAAAGGATCTGCCCGCCGTCGGTGCGGGCGGCGGCAGCGGCGCGAACAACGCCTATGCCGAGGAGCTAATCACCCTCGCGCCCGACGTTATCCTTGCGAGCTTCTCCGCCGAGGCGGCGGACGAGCTTTACGGGCAGACCGGTATCCCTGTCGTCTGCGTGCGCTATCTCAGCCGCGGCTTTGTGGACGAGAGCTTTTACGGCGCGATGCGCGTTTTTGCCGAGGTAGTCGGCGCGCAGGAGCGCTGCGAGGCGGTGCTCACTTTCATCGACGAGTGCAAGCAGGAGCTCAAAAGCCACACGGCGGACATCCCCGACAGCGGCAAGCAGACGGTTTACCCCGGCGCTGTCACGTTCTCCGGTCGGCACGGCTTCGGCGGAACGTATGCGCATTTCGGACCGTTCATCGGCGTGAACGCGCTGAACGTTGCGGACGAGGCGGAGGATCAGAACTATTACGAGGTCGATCTTGAAAAGGTCATCGAGTGGGATCCGGACGTTATCTTCCTCGATCCGGGCAACATGGACCTTGTCAACGACGAGTATAACACCAACCCCGGCTTTTTTGATTCACTGCGCGCCGTGCGCGAGGGCAGGGTATACACGATGCCGTCGTTCAATAACTGCGGCACGAACATCAGCTACGCGCTCATGGACGCCTACTACGCGGGCGTTGTGCTCTATCCGGAGCGCTTTGCCGACGTGACCATGCCCGAGCTCGGCGGGAGGATACTCGCCTTCATGCTCGGCAAGGACACCTTCGCCGAGATGGAGGAGGGCGGGCTGTACTACGGAACCCTGACCATCGGAGAGTAAACGGCTTTGAACAGAGAGGGTCTGAAATCGCTCAGCCATGAGTATGAGCGGTATATATGGAAAAAGTGGCTTGTGCTGCTGATAATGCTCGCGCTCACGCTCGCCGCGGGGCTTGTCTCCCTCGCGGCTGGCTCGGCGGGGCTGTCGGCGCGGGAGGTCATGCTCGCCGTGCTGCACCGCGGCGATATGCGCACGGAGACGATAATATGGAATGTGCGCATGCCGAAGCTGGCGACTGCCGCCGCAGTCGGCACGGCGCTTGCGATGAGCGGGTGCGTGATGCAGAACGTTCTGCGAAACCCGCTCGCCTCGTCGTCCACGCTGGGCGTGTCGCAGGGGGCGTCGTTCGGCGCGGCGGTCGCCATCGTGTACCTCGGCGCGGGCATACAGGTCAACGCCGGAGGCACGTCCTCCGCGCTGACCGTGACCAACCCCGCCCTCGTGACGCTGTGCGCGTTCGCGGGCGGCATGGCGACGACGGTCGTCATCCTCGCCCTCTCGCGTCTGCGCGGCGTGACTCCGGCGACGATGGTGCTCGCGGGCGTGGCGCTCAGCTCCATGTTCACCGGCGGCACGGCGCTCATCCAGTATTTCTGCGACGACGTCATGGTCGCCACGGTCGTCTACTGGACGTTCGGCAGTCTTGGGCGCGCGGGCTGGCGCGACATCGCCATCATCGCGGCGCTCTCTGCGGGCGCGCTTTTCTACTTTATCTTCAACCGCTGGAACTACAACGCCATGGAGAGCGGCACGAGCACCGCGAAGAGCCTCGGCGTGCCCGTGGACGCGCTGATACTGTGCAGCATGGCGGTGTGTGCGCTCATCTCGTCCGTGGCGGTGGCGTTCGTCGGCTGCATCAGCTTCATCGGGCTCATCGCGCCGCACATCATGCGCCGCTTTCTCGGCAACGACTACCGCTTTCTCATCCCCGGCTCAGCCCTGTGCGGCGCGGCGCTGCTTATAGCGTCGGACATCGTCTCGCGCACGCTCATCTCCCCCACGGTGCTGCCGATAGGCGCACTCACGTCGTTTCTCGGCGCGCCGCTGTTTTTGTACCTTATCATAAAGCGAGGCGGGATGAAATGATAGAAGTGACCGATCTCTGCTTTTCCTACGGCAGGGAGGATATACTGCGCGGCGTGAGCTTTGCCGCCGCAGACGGCGAGTGCGTCGGTATTCTGGGCAACAACGGCGCGGGCAAGAGCACGCTCGTCACCTGCATCAACCGCATAAACACGCCCAGCGCGGGCAGGGTGCTGCTCGACGGGGCGGACGTCGCCGCGCTGACGAGGCGCGCCCTCGCGCAGAGCATCGCCTACGTCGCGCAGAAGAACGAGCAGACGCAGACAACGGTTTTCGACAGTGTTCTGCTCGGGCGCAAGCCGTATATAAAATGGGCGGTCGGCGGCGAGGACGTCGCCGTCTGCGAGGAGATGATAGCGCGCGTCGGACTGGAGGCGCTGCGCCTGCGCCCGTTGGACGAGCTTTCGGGCGGCGAGCTGCAAAAGGTGATGCTCGCCCGTGCGCTCGTGCAGCAGCCGCGCGTGCTGCTGCTCGACGAGCCGACGAGCAACCTTGACCCGAAAAACCAATATGAGATGATGAAGCTCGTGCGCTCCGTCGCCGACGAAAAGCACATAACCGTGCTCATCGTCATCCACGATCTCACTCTCGCCCTGCGCTTTTGCGACAGGTTTCTGCTGATGAAGGACGGCGCGGTCTACGCGAGCGGCGGCGCGGGCGTGCTGACGGACGCGAACATCTATCCGGTCTACGGTATGCACGGCTATGTCGATAGCGTGCGCGGCGTGCCGGTCGTCATCATGCAGGAGGACGACTATGCGGGCTGACACGGGAAAATGGGACGGCGCGGCGGCGGACTACCAGAAGGTTTTCGCCCTCGGTATAAACGAATACAACGTAAGGCAGCTTCGCTTCTGGCAGGAGCGCGGCATGATAGCTTCGGGCTGCCGCGTGCTGGACATCGGGTGCGGCGTGGGAAAATACGGGGTGTACCTCGCGCAGCTAGGCTGTGACGTGACGCTCATCGACATATCCGCAAAGATGATAGAGTGTGCGCGGCGCAACATGGCGGCGGCGGAAACGCCGTGGCGGGCGCTGTGCTGTGATTTTGACGAGGTCACGGGCGCGGAGGACGTGTTCGCATCGGGCTTTGACTTTGCCATATCCACGATGTCCCCCGCCGTGCATGACGCCGCCACAGTGCGCAAAATGAGCCGCATGACGCACGGCTGGTGCTTCATCACCCGATTTTACGACTGGCGGCAGCCGTTCCGCGACGAGCTGATGGCGGCGGTCGGGCTCATCCCGCGCCCCGCCTTCGAGCGCGATTTGAAAACGGACTGCGCGGAGCTGATAAGCGCCGTCAGGGCGGTCGGGTACGCGCCGACGGTGGACTATGTCGATTACTGCTGGGCGGACAGGCGCACGGTCGGCGAGATGGCGGACTATATGCGCCGCAATTACTTCCCGCATGACCCGCACGCGGACGCTCTGCACGAGAGAATGTGTGCGCATCTGCGCCAAATATGCTATAATGACGGCACGGTCAGCGACAGCGTGAGCACGAAGGTCGCGCGGATATACTGGAAAACGGAGGAATTAGCATGGAAATAAAAGAGCTGTACAAAAAAGCCGGAGAGCTGCACGGGCACTACTGCCCGGGGCTTGCCATCGGCGTGCGAGCCGCGGCGGAGGCGCTGGCGATACTCAAGGTCGGGCGCGGCGAGCGCGGGCTGTACTGCATCGCCGAGCAGCGCGCGTGCTATCTCGACGGCATACAGGCGGTGTTCGGCACGACGATGGGCAATAAAAATATCGAGCTGCGCGAGACAGGCGAGACGGCGTTCAACTTCTATGACCGCGCGGGCGGGCAGAGCGTCCGCCTTTTCGTCAAGCCTCAGCCGGAGGGGCTGGGGCGCGCGGAGAAGACGGAGCTTATCCTCACCGCCGCGTTTGACGAGGTGTTCGAGCGCACCCCCGTCCGCTTCTCCGCGCCGGAGTATACGCCGAAAACGTGAGCAAAAAGCCATCGGGAGTGTGACCGATGGCTTTTCGCGCCGCGCAGCGCAACCAAAGATAACAAGCATCATAAAAATTTGACAAGCGCAGTTGGTGGTAATATCCGCAGGCATGGTTTACAATATTCATACGTTCTTGATATAACGGAAATTGGAGGAACAGTATGAAAACCGTGCCGAATGTCATCCTCATCACCATCTGCGCCGTCATTCTCACCGCCGCGGCGGCGTTCGGCGCGTACTGGTACAAAAACGTGCACTGGTACGACAGATACGAGCGCGCGCTGGCGCGCGCCGGAGCGCGGGAGAAGCAGGCGGCGCTCCCCGGCGGGCGCGTCATCAACTACGGCGAGGTGGAAAACGATAAGCCCGCCCTGCTGCTTATCCACGGGCAGATGAGCGTCTGGGAGGATTACGCCCTCGTGCTGCCCGCGCTCGGCGAGCGCTGGCACGTCTACGCCGTCGATGTGTACGGTCACGGCGGCTCGACGCACGACGAGAGCCTTTATTACCTCGACATAAACGGCGACGACCTCATCCGGTTCATTGACAACGTGATAGGCAGCCCCACCGTCGTCGCCGGACACTCCAACGGCGCGCTCACGGCGGCGTATATCGCGGCATACGGCGGGGCGAATGTCGTGGGCGCGGTGCTGGAGGATCCGCCCGTGTTCTCTACCGAGGGCGAGGGCTGGGAGGAGAGCTTTGCGTATCTCGACACGTATAAGACCCTGCACGAGTATGACCTGTCCGACAAGTCGGAGTGCTGGGAGGCGTTCTATCTGCGCCGCTGCCTGTGGGGGCGGCTGTATATGGCGTCCTCCATGCCCGGCGTCGCCGACTACGCCCAGAGCTATCACGACCGCCACCCCGGCGAGCCGGTGAAGATAGGCTTCATGCCGCCGTCCGTGTGGTCCGTGTTCCAATACGCGATGGAGTACGATTTCGCCTACGGCGAGCGCTTTTACGATCTGAGCTGGAACAACGGCTTCACGCACGAGAGAATACTCGCGGACGTCAACGTGCCGTGTGTGTACATCCATGCGAGAGAGAGCGTGAGTGAGGACGGCACATATCTTTGCGCCGCATCGAGGGAGCAGGCGGAGCGCGCCGTCGGGTACATCGGCGATAACTGCACGCTCATTGAGACCGACAGCAGCGACCATGTGATACATAGCGTTCACAGCGAGCTGTATATCGGCGCTGTAAATTCGCTTTTAAAGTGAGGGAAAACCATGCTGAAAAACAACCTGACGATGCTGCGCGGCATCCACGGCTACTCTCAGGAGGAGATAGCCGAGAAGATCGGCATATCGCGGCAGGCGTATGCCAAGTGGGAGAGCGGCGCGACCGTGCCGGACGTCGAGAAATGCCGCCGCCTTGCCGAGGTATACGGCGTGACGATAGACGCGCTTTTGAAAACGGAGCGCGTCGAGGGTGCGGGCACGCTGCCGCCCGCGCCGAGGGGGAAGAACGTGTGGGGCTCGGTCATGATGAACGAGCGCGGTCAGCTTGTCATCCCCAAGGCGGCGCGCGAGCATTTCGGCTTTGAGCCCGGGCAGCGCTTCATCGTCCTCAGCGAGGATGCAGAGGGGCTCGCCCTCGTTCCGGCGGAGATATTCGAGGGGAAGCTGCGCCGTCTGGCGGAGCTGGCTCGGACGGTGGAGCAGACGGATCATTTATCATAGATTGGCTCGGTTTTTGCCTCACTTTCAGACGGAAAGAGAGGCAAATCCGCAAATTTGTGTTGACATTTGCGCAGCGGCATATTACTATAAAAATGCGCCACATCCCCATTTTTCGAGGGAGTGACAGCAGGAGGTAAATTTAATATGAGTAGAGCAGCATCCACCGGCTCTGTCCGCCGTATGACGGGAATGAGCCTGATGGCGGCGGTCATCGCCGTTCTGGCAGTTTTGGGCAACTTCGTGCGCTTCGGTCCGTTCCCGATAACGCTTGCGCTCGCGCCTATCATCATCGGCGCGGCAATGTACGGCGCGGGCGCGGGCGCGGTTCTCGGCGGCGTGTTCGGGCTCGTGACGCTCGTGAGCGGGCTTGCGGGCTGGGACGGCGGCACGGTGATATACCTGATGGGCATCGCGCCGGTCGCGTGCGTCTCGGTGTGTATCGGCAAGGGCGTCGCGGCGGGCTGGTGCGCGGGGCTCGTGTACGGCGCAATCGAGAAGAAAAGCCGCCATATGGGCGTGATCGCTGCCGGTGTCGTCTGTCCGGTGGTCAACACCGGAATTTTCATTCTCGGCATGCTTTTGTTCTTTACTCCCGCTCTGGAGAGCTGGGCGAGCGGGCAGGGGCTTTTGTACTTTGTCATCTTCGGGCTGACAGGCGTAAACTTCCTTGTGGAGCTGACGGTCAACCTTGTGCTCTCCTCCGGCATCACCGCGATAATAAAATACGCAAAAGGCAGGAGAAGCGAATGATACTCGCAATCGACGTCGGCAACACCAACACCGTCCTCGGCTGTATCGAGGACGGCAAGATCCTCAACATCGTCCGTATTCAGACCGATGCGAACATGACCGAGGACGAGTACGTCATCAAGGTCAAGGATATTCTGGAGATTTACGGCATCAACCCCAAGGGCTTCGATGGGGCTATCATGTCCTCCGTCGTGCCGCCCGTCACGGGGCGCTTGCAGCGGGCAATCAGATTTCTGACCGGACATGAGTGCATGATGGTAGGTCCCGGGATGAAGACCGGTCTGAACGTGCGCATCGACGACCCCGGCACGCTCGCGGGCGACATCGTCGTGGGCAGCGTGGCGGCAATGGGCTGCTACGGTACGCCGTGCATCGTGCTGGACATGGGCACCGCCACCACCATCGTCGCGGTGGACGGTAAGGGGACATACCTCGGCGGCGCGATAATCCCGGGGGTGAGGCTGTCCTATTCGGCGCTCAGCGCCGGGGCGAGCCTGCTGCCGGAGATCTCCATAACCGCGCCGAAAAAGTGCATCGCAACGAACACTGTCGATTCGATGCGCTCCGGCGCAGTGTTCGGCACGGCGTCGATGATAGACGGCATGATAGAGCGCATGGAGGCGGAGCTGGGCGAAAAGTGCACCGTCGTCGCCACGGGCGGCATCGCGCAGTTCGTCACGCCGTACTGCCGCCATGAGATACTCTGCGACAACGATCTGCTGCTCAAGGGGCTGTGGATGCTTTACAGGAAAAACAGCGTCAAGTGAGCGGCGGCGCAGGGGGAGTACGCAACAAAGCTTTTACTTCCCTGAAACAAAATTTCACTTAATTTTGAAACATCTTTTCGGTATAGTATACTCGCAAGTGCAAGAGCGATTCTTTTTCATTTTGTCCTACCTTATAAAAATGGGAGCGTCCGGTCGGTCGCTCCTGTTTTTATTTCGGGCAAGCAAAAAACCGGGGCGGAGTACGCCTCGGTTCATGCTTTTGTCGGAAAGCTCCGAAGTCTCAGTCCATTATCTCGACAGAGACCTTTCTGCCCTTTCGCTGGGCGACGGCCCGCATAAGGATACGGATCTGCTTGACGATCCTGCCCTGCCGTCCAATGACCTTGCCCATATCACCGTCAGCGACGCGAACCTCATAAACGGTCTCGCCGTCGGTCTTGCGCTCGGTCACAGAGACCTGGTCGGGATTATCGACAAGGCTCTGCACAATGTAGGTCAAAAGTTCTTTCATGCCGGTTGATGCTCCTTATCACGCCTCGACCTTTTTCAGCAGCCCGCGGACGGTATCGGTGGGCTGAGCGCCGTTGGCGATCCAGTACTTTACGCGCTCCATATCGACCTTTAGCTTGTCGTTGTCCGCCGCGGGATCGTAAACGCCGATCTCCTCGATGAAACGCCCGTCACGGGGGCAGCGGGAGTCTGCCACGACGATGCGGTAGTAGGGCGCCTTCTTCGCGCCCATTCTGCGCAGTCTGATCTTAACCATGTGTATATTCACCTCCATATTTTTGTCGATCTATATTACAAAACGCCTTCGCGTGTTGTAAACGGCTTATCAAAATCCGGGGAAGCCGCCCATGCCGCCGGGCATCCTGCCCATTTTCCTTTGCAGCTTTTTCATGTTCTTGCCGGAAAACTGCTTCATCATCTGCTGCATCGCGTCAAACTGCTTCAAAAGGCGGTTGACGTCCACCACCGACGTGCCGGAGCCCGCCGCGATGCGCTTTTTTCGGCTGGAATTGAGCATTGCGGGATCCTCGCGCTCCGCCGGAGTCATGGACTTGATGATCGCCTCCTGCCGCGCCATGGCGCGCTCGTCGAGCTTCGCGCCCTTGAGCGCCTTCGCGTCCAGCCCGGGGATCATGCCGGCAATGTCGCCAAGGTCGCCCATGCTCTTGAGCTGACCCATCTGGTCGAGATAGTCCGCCAGCGTGAAGCGGTTGGCGCGCAGCTTTTCCGCCGCCTCCAGCGCCTTCTTCTCGTCGAAGCTCTGCTCCGCCTTTTCTATCAGCGTGAGCATATCGCCCATGCCGAGGATGCGCGACGCCATGCGGTCGGGGTGGAAGGGCTCTATCATGTCCAGCTTTTCGCCCACGCCGATGAACTTTATGGGCTTGCCGGTCGCGGCTCGGATGGAGAGCGCCGCGCCGCCGCGCGCGTCGCCGTCGAGCTTGGTGAGCATGACGCCGGTGATGCCGAGCGCCTCATCAAAGGCGGAGGCGGCGTTCACCGCGTCCTGACCGGTCATCGCGTCCACGACGAGCAGTATCTCCGCCGGCTCTACCGCGTCGCGGATATTCTCAAGCTCGCGCATGAGCGCTTCGTCAATGTGCAGCCGTCCGGCAGTGTCGAGCAGCACAAGGTCGTTGCCGTGCTTTTTGGCGTGCTCCACAGCCGCCCGGGCAATATCAACGGGGTCGGTCTGACCCATCTGGAAAACGGGAATATCAAGCTGTGCGCCGACGGTCTCAAGCTGCTTTATGGCGGCGGGGCGGTAAATATCACACGCGGCGAGCAGCGGGCGCTTGCCCTGACGGCGCATATACGCGGCGAGCTTCGCCCCGTTTGTGGTCTTGCCCGCGCCCTGAAGCCCGACGAGCATCACGACCGTGGGAGACTTCGCGCCGATATTGAGCTTTTGGTTCTCTCCGCCCATGAGCCTGCACAGCTCTTCATTGACGATCTTTATCACCATCTGCGCCGGACTGAGCGCCTCCAGCACATCCGCGCCCGTGGCGCGCTCGGTGACGGTCTTGGTGAAGTCCTTGACCGCCTTGTAGCTGACGTCCGCCTCCAAAAGCGCCAGACGCACCTCGCGCATGGCGTCTCTTACGTCCGCCGGGGTCAGCCTGCCCTTGCCGCGGAGCTTTTTAAATGCGATATTCAGTTTTTCGCTTAAGCTTTCAAACGCCATCGGCTTACCTCAAATCAAATATCGCGCTTCAAGCGCGCAAGCTCCTCCTCCACCTCGCGCGCGACGCGCCGCACATCGCCGGAGCACAGCCCGCCGAGCATATGCACCCGCTCGCACAGCCGCTCAAGCGAGCGGCGGGCGGCGGTGAAGCGAGCGACGAGACCGGTTTTATCCTCTATTTCCGCGAGGGCGGCGTCCGCGCGGCGGATATTGTCCCACACGCCCTGACGGGATATGCCGAGCTGCTCTGCGATCTCCGCGAGGGAGAGATCCTCGTTATAATGCATTTCGCAGCACTCGCGCTGCTTATCCGTGAGAAGCTCGCCGTAGAAATCCAGCAGCATGCTGTGCATCAGTCTGCTATCCTCCACGGGGCACTCCTCCTGTCAAATCACGTTACCTTGCAGACTATACACCATTCCTCTTTTGCTGTCAAGTATTTTTTCTTGTCAGCTTCCATGGACGCACATTGCATAATACTTCCTCTTATGGGAAAAATGGACGTATACGGGCGCGGCTGACCGCGTCCGACAAGAAGAGCAAGAGGATAGATACGACGATGGATACTATGAACTCCGCAATATATATCGAGCTGCCGCAGCTCGGCGAGTACGCCGCTTCCGCGGCAAGGCTGCTCTCGCCGGAGAGCGAGGGCGGCGGTCACGGCGAGGCGCGGCGGCTGCAAAAATGCTGCCGCGAGCTGCGCCGCAGTCACGCCGAGATCGCCCGCCGGTACGGCGCCGTGCCGTCTCCCCCGGCGGCGTGCGAGTGGCTTTTGGACAACTGGTACATGATAGAGCGGGAGTACCGCAGCGTGCTGCCGCGCATAGAGCGCGCACGGCGGCTGCGGCTGTGTCCGGACGGGGTGCTCGCCGCGGCGCTGTGCCGGAATATGCTGCTCGCCGGACGGGGCGAGGTGACGGAGGAGCGCTTTGAGACGTACATGGAGGGGTTTCAGTCCGTGACGGTGCTGCGGCGCGGCGAGCTGTGCCTCATTCCGGCGCTTCTGGGCGCGGCGGTGATAGAGTGCGCGGCGGCGGTCTGCCGCGAGCTGCGCTACGCCGCCGACACCGACGGCTACGCGAAAAGGCTGGAGGCGCTGTTCACCACTCTGCGGCTTTTATCCGTGCTGGACACGGAAAAGCTCATCGAGTCCGCCGACGTGACCGACTGCGTGCTCTCCGGCGACCCGACGGGCGAATACGCCGACATGGACGCCGGCACGAAGCAGGCATACCTGCGCCGTGTGGAGGAGCTGGCGCGGCGCGCCGACACGGAGGAGCATATATACGCCCGCGCCCTCGTCCGCCGCGCGGGAAACGACGGCAGGCACATCGGGTTCTACCTCTTTCCGGAGCGCCGAGGGCGCGGCGAGGGCTGGTATATCGGGGCGAACGTGCTCATGACGCTGTCGGCGGCGCTGGCGCTGGGCTTCCGCTTTAAAAGCGCCGCGGCGGCGGCGCTCCTGCTGCTGCCCGTGTCGGAGCTGGTGAAGAGCCTCATCGACTACATCCTGCTGCACCTCGTGCGCCCGAAGCGGATGTTCCGCATGGACACGCAAAAGGGCGTGCCGCAGGCGGGGCGGACGATATGCGTGATCTCAACGCTGCTCGGCGCGGAGGCGAGCGGCGAGCGGCTGGAGGAGCTGTACTACGCCTGTCGGGGCGAGGGCGCGGCGCTCTCCTTCGCGCTGCTTGCCGACCTGCCGGAGGCGGAGAGCGCCGTCACCGACGCGGACGAGGCGCTTATCCGCCCCGTGCGCGAGGCTGTCATGCGCCTCAACCGCAAGTACGGCGGGCGGTTTTATCTTTTCACGCGCCCGCGCCGCTTCGACGGCGAGCGCTACGCCCCGCACGAGCGCAAGCGCGGGGCGATAATGGAGCTGGCGAAGCTGCTGTGCGACGAGGAGAGCGAGCTTGAGGTCACGGGCGAGAAGGACGCGCTGAGCGGCATACGGTATATCCTCACGCTCGACAGCGACACGCGCATCTATCCCGGCGCGGCGGGCGAGCTTATCGGCGCAATGCTGCACCCTCTGTGCCGTCCGGTGATCGACGCGCGCACGCACACCGTCACGGCGGGGCACGCCGTCATCCATCCGAGGATAGATACCGAGCTGAAAAGCTCCTGCGAGACGGACTTCGCGCTCATTTTCGCCGGAGCGGGCGGCAGCGACCCCTACGGCAGTCTCTGCGGGGAGCTGTACATGGACGCTTTCGCAAGCGGCGGCTTTGCGGGCAAGGGCGTTATCGACGCGCACGCGCTTTTGACGTGTACGCGCGCTTTCCCGACCGGACGCATACTCAGCCATGACGCGCCGGAGGGCGCGTACCTGCGCGGCGCGTACATGGGCGACGCGGAGTTTTCCGACCGCTTCCCCTCACGCCCGCTGGCATACTATAAGCGCCTGCACCGCTGGATACGCGGCGACTGGCAGAACATTCCCTTCATCCTTGCCCCCGGTCTGGGCGACATCGAGCGCTGGCGGCTGATAGATTCCCTGCGGCGCAGTCTCATCGCACCTGCGACGCTCGCCGCCATCTGCGCGGGCTTCTTCCTGACGGGCACGCCCATCGCCGTCGCGGCGTGGGCGGCGCTTTTGGCGCTGGTCACACGCCTTCTCTTCGCGCTGGCGGAGACGACGCTCGCCCGCCGGCGCGGCAGGGAGCGCGAGCGCCGCTACACGCGCATACTCACGGGCGCGGGCGGTGCGATAGTGCAGACGTTTATCCGGCTGTGGCTGCTGCCTTACGAGGCGTGGATCTCGCTGACGGCTGTCGTGACGGCGCTGTGGCGCATGGCGGTGACGCACAGGCGGCTGCTGCAATGGCAGACCGCCGCCGAGGTGCGCGGAGACGCAGGGCTTTCAGGGCACGTGCGCGCCATGTACTTCCCCGTGCTGCTGGGCGCGGCGCTGCTGGCGCTCTGTCCGGCGGTCATGGGCAAGAGCGCGGGGCTGATGTGGCTTTTATCCCCCGCCGCAGCGTTCGCGCTGGCGCTGCCGGCACAGCGCGGCGCGGAGCTGGCGGACAGTGAGCGGCGCTATCTTCTCGGCGCGGCTCAGCGGAGCTTCGGGTATTTTGAGAGCTTTTTCTCGCCCGAGGACAGCTTCCTCCCGCCGGACAACTTTCAGGAGCAGCCGCCCGTAGGGCTCGCGCGGCGCACCTCGCCCACGAACATTGCCCTTGCCCTCGCGGCGCACACGGCGGCGGCAGACATGGGCTTCATCACGCGCGATAAGTGTCGGGATTATATTGAGACGGTGCTGGGAACGCTTGAGCGTATGCCGCGCCACATGGGGCATTTTTATAACTGGTACGACACCGCGACGCTTCTCCCGCTCCTGCCCGCCTACATCTCCACGGTGGACAGCGGCAATATGTACGCGGGGCTGCTCACGGCGCGGCAGGCGATGGCGGAATACGGCGAGGACGGGCTTGCCGCGCGGCTGGACGCGCTGATGGCGGAGATGGACTTCGCCCCGCTGTACGACAAAACGCGGGGGCTGCTCCACATCTGCTACGACACCGCAAACGAGCGCGGCGCGGGCGGGTGGTACGACCTGATGGCGAGCGAGGCGATGCTGACAAGCTACATCGCGTGCGCCAAGGGCGACGTGCCCGTGCGCCACTGGCGGCGGCTCAGCCGCGCACAGCTTCAAAAGGACGGGTATCGCGGGCTTGCAAGCTGGACGGGTACGATGTTTGAATACCTCATGCCGGAGCTTTTTCTGCCGGTATACCGCGGCAGTCTCATCTATGAAAGCTGCAAATTCTGCCTGTACGCGCAGAAAAAGCGCGTGTGGGCGGGCAAGCCCTGGGGCATCTCCGAAAGCGCGTTCTACTCGCTCGACAGCGCGCTCAACTACCGCTACAAGGCGCACGGCTGCGCCGCGCTCGCGCTCAAGCGCGGGCAGGACGCGGACATGGTCGTCTCGCCGTACTCCAGCTTTCTCGCGCTTGCGCTCGACCCCGAGGGCGCAGTGCGCAACCTCCGCCGTCTGGAAGCGCTCGGCGCGCTTGGGCGCTGGGGCTTTATAGAGGCGCTGGATTTCACGCCTGGGCGCTGCCGCAGTGATAACGGCGAGCAGGTGCGCTGCTACATGGCGCACCATATCGGCATGAGCGTCATCGCCGCAGCGAACGCCGTGTGCGGCGGGTGCATACAGCGGCGGTTCATGTCCGCGCCCGACATGGCGGCGTTCTCGCTTTTATTGCAGGAGCGCGTGGACGGCGGCGGGGTCGTTATCCGGCGCGACAGCTCCGACATCCCCGAGCGCACGGAGCGCAGCGCCGTTATGCGCTGGCAGCTTCGCGGCGGCGAGGAGGACAGGGCGCGGCACTGCTGCGTGCTCTCGAACGGGGCGTACAACATCTTCGCCGCAAATACCGGTGAGACGCGCGCCGCGTGCGGCAGCACCGCGATATACGGCGGCGTCGCCGGTCTCGGCGCGGAGGGCGGGCTGCGCATCAGCGCCGAGACTGACGGCGGGGAGCTGACCCTGCTGCCCTGCGCCGCGCCGGTGCTGTGGGAGCTGGAGGAGGAGTGCGTGCGCGTGACGGGGCGCGCGGAGGGGCTGGAATGGTCATGCTCCGCCGCGGCGGCATATGGAGACTGCGGCGAGGGGCGCGCCGTGACGCTGTGCGCCGAGCGCGATATGCGCGTTCTGCTCGCGCTGTCGTTCATGCCGCTGCTCGCCCCTATGGAGGATTATATGAGTCATCCGGCGTTCTGGGCGCTGGGCATATACGCCGAGGAGACAGACGGGATGCTGATTCTCCGGCGCGTGCGCCGCGGCGACGTAGGCGAGAGCTGGCTGTGCCTTGCCGCGAACGCGCCCCTTCGCTTCACCGCCGATGAAAACGGCGCGCTCGGCTGGCTGTCGCGCCCGATGGTACGCGCCGAGACGGTGCTGGAGCTGAAGGCGGGGCAGGCGGAGACTGTGCGCTTCGCCCTCTGCACGAGCCGCGAGCGCGGCGAGAGCGAGCGCGGGGCGCAGCGCATCCTCGTCTCCGGCGTGAACGATCGGGGCAACATGGTGTCGGCAAGCGCGGCGCACCTCGGCATGACCGGCGAGGAGGTCGGCGCGGCGATGGCAATGGCGGAAAAGCTCTGCCCCGACCGCACACAGTGCGCTGCCGGCAGGCAGGAGCTGTGGCGCTACGGCGTTTCCGGCGAGCTGCCCGTCGTCTGCTGCGACGGGCGGGCGCTGGAATGTGAGGCGCTGCTCAAGCGCTTTTGCCTGCTGAAAAGCTGCGGCGTAAACGCGGATCTCGTATACCTCACCGACGAGCAGGGAGAGTACCGCCAGCCGGTGTACCGCAGGGTGACCGAGGCGCTGACGGCGGTCGGGCTGGAATCGCTCATCGGCACGGAGGGCGGCGTACACTTTGCGCCCATGGAGGCGGCAGCCGCAATGATAAGCCGCGCGGCGCTGACCGTCGGCGCGGAGCGGACGCTCCCCCCTCCCCCGCCGTGGACTCCGCAGGGCGCACCGCGCGAAGCGGACTGCGTCCCCCGCCGCGAGAGCGACGGGCGGCGCTTTATATTCACGTGCGACGGCGCACTGCCCGCGAGGGTGTGGCAGCACGTGCTCTCCAACGGTAGCACCGGATATATCGCCGCAGACTGCGGCATGGGCTATATGTGGTTTGAAAACGCGCGTGAAATGCGCATCACCGCTCCGGCGCCGGACGTCAACGGCACGGCGGGCAGCGAAGCCCTCTGGTGCGACGCAGGCGGCGAGCGCGTGAGCCTTTTCGCCGCCGGAGACGGCAGACGCTGTCGGGTGTGCTTTGCGCCGGGGTATGCGAGCTGGGAAAAGGAGCTGGGGGCGCGGCGGGTGAAAACCACCGCGTTCATCCCCGCCGACACGGACGCGCGCGTGTTCATCGTCGAGGGCGCGGCGGGTCTGCGTCTCAACTGGGCGATAAAGCCCGTCATGGGCGCGAACGACGCCAAATCCGTGCGCGTCGAGACGCGCGGCGGCGCGCTCGTGTGCTCGAATCCGGAATCGTACCTCCCCGGCGCGGAGGCGGTCATGGTGTGCTCGCTCCCGTGCGAGACGAGCTGCGGCTACACGCCGAGCGCCGCGCTGATGACGGTGCTGGCGGACGACGTGACGGTGCTGGCGTGCGGCTGCGGCGGCGAGGAGGAGCTTCGCGCGCTGTGCACGCCCGAGGCGGCGTTCAATGCGCTCGACCGCGTGCGCGGCGGCTGGGGCGAGCTTCTGCGCCGGTTTGAGCTCAGCTCCGGTGCGGCGGAGTTTGATAACTATATGAACACCTGGGCGGTATATCAGTGCATCGCCTGCCGCCTCGACGCGAGGGCGAGCCTCTACCAGAGCGGCGGAGCGATAGGCTTTCGCGATCAGCTTCAGGACGCAGTGAATATGCTGCTCATCTCTCCGGTGTACGCGCGCGAGCGGATAATCGACTGCTGCCGCCATCAGTATGTCGAGGGCGACGTGATGCACTGGTGGCACCGCCACCCGCAGGGCGATCGCGGCGTCAGGACGCGCTGCTCGGACGATCTTCTGTGGCTTGTGTGGGCGCTGTGCGAGTATACGGAGAAAACAGGAGACTACGGCATATGCGACGAGAGCGCCATATATATCGCCTCCGACCCGCTCGCGCCGAACGAGCGCGACCGGTACGAGACGCCGCGCCGCGCCGCGCAGAGCGCGAGCGTCCTCACCCACGCGCGAAACGCGCTCGAGCGCTGCATCGCCCGCGGCTTCGGCGCACACGCGCTGCCCCGTATAGGGCGCGGCGACTGGAACGACGCGCTCGACGAGGTCGGCGGAGAGAGCGTATGGCTGGCATGGTTTCTCGCGTCAAATGCCGCGCGCTTCGCCGCGCTTTTGGAGCGGCTGGGGCGCGAGGGCGCGGCGCGCTTCGCCCGCTGCGCCGAAAAGGCGGCTCGGGCGGCTGACGGCGCGTGGACGGGGCGCTGGTACGCGCGCGGGTACTTCGCCTCCGGCGAGGCGCTCGGCGGGGAGGAGCGCATCGACTCCGTCGCGCAGAGCTGGGCGGTGCTGAGCGGCGCTCTGCCGGACAGCAACCGCCCCGGCATCGCCGTGGACTCCGCCGTGCGCCGCCTTGTTGACCGCGCGAGCGGTCTTGTGCGGCTGTTCGCGCCGCCCTACTCCCCCGACGAGCACCCGTGTCCGGGCTATATCGCCAGCTACGGCGAGGGCTTCCGCGAAAACGGCGGGCAGTACACCCACGGGGCGATATGGCTGGCGATGGCGTGCCTGCGGCTGGGCAGGGCGGAGGACGGCTGGGATATACTCTCCATGCTCCTGCCGGAAAACCATGACCTGCGCCGTTACGGCGCGGAGCCGTTCGTCATCGCCGCCGATGTGTACGCCGCCCCCGGGCACGAGGGCGAGGCGGGGTGGAGCTGGTACACCGGCTCTGCCGGGTGGTACTTCCGCGCGGTGACGGAGGAGCTGCTGGGGCTGAAGCTGCGCGGCGGCAAGCTCACCGTCGCCCCGCGCCTGCCTGCGGCGCTGCGCGTGTGCCGCGCCGTGTGGACGGACTATTCCGGCGTGCGCCACGAGATAGAGCTGACCCACGGCGGCGTCACGGTGGACGGCGAGCGCTACACCGGCGGCGAGATCGGCTGACAATGCGCGGAAATTTCAGGAGGCTCTGGATAAATGACTGCCGCGTCCGATGCATTTATTCAGAGATTCCTTTACATTTTGGCTATCTTTTTCGGCGCGGCAGTGCTATAATGTGGTTGCAAAGCAAAACTTTCGCGGAGGTGCTTCATGGATATTTCACAAAAAGAAATACTGACCGGCGTATCTTTGACCTGCCTGCGCTCCGACAAGTTCAAAACCGCGTGTCTGAGCATATCCCTGCTGTCCCAGCTTGAACGCGAGACCGCCTCCATGAACGCGCTCATCCCGTTCGTGCTGCGCCGCGGAACGACGACTTACCCCGATATGGAGAGCATCTCCCGCCGCCTTGACGAGCTTTACGGCACGGCGATCGAGCCTGTCGTGCGCCGCGTGGGCGAGATCCAGTGCGTCGGGCTTTACGCGAGCATCCCTGAGGGCGAGTTTCTGCCCGACAGGCAGGACGTGCTGCACGACGCGGCGGCGCTGATGGGGCAGCTTCTGCTCGACCCCGTGACGCGCGGCGGGCTTTTCCTGCCCGACTACGTTGACAGCGAGCGCGGCAAGCTATGCGAGCTTATCCGCAGCCGCGTCAACGACAAGCGCGGCTACGCCGTTATACGATGCATTGAGGAGATGTGCTGCTTTGAGCCGTACTCCGTCGGGCGCTACGGCTCGGTGGAGGACTGCGAGAGCATCAATTACAAAAAGCTCACACGGCGCTACCGCACGCTTTTGCAGACGAGCCCGATAGAGATATTCTACTGCGGGCGCAGCGATGCGAAAAGCGTTGAGCGCGCCCTGCTCGACGCGCTCGCCCTGCTGCCGCGCGGCGAGATAGATTACGAGATCGGCACGGACGTGCGCATGAACTCCGTGGAGGCGGAGCCGCGCTATGTCGAGGAGACAATGAACGTCACGCAGGGCAAGCTCTCGATAGGCTTCCGCCTCGGCGAGGCGATGGACGAGCCGGACATGGCGGCGCTGTCGGTCTTTAACGCCGTTTACGGCAGCGGCAGCACCTCCAAGCTCTTCGTCAATGTGCGCGAGCGGCTTCAGCTCTGCTACTACGCCGGCTCCGCCGTTGACCTTCACAAGGGGATCATGCTCGTCTCCTCCGGCATCGAGTTTGACAAATTTGACGAGGCGAAGGCGGAGATACTTACCCAGCTTGACGAGATGCGGCGGGGCAGCATCACCGATGAGGAGCTGAGCGCCGCAAAGGCGAGCGTCGCCTCTATGCTGCGCTCGGACATGGACAGTCAGGGCGAGCTTGAGGGCTTTTACCTCTCGCAGGCGCTCGCCGGACTGGATTACGGTCCGCCGGAACTTGCCGCGCTCGTGGAGGAGGTCACGAAGGAGGATGTTATCGACATCGCGCGCGGCGTTGAGTGCGATCTGGTGTACTTTTTGACGGGCAGCGGCGAGGACGCTGACGAGGAGGGCGAGCTTGATGCGGAAAACTGAATACAAAAACATCGGCGAGACGCTTTACGCCTCCACACTCCCCAACGGTCTGCGCGTGAGGGTGCTGCCCAAGCCCGGCTTCAACAGCTTTTACGCCGTGTTCGCCGCGAACTACGGCGGCGCGCACCGCGCGTTCACGCTCGACGGCGAGCGCGTGGAAACGCCTGCGGGCGTCGCGCATTTTCTTGAGCACAAGATGTTCGACCTGCCCGGCGGGGACAACGCGCTCAGCATACTCACGGCGAACGGCGCAGACCCCAACGCCTTCACCTCCGGCGGCATGACCGCCTATTACTTCGAGTGTACGGAGAATTTCGAGCAGAATCTCCGTATGCTGCTGCATTTTGTCTCCACGCCGTACTTCACGCCGGAGACGGTGCAGAAGGAGCAGGGCATCATCGCGCAGGAGATCCTCATGGGAGAGGACAACCCGGGCGTTGTGCTGTATTATGACCTTCTGCATATGCTCTATAAATCCCACCCCATCCGCGACCGTGTCGCGGGCACGGCGGAGAGCATCGCCGAGATCACGGACAAAACGCTCTATGACTGCCACCGCGCGTTCTATTCGGGCGCGAACATGGTGCTGTGCGTCGCGGGCGACGTCGAGCCGGAGCGCATATCCTCCATCGCGTTTGAGGAGCTTCCCTCCGCGCACACGACAGCGCCCGCGGTGGAGCTGCCCGACGACGGCGAGCTTCCGGCGGAGCGGTACAAGCGCACTGAGATGCCCGTCTCCGCGCCGCAGTTTTTC
This sequence comes from uncultured Oscillospiraceae bacterium, assembly GCA_934572325.1. Lineage (GTDB taxonomy): Bacteria > Bacillota > Clostridia > Oscillospirales > Oscillospiraceae > Limivicinus. The sequence goes on from CAKTKT010000028.1 coordinate 20,465, forward strand.
ATCGGGGCGAAGCTCCGTCCGGATACCGACGGCGCGGCGGCGCTGCGGGCGCGGCTCGTCTCGATGCTCGCCATGCGTCTTCTGTGCGGGTGCTCGTCGCCGTTTTATGCGCGGCTCTACGCCGAGGGGCTTTTGAACCGCGATTTTGATTACGAGGTCGATTTTACCGCCAACACCGCCACCGTCATCATCGGCGGCGAGAGCGCAGAGCCCGAGCGCGTGCGCGATGAGCTTATCCGCGAGGTCGGGCGCATAGGGCGCGAGGGCTTCGATGCGGACGCCTTCGAGCGCGCCAGACGCGCCTCGCTCGGCGCACGGCTGCGCGGACTGGAGGACTTTGACAACGTGTGCCTTTCCATCGCGGAGGGCGTGTTCGGCGGGTACGATGCGCTGTCGTCGGCGGCGGTGCTGGAGACCGTGACAAAAGCCGAATGTGAGCGCTTTGTGTGCGAAAAGCTCTCCGCGGAGCGGCTGGCGCTCGCGGTGATCGCACCGGGAAAGGAGTGATGCGTCCGTGACGGGCAACGTTATCCAGACCATCCAGCGTGATTCGGTCATCAGCTTTCCCATGCTCGGGAACTTGCAGCTCGATCCGCCGTCATATATTACGGTGTTCGGGCGGAACATATACTTTTACGGCATACTCATCGCCGTGGGCTTTCTGCTGGGTATGCTCGTCTGTACGCGCATCTCAAGGCGCTTCGGCATAAAGGAGGACGATCTTTACGATGTGTTCCTCTGGCTGATCCCGCTGTCCATCGTGGGCGCGCGGCTGTACTTTGTGCTCTTCAAGCTCGACTACTACCTTGCCAACCCTGCGGAGATCTTTGCCCTGCGCGAGGGCGGGCTTGCCATCTACGGCGGCGTTATCGCGGGCATACTCGTGATATGCCTCGTCTCCCGCCGCAAAAAGATACCCCTCGGCGCAATGCTCGACGTGCTGGTGTTCGGGCTGCTGATAGGGCAGATAATCGGGCGCTGGGGCAACTTCATGAACCGCGAGGCGTTCGGCGCGGAGACCGCCGTGTTCTGCCGCATGGGGCTCACCGCCCCCGACGGCACGACCATTTACGTCCATCCGACTTTCCTCTACGAAAGTCTTTGGAATCTCGCCTGTCTCATTTTCCTTGCCGTGTTCGTCAGGCGCGGCAAGCGCAGATACGACGGGCAGTGCATACTTATTTATTTCTTCTGGTACGGCGTCGGCAGGGCTTGGATAGAGGGGCTGCGCACAGACAGCCTCTACATAGGCTCGACCGGCATCCGCGTGTCGCAGCTTCTGTCCGCGGTGCTTGCGCTCGCGGCGCTTGCCGCGCTCATCGTCCAGAGCAGACGCGCCCATCCGTCCGAGGCTCTGTATGTCAACCGCGTCGCGGCGGCGGCAGCGGAGACTCCGGCGGACACGGGCACTGACGAACAAACCAACAACAATGAAAACGGAGGTAACTGAAAATGGCAGACTATAAGGACATCATCACCGGCACCATCAAGAATCTCGCGGGCAAGGCGAAGGACTTTGCGGAGAGCAGCTCCGTGCGCGGCATATACGAGCACGGCGCGGAGCGCGCGAAGGCTTACGGCGCCATCGCCAAGCTCACGCTTGAGATCTCCGGCGACACGGAGGAGCTCCGCCGCGCGTATACCGAGATCGGCAAGCTCTACTTCGAGCAGGCGCGCGAGAATCCGGAGGGCTTTTTCGCTCCCCTCTTTGCGCAGGTTGAAAAAATCAACGCGCGCATCCACGCAAACGAGGACGCGATTGCCGACATCAAGGCGCAGATCGACTCGGAGAACGCCGACGGCAGCGGCGTCGGTCTCGACATCAGCGTTGAGTTCGGCGACTTCGACGACGTGGTTGACAGCACCGAGGCTGACGGCACCGGCGCGGACAGCGCTCCCGCCGAGGATAAGCCCGAAAAGTAAGCGCGCGGGTCTCGCACGGGGCAATGCCCTGCGCCGCCGGACGGCATCCGGCGGCGCAGGGCGGCAGTATGCGGCAGCACGCCGAACCGCGCGATATTTTTTCGCGCAAATTTGTCTGTGAGGTTTGACAACAACTAACGTTTTTGCTATAATGCACCTTGCAATTGGATATGTGCCCGTGGCGCAGTTGGATAGCGCGTCGGACTCCGACTCCGAAGGTCGCAGGTTCAAATCCTGTCGGGCATACCAGCTTCAAAGCAATACCATAGGTCGAACAGCCGCCTACGGCGTCAGATTGACCTATGGTATTGTTTTTCTTTTCCGAATCAAAGCCCCGCCGCGAGGCGGGTTCAATTCGGAGAGAACGAGCAAGGGAGCGCAGACGAAGAATCCGGCAACTCTAAAAGCTGCCGGATTTTGAGCGGAGCGGACTTTGCTCCGACGTGGCAAAGAACCGTAATTTTGATAGAAACCCGTCAAGGGGGTGCAACTATGGTTTGGAGGGGGGTGCAGTTTTGATTTTAGG
>CAKTKT010000029.1 GCA_934572325.1 uncultured Oscillospiraceae bacterium
CCGCAGGGCGCGGCGGGTGGTTCGCCCATATCGGCAGCACCGACAGGGAGCTTTTCCGCGAAAAGCTCTCCCAGCTCGGTATGGGGCTGGAGGACAGGCTTCGCCAGCCCGTGGGGCTGCTCTCCGGCGGGCAGCGTCAGGCGCTGACGCTCATGATGGCGACCATTGTTCCGCCCAAGCTCCTGCTGCTCGACGAGCACACCGCGGCGCTCGATCCCGCCACTGCGGAAAAGGTGCTGGAGCTGACAAAGAGGATAGTTGCGGAAAACAAGCTCACGTGCCTGATGATAACGCACAATATGCAGTCCGCGCTTGAGCTGGGCAACCGCACGCTCATGATGGACTCCGGACGCATCATACTTGACGTCGGAAACGAGGAGCGGAGCGGTCTTACCGTTGCCGACCTTCTTGAGCGCTTCAAGCTCGGCGTCGGCAGAGCGCTCGACAACGACCGTATGCTGCTCTCCTGATACCCTTGGCTGGCAAGGGCAGCCTCCGGCGTAAAATTTTATTTACAAGCGCACCGAATTATAGTATACTCTCTCTGTTATTTGGCTTTTTCTCTAATATAAATAACAGAGGAGTATACTTTTATTATGTCCAGAATGGTTGGTACAACGTCCAGAGGTCTGCGCGCGCCCATTATCCGCGAGGGCGACGATCTCGCCAAGATAGTGACGGGCTGCGTCATTCAGGCGCAGTCAAACGGTGAGCTTGAGGTCGGTGACAGAGATATTATAGCGATGACGGAGGCAATCGTTGCCCGCGCACAGGGCAACTACGCCACGGTCGATGACATTGCGGAGGACGTCCGCGCGAAGCTCGGCGGAGATACCGTCGGCGTTATTTTCCCCATTCTCAGCCGCAACCGCTTTGCGATATGCCTGCGCGGTATCGCCAAGGGCGCGAAAAAGGTCGTGCTCATGCTCTCCTATCCCTCCGACGAGGTCGGCAATCACCTCATTTCTCAGGATATGCTCGACGAGAAGGGCATTGACCCCTACCGCGACGTGCTGACCCTTGAAAAGTACCGTGAGCTGTTCGGTTATCCCAAGCACCCGTTCACCGGCATGGACTATGTCGCGTATTACACCGACCTTATCCGCAGGTGCGGCGCGGAGGCGGAGGTCATTTTTGCAAATGACGCGCGCGCCGTTCTTGACTATACCAAGAATGTCATCAACTGCGATATTCACACGCGCGAGCGCACGAAGCGCATCCTCAAAGCCGCCGGAGCGGAGCGCGTTTTTGGGCTTGACGATATTCTCACCGCGCCCGTGAACGGCAGCGGGTATAACGAAAAGTTCGGTCTGCTCGGCACTAATAAGGCGACCGAGGACAAGGTCAAGCTCTTCCCGCGCGACTGTCAGGCGCTCGTGGAGGACATTCAGCGGCAAATGCTCAAGCTCACCGGCAAGCACGTGGAGGTCATGGTCTACGGCGACGGCGCTTTCAAGGATCCCGTGGGCAAGATCTGGGAGCTTGCAGATCCGACGGTCTCTCCGGCATACACCGCCGGTCTTGAGGGCACGCCAAACGAGCTGAAGCTCAAATACCTTGCCGACAATGATTTCGCCTCGCTCACGGGCGAAGCGCTGCGCGACGCGATAAAGGGCGAGATAAAGAAAAAGGACGGCAGTCTCGTCGGGCAGATGGTCTCCGAGGGGACAACGCCGCGCCGCCTCACCGATCTTATCGGGTCTCTCTGCGATCTCACGTCGGGCAGCGGCGACAAAGGAACGCCGATAGTCTACATTCAGGGCTATTTCGATAATTATACTGCGGAGTGATCCGCGCCCGTCATCCCCCGAGAGGGGGATGAGTGTTTTCATTTCGATCTACGGAGGAGTTATGCGATGACAGAGAAGGCAAACCGCATACCGGAGCTTTTCGGTTGTATGGTGTTCAACGAGCACACGATGGAGCGCTATGTGCCCGCCGCCGCGATGCAGGGCTGGCGCGACAGTCTCAAAACCGGTAAGCCGCTGCCGCTGTCGGTCGCAAACGACATTGCGGACGCGATGAAGACATGGGCGCTGGAGCGCGGCGCGACGCACTACACCCACTGGTTCCAGCCCATGACAGGTATCACCGCCGAAAAGCACGACAGCTTCATCAAGAATGCCGGCGGCGGGCGTGTGATAATGGACTTCTCCGGGTCACAGCTCGTCTGCGGCGAGCCGGACGCCTCCAGCTTCCCAACAGGCGGACTGCGCGCGACATTTGAGGCGCGCGGCTACAGCGCATGGGACCCCACGGCGTTCGCGTTCATCAAGGACGGCAGCCTCTGCATCCCGACGGTGTTCTGCTCCTACGGCGGCGCGGCGCTCGACAAGAAAACGCCGCTGCTGCGCTCCATGGAAGCCGTCAACCGCGAAGCACTGCGAACACTGCGTCTCTTCGGCGACGGGGCGGTCGAGCGCGTAACGCCGCAGGTCGGCGCGGAGCAGGAATATTTTCTCATTGACAGCGATATGTTCAAAAAGCGCGAGGATCTTATCCTTTGCGGCAGGACGCTCTTCGGCACGAAGCCGCCCAAGGGGCAGGAGCTGGACGATCACTATTTCGGCGTTATCCGTCCGCGCGTGGCGGAGTATATGCGCGATCTTGACGAGGAGCTTTGGAAGCTGGGCGTGCTCTCAAAGACAAAGCACAACGAGGTCGCGCCGGCACAGCACGAGATGGCGCCCATATACACCGACGCCAACACCGCCAACGACCAGAACCAGCTCGTCATGGAGACGATGAAAAAGGTCGCGGAGCGTCACGGCATGGTTTGTCTGCTGCATGAAAAGCCGTTCGCCGGCGTGAACGGCTCGGGCAAGCATATCAACTGGTCGCTGTCCACCGACACGGGCGCGAATCTCTTTTCTCCCGGCAGCACGCCCAGCCAGAACGCCGCGTTTCTGCTGTTTCTCGCGGCATTTGTGAAGGGCGTGGACGAGTATCAGGAGCTTTTGCGCTGCTCGGTCGCTTTTGCGGGCAACGATCACCGTCTCGGTGCGCAGGAAGCGCCCCCAGCCATCATTTCCGTGTTCCTCGGCGCGGAGCTTGAGGGGATAATCGACGCGATAATCGATGAGCGCGGCTATTCCGAGCTTGAGCACCGCACACTGCGCATCGGCGTGGACGTGCTGCCCGCCATTCCGCAGGATACCACCGACCGCAACCGCACCTCGCCGCTGGCGTTCACCGGCAATAAGTTTGAGTTCCGCATGGCTGGATCCAGCCAGTCTATCGCAGGTCCCGTCACCGTGCTCAACGCCATCATGGCGGACGAGCTCAGCCGCTTCTCGGCGGAGCTTGAGGGCGCGGAGGATTTCAACAGCGCTCTGCACAGCCTTATAAAAATGGCGTTCGCCGAGCACCGCCGCATCATTTTTGACGGCAACGGCTATGACAAGGCATGGCTCGACGAGGCGGAGCGCCGCAGACTTGCAAATCTCCGCAACACCGCCGAGGCGCTGCCGGCATACATACTGCCCAAGAACATAGAGCTTCTGACCCGTCAGGGGGTTTACACGTATGAGGAGATCATGGCGCGCCATGATATTCATATCGAGAAATACTGCAAGGTCATCCGCATCGAGGCGGCGACGCTGGTGGACATCGTGCAGCACGGCATAATCAGCGCCGTGTCAGAGTATGAGGAAAAGCTGTGCAGCACCATTGCGGCAAAATCCGCCGCCATCCCGGGCGTTGCGCATCAGGTCGAGACCTCGCTCGTCAACGCGCTGTGCATCCTCAACGATGAGCTTCTCGAAAAGACCGTGGAGCTTAAAACCGCCATCGAGACCGTCAATCCAAACGCCGCACCGGAGGAGCTGCTTGACTATTACCACAATCGTGTGGAGAAAAAGACCGCCGCCGTGCGCGCAGTGGTAGACAAGCTGGAGCTTCTCACCGCCACGAAATACTGGCCGTACCCGACGTTTACGGAATTATTATTCTCCGTATGAAAAGCATATAAGCGTCAAGGCTCGCCGTAATCCTCGGCGAGCCTTGACGCTTCATTCGGATATTCGTTTACCCCTTGCGCGCGGCAAGCTGTGAGCAGATGCGGTCATATTCGCTCTCGTCGAGCTTATAGTGCTTTTTATAGAGCAGGTAGGACGCGAGCATGAAGATAAACGGCACGAGCGTTATGCACAGGAGAAGCCCGAACCTCTGCTCCGGCTGTACCTTGGTGATTACGTCCGCAATCTCGCTGAGCTTTGCCGCCTCGCTCAGCTCTCCCATGGAGGTAAGCTGCTCCAGCTCGGAGATCTCGTTTGTGTAGTTGAGAACGCCGAAAATGATATAGCACACGTAGGTGATAACGGAGATAAGCGCGGAGGCGAGCTTGGTAAGGAACGGGCGGAGCGAGGCGATGATCGCCTCGTCGCGCTCTCCGTGCGTCAGCTCGTTATACTCCACGGTGTTGAGGATGGAGATCATCATTATCAGATAGAAGCAGTACTGCCCGAAATTTGCGAGCATATAGCCCGCCGTCATCAGCCAGCACTTGAGCGCGGGCGCATCGGACGGCATGAAAGCCCCGATAACGAACATCACGGCATAGCCCGCGGCGGCGGTGACGGTCATCACGCCCATGAGCGGCTTCCTGTTTATTTTTCGGGAGATCGCGGGGTAGAGCACCATCAACACCGCCGTCGCAGCAAGCCCGAACGTGGAAAAGTTGGAGTAATACCCGCCCTGATAGCCGAGGTCAAAATAGAGATACGTCGAGCCGAGCCCGCCCAGCACCACGCCGTTGCCTATCTGCTGGATGAGAAAGATGAGCGCAATCCACAAAAGCTGGTCGTTGCCGCCGATCGTGCCGATTATCTTTTTGAAGCTGACGGGAGGGACCTTTTCCTTCTCGTAGTCGCGGTTCTCGCGCACACCGAACACCGTAAAGCACAGGAAAAGCGGCGCAATGATGCAGATGACGAGCGCGATGCGCCCGAAGGCGTAGCTCGCCGAGCCGCCGAGCGTTCCCGCGCCGGTGGTAAAGCGCGGGATAAGGAAGCCCGCGAGCGCACCGCCGATACCGGCAAAGAGGGTCGCGCGGGAGGCAAACTGGTCGCGCACATGGGGGTCGCGCCCGAGGGAGGGGATCATGCCCCAGTAGGAGATGTCATGCATGGTATAGGTGATGCTGTACATGAAGTATATCACGCCGAAAAACCATATAAAGCTCCAGCCCTGAAGATTGGTGTTGAACGCGAGATACACCACAACGGAGGTCGTGAGAATACCGATGACGAGCCACGGCTTGAATTTGCCCCATTTTGAACGGGTGCGCTCTATGATATTGCCCATGATGGGGTCGTTGAGCGCGTCGAACACGCGAGCGCCGACCATGATGGCGGTTATCGCGGCAAGCTGCGCCGCGTCCAGCTTTCGGGTAAAGAGTATGTAGGTCAGAATGAAATTCGTGAAGAGATTGTATATCATATCTCTTCCGACTGTACCCAACGGGTACATTATAAGGTTTCTTTTCCGCTGTTTCAGCTCTTCGTCCATGCCTATGCTGTCCTTTCAGAGTGTTTTGCGTATATTATGAGCTGTATTATACCATGTTTTGCGCCGTACAGCTACATATATTTGAGATTTTCCGCAAAAAATCGGCGGGGCGGCTTATGCGCCCTGCCGCTCGAAGTATTCTCTTGTCAGGCGCGCCGCCGTGCCGCCGAGGAGCGCGAGCGCGATGAGATTCGGTATCGCCATAAGCCCGTTGAGCGTGTCGGAAATATCCCACATCAGCGTGCCCGAGCCCGTCGCGCCGAAAAAGCAGAAGAGCACAAAAACGAGCCTATACGCCGTCCGCACCGCGACGCTGCCGCCGGAGAGGTAATCAAGACAGCTCTCGCCGTAGTAGCTCCAGCATACTATGCTTGAAAGGGCAAAGAGAATAAGGCTGAGCCGTATGATGCGCCCGCCGAAGCCCCCGGGGATGAGCGCGTCAAACGCCGCCGCTGCCGCCGCGCCGCCGGAGGCATAGCCGGATGCGCCGTCCGGCGCGTCAAGCACACCGGAGAGGAGCATTGTAAACGCCGTTATCGTGCAGATGACGACGGTGTCCGCAAACACCTCGAAGACACCCCACAGGGCTTGCTCGCACGGCTCGTCGGCTGACGATGCGGCGTGTGCGATGGGGGCGGAGCCAAGCCCCGCCTCATTGGAAAATATGCCGCGCGCGAAGCCCTGCTTCATCGCGCGCATCAGCCCGCAGCCGAGTATGCCGCCGCCCGCCGAGCGCAGGGAAAACGCCTCGCGAACTATGCGCATGAGCATCGCCGGAACATCTCCGGCGCGAACGATAACGATGAAAAGCCCTGCCAGCAGATAGAAAACCGACATTGCGGGCACGAGGTACGACGTTACCGTGCCTATACGCCTTATCCCGCCTATGACGGTAAGCCCGACCGTCAGCGCGATAAGCGCGCCCGTCACGGCGCTGTCCGCGCCCCAGAGCTCGTGCGCCGCGCCCGCGATCTCGCTGCTCTGCGCCATGTTGCCGATGCCGAAGCTCGCCGCACAGCCGAGCGCGGCAAAGCATACGGCAAGCCAGCGCCAGCGCTCGCCAAGACCGCGCTCTATGTAATACATCGCGCCGCCGCGGCGCGTGCCGTCGGGGTCAATGACGCGGTATCGCACGGCGAGGACGATCTCCGCGTACTTTGTGCACATGCCCAGAAACGCCGACACCCACATCCAGAACACCGCGCCCGCGCCGCCTGCGAACATTGCCAGGGCGACGCCGGAAATGTTGCCCGTTCCGACCGTACCGGCGAGCGCCGTGGTCATCGCCTGAAACGGCGTGAGCGCGCCGCCGCGCTTTTCACGCCCGATGAAGAGAGAGCCGAGCGTGCGCTTGAAAACAAGCCCAAGCTTGAGCTGAACAAACCCCGTCTTAAAGGAGAGATACGCACCCGTTATGATGAAAAACGCGAGCATCACAGGTCCCCACGCGAAGGCGTTGAGGGCGTTGTTTATTGATATTACGGTGTTCACGCGCATCACTCCGGCACATCCAGTTTGTAAAGGATATGCCGTCACCGCGCCTTGATATACGCGATGTTGCACAAAAGCCCGCTGCTGTATGCGCGGGTGTATGCGTCGTACTCACTGCGGCTTATGCAGTAGCGCCGCCCCCATGAGGACACGGTCAGCCACTCGCCGTCAGTGGCGGTGACGCTCATATAGTGCGCCTTGACCGCGCCTATGCGCTTGTGGCTGCCGTCCGGCAGGCGCGTATACAGCCCAAGGCGGTTATTCTGCCAGAAGCGCGGCATATTCGGTCCGACGGCGATTATCGCGGGAAGGTCGGCGTCGATCATCGTCTCTATGCTCCGCCACAGCTCGCTGTAGCGCACGCCCCACTGCGCGCGCAGCGGGTATTTATACGCGCGGAAAAAGAGATTCATTCCGCATACAAGCCCCAGCCCGTTTATGCCGAACGGCGACGTGAGCGGGAAAAACCTCCGGCACAGCGCCTTCAGCACGGCGTTGTAATCCGCAAGCGGGATCGGCAGCGTCCGTCCGAAGCCGTCAAAAAGCGCGCACTCGCACCCGGGGCGGCTGCGGTGGGCGTATATGAACAGATCCGCAGCCGCCACAACGCCGCAGCCGCATTTTCTTATCACGGCGCTGTCGGAGAGGAGCTGACTGCCGCCGTATGTGAGCAGTCCGTTGCTGTCAACGGCGGGTATGGAGTGCCGCAGTCTGTGCTCGACCATGCTTTCACCATCCTGAGAGATTTGATCTATCAATTATATTTTAACCGCGACCTGTATATTTTGCAAGATTTGATTGACTTAACACGTTTTAACGCCTATAATGCAGACGAAATAAAACTCCGGAAAAGGGGATAAGAATATGAACGAAACGCTTGAATTTCTGCGCAGTGAGGGAATAGAGGAGACAACGCTCACGCATCTCGAAGGCTTCCGCCGCCAGTACCCTGTGAACGAGGCGCAGGCGTACCGCGTGCCGCACCCGAAGTACAGATACTACGGCGCGGAGGTATGGCGCAAGGCGCTTGCGGGGCTGCTGGCAGGGGAGAACCTGCTGCTCGTCGGACCGAAGGCGACGGGCAAAAACGTGCTCGCGGAAAACCTCGCCGCCGTGTTCGCCCGTCCGCAGTGGGACATCTCGTTTTATCTTAACACCGACGCCGCATCCCTCATCGGCGCGGACACGTTCAAAAACGGCGAGGTGTCGCTCCGCCGCGGTCCTATCTATCAGTGCGCCGCCGAGGGCGGCTTCGGCGTGCTCGACGAGATAAACATGGCGAAAAACGAATCCCTTTCCGTGCTGCACGCCACGCTCGACTTCCGCCGTATAATCGACGTGCCAGGCTATGACCGCATCGAGCTTGCCCCGTGCACACGCTTCATCGCCACGATGAACTACGGCTACGCTGGAACAAGAGAGATTAACGAGGCGCTCGCCTCGCGCTTTATGGTCATCAATATGCCGATAATCTCCGCGGAAAACCTTGAAAAGCTCATGCTCGCGCAGTTTCCGACACTCCGGCAGGAGTATGCCCGCCAGCTTGCGGAGCTGTTTCAGGAGCTTCGCGTCAAGTGCGACAGTTCCGAGATCTCCACAAAGGCGCTCGACCTGCGCGGGCTGCTCGCCGCGGTCGGTCTGACGCGGCAGGGGCTGACGCTCGATGAGGCGCTGGAGATGGGCATCGTCAACAAGAGCTTTGACGACTTCGAGCGCCAGCTCGTGTCCGACGTTATCACCGCGCGCATCCCGTCGGAGCTGGACGAGAGCAAGCTGTTTGATGAATAATGGTCACTATATCTGAGCTTCAAAAGAAGCGCGCTTTAAACATTGTATGGAACTGCGCGGGAAGCTATGATTTTCAGCCGGATTTTAAAGCATACGACAGCGAAGGCAACGCCGACCTCTACTGGAACTGTATTATCGGCGCGGCGAGGAAGCACTACGACTACGCCCAGTTTGCGCCGCTGTTTCGCGCGTTTGAGCAGTATGAGGAGTCGGACGAGTACGAGGGGCTTTTCTGGCTGGGGCTTGAAAACAGCGTATACCGGCTTGAGCTGCCGCAGCGCCCCGCGCTCGCCGGGCTGCGGATAAAATATGCCCGCGCCGCCGTGAAAAGCTTTGCCGGACACGACGACTATCATCTCTATGAGGCGCTCAGCCTCGCGCATTTCATGCGCGTGCTCGGCGAAGAGCCGGAGCTGAACGGCTACGACCGAAAGCTGCTGGACGAGCTGGAGTTCACGCCGGACATGACAACGGAGGAGATCGTCGCGCGCACAAAGCAGCTCTTTGAGCGCTGGTTTCAGATAAGCACGGAGGAGCGCAGGCGCGCCAAGCGCCGCATCATAACACCTGCGCTGCACAAGCGCGGCAAAAAGCAGGGGAGCGGCGCACTGCGAAAATTCGGGATAGGCATTGCCGAGCACCCGGAGAACGCCTACGGCGGCTCCGGCGTCGGTCAGCAGCAGGAGGAGCGGCAGCTCAGGACAAAGATGAGCGAGGCGGAGCTGCGGGAATTTATGGAGACGAAGTTCGGCAAGAGCGCTTTCGCTTCGCGGCAGACGAGCGACATGGAGAAAAGGCTCTGCACCGGCAGCCACGCCATGTGCCACCTGCTCTTCACGCGCGGGGAGCGCCCTGACGTATCGAAGATTCAAAACGGATTCGAGGCGCTCTCGCGCCAGCGCGAGGCGGTGCAGATAGAGAGAAACCGCGCCAGCTATGCCGCGCGGCGGGCGCAGAACCGCCTTTCCATATCAAAGCTCACCGCAAAGATACAAAACTCTGTGCTGCTGCATCTCCAGCCCGCGCCCGTCAAGGCAAATTCCGGACGGATAAACGGGCTGCTCGCGTGGCGCGCCGCGATGCTCAACGACGAGAAGGTATTCATCAAAAACGAGCAGGACGACATGGGCGAGCTTTCCGTTGACATACTGCTCGACGCCTCGACCTCACAGAAGGGGCGGCAGGAGGCGGTCTCCGCGCAGGGGTTCATGATAGCCGAGAGCCTGACCGCCTGCGGCATACCCTGCCGCGTGATGTCGTTTTGCTCCATGACGGGGTACACGATCGTGCGCATCTTCCGCGATTACGATAAGCCGCAGGACAACCGCCGAATATTCGAGTATGTCTCCAACGGCTGCAACCGTGACGGGCTTGCGATCTCGGCGGCGCATTATCTCATGAACTCGTCCTCGTATGAGCACAAGCTGCTCATTGTCCTCTCCGACGTCAAGCCGAACGACGTGATGAAGATACCGTCGAAAACCGGCGGCGAGCCGGAAGCCTATGAACAGGATGCGGGCGTCACGGACTGCGCGCTTGAGGTGCGCCGCGCACGGGCGGACGGCATATCCGTGGTGTGCGTGTTCACGGGCGACGATGAGGATCTGCCCTCGGCAAAGACCGTGTACGGGCGCGACTTCGCGCGTATCCAGTCGCTGGATATGCTCGCGGACACGGTGGGAAGGCTCATCCAAAACCAGATAAAAAATCTATAAAACGAAAAAGAGCACCCGGACAAAAAATCCGAGTGCTCTTTTGCGTATCACTCTGCGGCGTACAGCGCCCCCGCCGCGCTTGCCGTTTTTACTTTGCGACGACCTTCTTGAGGCGGGCGTATCTGGGGAGGGAATTATCGCGGGGAACCTCCGGCTCGCCCTGTATGAGGGGGAGGACATAGTCGATAAATTCATGCTTGAGCCCGTTTTGCGTCTCGTTTATCCACTCTGCGGGAATTTTCTTTTCGTAGTTTGCCACGGAGGCGAGGGGAACGAGCTTGCACTTGCAGACGTATTTGCCATCTACCGTCTCGCGCTCAAAGGCGACCATCTTGCCTGTCTCGCCGTTGACCGCCGCCTCGACCGCCGCCTTGCCCGCGCCGTAGGCTTCCTCAATGTCTGTCATGGAGGCGAGATGTGCGCCGCAGCGCTGTAAGAGGCTCAGCTCGATGCCGCGAACCTTCGCGCCGGTGTGCTCCTTCAGGCGCTGCGCCAGCATCACGGCAAGACCGCCGAGCTGGGCGTGACCGAAGCCGTCCGTCGCGGAGGTCTTTGCCTCGGAGACGAAGCTGCCGTCGGCATAGTGGATGCCCTCGGACACGGCGACAAGAACCTTGCCGTTTTTCTCATAGACCTCGTCCACATCGCTGATGAACTTGTCCATATCGAAGTCGCACTCCGGGAGGTAGATAAGGTCGGGACCGGAGCCGAACTCGCTTGCCAGTGCGGCGCTCGCCGCGAGCCAGCCGGCGTGGCGACCCATGATCTCCACCACGGTTATCATCGGGTTATCATAAACTCTCGCGTCCTTGTTTATCTCCATGCAGGATGTGGCGATGTACTTCGCCGCGCTTGCAAAGCCGGGGCAGTGATCCGTGCCGAAAAGGTCATTGTCTATCGTCTTGGGCACGCCAATCACGCGGCACTCGTAGCCGACGGATTCCATATAGCGGCTGATCTTGTTGCAGGTGTCCATGGAGTCGTTTCCGCCGTTGTAGAAGAAATATTTCACATCGTACTTCCTGAATATTTCGAGAATACGCTTATAGTCGCTGTCATCGACCTCGGGATCGGCGATCTTGTAGCGGCAGGAGCCAAGCTCCGAGGACGGGGTGTTCAGCAGAAGCCTGAGCTCCTCGGGATCCTCCTCATCCATGATATAGAGTTTGTCCTCGAGGACGCCCTTTATCCCGTGCGCCGCGCCGTAGACCTTTGTTATCTCCTCCGCGTCGAGTGCCGCTCTGATAACGCCGTAGGCGCTGGCGTTGATAACTGCGGTCGGTCCGCCGGACTGCCCGAAAATACACGCTCCGACAAGCTTCTTGCTCATACTTGTTTTTCCTCCGTCTGCTGTAAAAAATTTTGTTGTTTTGTTAATTGTGCGTATTGATTATATCTTTGTTTGAGGATATAATATAAATGAAATTTTGTAAATGTGCTAATTGTACAAAATTATCAAAATGCAAGGGAGATTTATGACAAATGCCACTGGTAACTACCAAAGAAATGTTTGAGAAGGCCTATAAGGGCGGCTATGCGATCGGTGCGTTCAATGTGAACAACATGGAGATCGTCCAGGGAATTACCGAGGCCGCGAAGGAGTGCAGCGCTCCTCTGATTCTTCAGGTCTCCAAGGGCGCTCGCGCTTACGCCAACCATACTTACCTTGTCAAGCTCGTTGAGGCGGCAATAATCGAAACCGGTCTGCCCATCGCTCTCCATCTCGACCACGGCAGCGACTTTGAGCTGTGCAAGTCCTGCATCGACGGCGGCTTTACCTCCGTCATGATAGACGCTTCCTCCCAGCCCTTTGACGAGAATATCGCCATCACCCGCAAGGTCGTTGAGTACGCCCACGATCACGGCGTCGTCGTCGAGGCGGAGCTCGGCACCCTCGCCGGTATCGAGGATGAGGTTCACGTTTCCGTCGAGGACAGCTCCTACACCCGCCCCGAGGACGTTCAGGAGTTCGTCGAGCGCACAGGGTGCGACTCTCTGGCAATTGCCATCGGCACTTCTCACGGCGCTTACAAGTTCAAGCCCGGCACCGATCCCCACCTCAGATTCGACATACTTGAGGATGTCGAGCAGCGTCTGCCCGGCTTTCCGATAGTTCTCCATGGCGCTTCCTCCGTGCCTCAGGAGTTCGTGAAGATAATCAACGAGAACGGCGGCAATATGCCCGGCGCCATCGGCGTTCCCGAGGATCAGCTCCGCAAGGCAGCCTCCATGGCAGTGTGCAAGATAAATATCGACTCTGACCTCCGCCTCGCCATGACCGCCAGCATCCGCAAGTACTTCAACGAGCATCCCGACCACTTTGACCCGCGCCAGTATCTCGCTCCCGCCCGCACCGCAATAAAGGAGATGGTCAAGCACAAGATCATCAACGTCCTCGGCTGCGACGGCAAGGCCTGACGCCTCGGCAATTCTTCGGTAAACTGCACAGGACATAAGACATAAATATAATACAATAAAGCAAACGATATAAGCGGGAGGGGAGTAGGATATGCGTCGATCTGACCACGCCGACCATGCGCGGCATACCGGCGGCAGGGAAGCCGGCACATATGATACCGTCCTCATCATCAGGCTCATCATCGCCTCCGTCATTTTCGCGGCGTCGCTCATAATCGACACGCTGCCGGATATCGCCGGTACGCTGATGCTGATAGCTGCGGCAGCCGTCGCGGGGTACGACATTGTCCTCGACGCGCTGCAATGCATATCCGAAAGGGACTTTTTCTCCACCCCGCTTATCGTCGTGAGCGTGACGGTGCTGTCCTATATCATCGGCTATGACTATGAGGGGGCGGCACTTGTCATACTCTATCAGATAGGGCTTCTGCTGATAGCCTACGCCGAGGAGCGCACGCGCCGCTCCGCGCTGGAGCTGCTTCAATATCAGGACGAGTCCACCGTCAACCGCATTACGGAGCTTATACTGCGCGACGGCGCAGGCTCGATGAATATCGAGTCCGTCATGGGCGGCAGCGCGGGCAGGGTGCTCAAGTACGCCGTGATATTCAGCGCGGTTTACGCCGTTGCGCTGCCTCTTATCACAAATTACAGCTTCCGCGTCTCGCTCCATCGCGCGATGACCATCATCCTCATCGCAACGCCGATGTCGGTCGTTATCGCCATGCCGCTCACCGGCATAATCGGTATGTGCTTCAGCGCCCGCCACGGCGTCGTGTTTGACAGCGCCGCCCTTATGGAGGTCACCGCCGACACGGATATTGCCGTTTTTGACAACGCCGGCGTGTTCTGCGACGAAAACCCGAAGCTCACAGGGCTCTCCTCGGATATGATAGACGACGACACGTTCATCACCTTTGCCGCCCACTCGCTCTACTACTCGAATCAGCCCGTGGCGCGTGCCGTCGCGGGAGTGTACACGAAGGATTACCGGCTTGACCTCATACAGAACTTCGTCGATATTCCCGGCTACGGGGTGGAGGTAGACATTGGAAACGCGCACGTCGTCCTCGCCTCGCGTGAGCTTTTCGTCGGGAGGGGAGTGAAGCTCCCAAACGACAGGGCGGAGGAAGGACAGGCGTTCTTCATGACCGTTGCGGGGCGCTATGTCGGCAAGCTCACCATCAGCTCACAGCTCAATATTGAGGCGGACGAGCTTGCGGCAGGGCTTCGTGAAGCCGGTGTGAGCCGCTGCGTCCTTTTGACCGAGGACGGCAACGCCGAGAGCCGCAGGCTCGCGGAGGAGCTGGATTTCGGCGAGGTCTACAGCGAGTGCGACACGGAAAAGAAGCTGCGCGTGGTCTCCGATCTAAAGACGAGCGCCAAGGGGGCTGTGCTGTTTGTCTACGCCTCCGGCGTTGAGACGCACAGCGCCGCCGACGTCGATATCCGCATCAGCCGGAGAGGAAAGTACGCCGACGTGCTTGTCTCGCCGGAGTATCTGGCAAATCTTCCGTTCGCCGTGCAGATATGCCGCCGTGTACGCGAGATCGCCATCGAAAACGCGGTGTTCGCGTTTGTTGTGAAAACCATTCTGGTGTTTCTCAGCATTATCGGCTTCTGCAACATCTGGTTTGCCATCTTTATCGACACGGTCGCCGCAGTGGCAACGATACTCAACAGCATCCGCGTCACGAGTGAATCGCTCCTGAGCGTTTTCATGTACAAGACCGGTCAGCGATAAAAGTTACAGCATAATTACAGTAAACCGTCCGGAGCTATGCAAGATAGCTTCGGGCGGCTTTCGTGTACGGGTGCGGCTTTCCATGTCCGGTCGGCAGCGGAGGAGCGGTTATCTCTCCGGTGCGGGAAAACGCTTGACATAATTACGGCAGCGCATACGCAACTTCGCATAATATCAATTTAACGAAGTTTGCACTTGATTTTTTAATATGGTTGACATATAATTATGCTTGTAATTATGTCTTGTGCAGCCAAGCCTATTTTACGGCGCTATCACATATCTCTCGGAGGTTTATTATGAATCTCGACCGGATCGACGACGTTCCCGATATTCTCATGGAGTTCCTCGAATACCACTCGACCGTGCGCGGACACTCCGACCGCACGGTCTTTGCGTACTACACCGACCTGAAGATACTTTTCCGCTATCTCAAGCGCCGCAGACATCTTGCCGCGCCCGACGTGCCGTTCAACGAGATTGACATCACCGATATTGATATAGACTTCATCAAAGCGATTAAAATTGAGGAGCTGTACCGGTATCAGAGCTTTTCGCCGGAGGGCGGCGCTTCCCTCTCCGCCGCCAGCCGCTGCCGCAGGACGTCATCCGTGAAGTCGTTCTATAACTATCTAACAACGAAGCGGCATCTGCTGGAAGTTAATGTATGCCAAGAGCTGGATATGCCCAAACGTCAGGCGGCGCTGCCAAAATACCTTGAGGAAGCCGAGTGTGAGCGTCTGCTCGCCGCGTGTGAGGGTAAATTTGAGTACCGCGACTATGCCATCTTGATGCTGTTCCTCTCGTGCGGACTGCGCGTGTCGGAGCTTGTGTCGCTCAACCTCACGGACGTTTATGACGATCATGTGCGCGTTATCGGCAAGGGCAACAAGGAGCGCGTGGTGTTTTTCGCCGAGGGCTGCCGCGAGGCGCTGGACGATTACCTCGCCGTGCGCGACACGGGCAAGATACGCCATGAGGACAAAAACGCGCTGTTCATCAGCAGCGTCAACCGCCGCATCACGAGCCGCGGCGTTGAGCAGATGGTGGACAAAAAGCTCCTTATGGCGGGGCTGGACGCATCGCGCTATTCGCCGCATAAGCTGCGCCACACGGCGGCGACGCTCATGCTGAAAAACGGCGTCGATACCCGCGCCCTGCAGGAGGTTCTCGGGCACAGCAGCCTCAACACGACGCAGATATACACCCATCTTGACAATGCCCAGCTCCACGAAGCCGCAATGGCAAACCCGATAGGACGAAAGAAAAAAGCAGAGGTCGATACCGACGCCGGCAATAAGCACCCTTGAGACACGCTCAAGGGTGCTTTTGCTCCGTTATCGGTATCGCGCTGCCTATGTCAAACACCGGAAGCTCGGTCAGATACACGGCGCTGACGCCGCGCGCGGCGAGGAACGCCAGTATGCGCGGCTTGTCAGGGTGCTCATCGAGCGTTCCGGTGAACGCGACAATGTCATCAGAGAGCTTGAAGCCCGCGCCGCCGAGAAAGCCGTATTCAAACCCGTCAAGCGCGACGTGCCCCGACGCTATCTCCAGCACATCAAGCCCCGCGTCACGCGCGGCGCGGGCAATTCCGGCGTCCTGCGTTATGACGGAGCGTTTGTCAACGGCGAGCACGGAGCACCTGCCGTAGCCCTGACGCACCGGAATGCCGCGCATTTTGCGTGTCGCGGTCAGGTATTCGACCGCCGGCGCGTATGAAGCCTTGGGGCTATATATAAACGTGCCGCCGAACGCGGCAAGGTTCAACTGCGCATCGTGCGGGTACGCCGCGCACTGCGCTATGTCCGCAATGCGCACCTTCGCCCCCAGCTCCGCGAGCTGTGCGGCAAGCGCGCTCTCCCGCAGATACGGGGCAAGCCATATCTTCTCCCCTCCCGCATGGAAAACGGACAGATCGGCATGACCGCGCAGACGCTTGTCCACATTTGGGTTGTCCGGCACAAAAAGCGGCATAATATCGCGTTTTTCGAGCGGTTTTCTAAGTATTTGCGAATATTTTTTCCCTACTACTACGCAATGCGCCCTTTTAGGGAGGTTCGCGTCAAGCACAAAGTCAGCCATTTTTGCCAAGCACGGCGCGTACCGCCTCGCGCACGGTGTTCACGGGTATGAGCTTCATGCCCTCGAAGCTCTTCACCTCATCGCGCACGTGCGCCGGAATGACGCAGCGCGTGAAGCCGAGGCGGGAGATCTCCGTCAGGCGCTGATTGAGCGCGCTGACCGAGCGTATCTCGCCGGACAGCCCGATCTCGCCTATCGCGGCAAGGTCAGCGCCGAGGGGGCGGTCAAGGTAGCTGGACGCGATTGCGAGGATTGTGGCGAGATCGGCGGCAGGCTCATCCAGAAACAGCCCGCCGATAACATTTATATATGAATCGCAGTTCGACACCGGAAGCCCGCCGCGCTTTTCCAGCACCGCCAGCAGCATCGCCGCGCGGTTATAGTCGATGCCGTTGCTGCGCCGCGCCGCATTGTACCCCGACGGGCATAAAAGCGCCTGAACCTCCGCGAGTATCGGGCGCGTGCCCTCTACCACGCAGGCGACGCACGTGCCGGGGCTGTTGTCCGGACGACCGGACAGCAGCATTTCCGACGGGTTCTCCACGCACTTGAGCCCATTGTCAGCCATTTCAAACACGCCTATCTCATTCGTCGAGCCGAAGCGGTTTTTCGCCGCGCGCAGTATGCGGAAGCTCGTGCTGCGCTCACCCTCAAAATAGAGCACGCAGTCGACCATGTGCTCAAGCACCTTGGGTCCGGCAATGCTGCCCTCCTTGTTGATATGCCCCACGACGAACATCGTCAGCCCCTTTTCCTTCGTCACGCGCATGAGACGCATGGTGCACTCGCGCACCTGCGTGATACTGCCGGGAGCGGAGCTTATCTCCGCGTCGGACACGGTCTGGATGGAGTCAATGATGACTATCTCCGGCTGCACCTCGTCAATGGCGACGGCGATGCCGTCAATATCCGTCTCGGCGAGCACGTATAGCTCCCCGCCGTCAACGCCGAGGCGCACGGCGCGGAGCTTGAGCTGGCGCTCGCTCTCCTCTCCGGTGATATAGAGTATGCGTCTGCCGTCTACCCTGCCGCACATTTGCAGCAGCAGCGTTGATTTGCCGATGCCGGGTGCGCCGCCCACGAGCACCAGTGCGCCGACGACGGCGCCGCCGCCGAGCACGCGGTCAAGCTCCGATATGCCGGTGGAAAAGCGTATCTCCGCCGTCATGTCCAGCTCGGATATTTTCTTCGCGCCCGCAATCGGACGCACGGTACGCACGGCAGACCTGCCGCGCGTACCCGTTGCATTGAGCCTGACCTCCGTGAGCGTGTTCCACGCGCCGCAGGCGGGGCATTTGCCCGCCCAGTTCGCCGTCTCACTGCCACATTCCGAGCAGCAGTATACCGTCTTTTGCTTGGCTGCCATAGTATTTCCTCGTTATTTATGTATATTGAATTGAGTTTTCAAACTGGATGAACGTCGCCATCAGCACGGTCGAAAGCGCCGTCTGATACCGGCTGTCCGTGAGCTTTGTAACGTCTGAATGGTTGGAGACAAAGCCGCACTCGACAAGTATCGCCGGACAATCGACATTTGAAAGAATATAGAGCTTATTCTTATCCGGCTCGGCGACGCGCCTGTTCTGCGGGTCCAGCGCGGAGACGAGATTGTGATGCATGAGCTTGCCGAGCGTCTCGCTCTTGCCGTTGGCGGAATAGAGCACCTGTGCGCCGCTTGGCTGCGCCGTGGGATAGTAGTTTTGGTGTATGCTCAGCAGCACCGGATTCGGCGTGGCTTTGACCACATCCGTGCGGTATACAAGCTCCTCATGCTCGCTGTAGGTCAGGGCGTTGGCGGCGCGGCTCTCGTCATCCGTGCGCGTCATGACCGCGCTCTGCCCGCAGAACGACGAGACAGCCTGAAGCCTCAGCGCAATGGCAAGGTTTATATCGCTCTCGCGCGAGCCGTCCGCGCCTATCGCGCCGCCGTCGATCCCGCCGTGCCCCGCGTCTATCACAAGCGTGTATCTATCGCTCTGCGCCGCGGCGGACACGGTCTTTGTGCGGTCGAGATTCGCCGCGAACGCCGAGAGCGCAATCAGCACCGCCAGCGCCGTCACCGCGCCGATTACCTGCTTTTTATTGATAACCAAAAACGATTTGGACATTCATTCACCTCATTATATATGCTCGCGCGGCTTTAGTCAAACAAAATGCCGCTCAGAGCAGGATACAGATAAGCCCTCCGCTCCCCTCGTTGATTATCCGCTGCAAGGTCTCCCGAAGCTTTGCCTTCGCGCTCTCCGGCAGCCCCTCGATCTTGCTCGTCAGCCCCTCCTCCGCAATGTCGTAGAGCGATTTGCCGAAAATATTCGACTGCCAGATACGGTTGACGTCGCCGTCAAAGCCCTGAAGCAGAAAGTTTATAATGTCCTCGGACGCGGTCTCGCCGCCTATCGCGGGCGTGACCTCCGTCTCAATATTCGTCATCAGCATATGTATTGCCGGAGCGTTTGCCTTGAGCTTCACGCTGTACTTGCCGCCCTGACGCACGATCTGCGGCTCTTCGAGCTGCATCTGGCTGGAATCCGGCATCACAACGCCGTAGCCCTTCGTGCGCACATCCTCCAGCGCGGTACGGAGCTTGTCGTAATCCAGCTTCACCGCGCTCATCTCGGCGAGAGTGGAGATAAGATCGCCGTCGTTTTTGACCTCAATGCCCGTCTGCTCGCTGATGGTTTTGTAATACAGCGCGCGCGGAAGCTGCACCGTCACGCCTATCGCGCCCGTGCCGAGATCCCGCCGGTCTATCCTCACGCCGCTGATGTTCTCCTGCTCCGCCAGCCTATCCGCCGCGCGTGCGCAGTCCTTTATCTTCTCCGCACCCACGGCGCACTCGCATATTTTTGCGTACATATCGGTCTTGAGCGCGTTGTCGTCCGGAAGCGCATCCAGCCACTCCGGCAGATAGAAGCCGATGGATTTGAGCGGGAACTCCTCCAGCACGGAGCGGATGATCTCCGCAATGCCCGCCTCGTCCAGCTCAAGGCAGTTGACGCATATGCACCTGACGTCGTATTGCTCGGAAATATCCGCAGCAATGAGCTGCGCAGTCTCCGACTGCGGGGCGGCGCTGTTGAGCAGCACGACAAAGGGCTTGCCGATCTCCTGCAATTCCGCGATGACGCGCGCCTCCGGCGCGGCATAACGCTCGCGCGGGATGTCGCATATGCTGCCGTCGCACGTGACGACAATGCCGATGGTCGAGTGCTCGGCAATGACCTTGTACGTTCCCTTTTCCGCCGCCTCCGTGAGCGGCACCTCATGGTCGAACCACGGCGTTGTGACAAGGCGCTCCGCCCCGTCCTCGAACTGCCCCGCCGCGCCATCGACCATGTAGCCCACGCAGTCCACAAGACGCACGGAGACCTCTGTGCCCTCGTCGATGCTTATCGTCACCGCGTCCTCGGGTACGAACTTCGGCTCTGCGGTCATGATGGTCTTGCCCGAGCCGCTTTGCGGCAGCTCATCCTTCGCGCGCTCGCGCATATATGTGTTGTCGATCTGGGGTATGACCAGCTTTTCCATGAAACGCTTGATAAATGTGGATTTTCCCGTGCGCACGGGTCCGACAACGCCGAGCATGAAAGCCCCGTTCGTTCGTGCCGCAATATCCCGATATATGTTGGTATCAGTCATAATGATAAAGCCTCCGCTCTCATGTTCTCGTTTGTACGAGTCTATGAGAGCGGAGACTGAAATATGCGGCGGCGTACAGCCCGCTTATATGAACGAAACGACCTGCCCGTGCACGCCGGACACGCGAAACTCCACATCCGCAAACTCCGCGCGCAGTATCTCCGCAAGCGCGGGGATAACGGGGTCTTCCGTGCAGAAATGGTCGCCGTCGATTAGGTTAATGCCAAGCTCCTTTGCCTCAAGAAAATGATGATATTTAATATCCGCAGTGAGATAGGTGTCGCAGCCCTTTTCAAACGCGGCGCGCACGCTGTCGCTTCCCGCGCCGCCCATCACCGCAACGCGGTGAACCTCACGCCCCGCGTCATAATAACGCAGTCCGTCGGTTTTCAGCGCCGCCTTGCACCGCGCGAGGAAGCTGTCCAGCGGAAGCCTATCCGGCAGCACGCCTATGCGCCCGCAGCCGTCCGCGTCCAGCGCCCCCTCGCACTGCGCGCCCACGAGCGAAATAAGCACATCGTTCACGCCGCCCTCGGCAATGTCGAGATTCGTGTGCATGGATATGACGGCAATGCCGCGCTCGGCGAGACGCAGGAGCTTTTCGTCGCTGACGCATTTGAGCGGGGTGAATATAAGCGGGTGGTGCGAAATTATAAGCTCCGCCCCGTGCTCGCCCGCCTCGTCGATGACCTCCTGCGTGACATCCAGCGCGAGCAGCGCACGGCAGACCGGAGCGCCGAGCCGACCGAGCTGAAAGCCGGAGTTGTCAAAGCTCATTTGCAGCTCGAGCGGCGCGAGCTCTTTCAGAAAATCGTAAATTTCGCCTGCCGTTCTCATCTCTGCGTATCCTCCCTCATTTCGTAAAGCTGCTTCAATATCTCCTCGTTCACTGTCCTGCGCCCTACGGCGCTTTTTGCCCTGCTCATGCCGGATACCGCCTTTTCAAAGCGGCGTATTTGGGCGGCAAGATGCTCCGGAAAGAGCGGCTGGGTGCGTGCAAGCGGATAGCAGCCTGTAAAAAGCTCAGCATCGCAGAGGCGTGTCTCCCCGCCGAAGCGCGCCGTGAAAAGCTGGTACGTCTCGCCCATGTCGCGCACAAGGCGCTCCTGTGTGATGGAAAAACCGTTGTTTACGAGCCAGTAGCGCAGTATATGCGCCTTTGTCATAGGCTGCAATATAAGAAAATAGCGCTCGTCCATGCACCACTCCGCGCGGTCGAGTATGCCGCAGACGGTGTCGCCGCCCATGCCGGCGATAACGATGGTGTCCACCGTCTCCGGCGCGATGCCGTCCAGCCCGTCGCAGAGACGGAAGCTGATCCGCTCCTCCACGTGCGCCGCCCGCGCCGCGGCGACCGCGCACGAGAGCGGGTCGGGGCGAAGATCCGAGGCGATGATGTTCCCCTCGTAGCTGCGCCTTGCCATATGCACGGGGAGATACCCGTGATCCGTGCCGACGTCCGCAAAGCCGATACCGGCGGGTATGAGCGTTGATATAAGTTTAAGTCGTTTATTCATAGCAGATCGTATAAATAAAGGGCGCGTCGCAACGCGCCCTTTTGATGCATAAGCTCAAAGCGTTTCAAGATAAGCCTTGAGGCTGACAAGGAACTCGTCCGGGTCAACGCCGTGGGCGGCACAGGCCTGCTCAAGCGTCTCGCCGCTTGCAAGGGCGCAGCCCATGCAGTGCATGCCGATAGCCTGAAAAGCGGGCATAGCCTCCGGACAGTTATCAACGATCTCGGAAATAAGGGTCTCTCTAGTAATCTCCATTTTAGTCACCTTTCAAAGTAGTAATAAAAATTGGGACGCCGGAGCGCCCCAATTCCTCACAGGCGATTACGCCTGCTCTCTCATCTTAGCAAAGCACTCGCTGCAGTAGACAGGGCGATCGGACTTGGGCTCAAAAGGAACCTTTGCCTCGCCGCCGCATGCGGCGCAGACTGCGGTGTAGAACTCGCGCGGACCGCGGGCGGCGTTCTTGCGGGCGTCACGGCAGGCCTTGCAGCGCTGGGGCTCGTTCTGGAAGCCGCGCTCTGCATAGA
>CAKTKT010000030.1 GCA_934572325.1 uncultured Oscillospiraceae bacterium
GCGATCTCCATCAGGCGGTACTCCCCCGCCGCGTTCTTCTTGAGCTGGAAGAACCACGCGCCGTTGAAGCTCATGCGGCGGTTGATGTCCTCCGCGACGGCGAGAACGCCCGCGTCCGGCGCGAAGGCGCGCGAGCGCACGGAGATGCCGGCGCGGATGCGCGCGCGCGAGCGCGGACCGACAAAGCGGAGCGCGCCGTGCCTGTCCGTGAAGCAGTCCACCGTGAACTCCTCCCCCGGCAGATACTCGCATATTGCGTACTCCACCCCGTCGGAGAGCGCCGCGTCAAGCCGGGCGCGGTCGTCGATGCGCCGCGCGCCGACCGAGCCCTGCCCCACGGAGGGCTTGATGAACACCGGATACTCCGGCACGGCGGCTGCGTCGGGATAGCTCTTCGGCAGATAGTCCGCCCCCGCGAGGTATTCATACGTTTTATTCTTCGAGCGGCATATCTCCACCGTCTCCTCCGCAGAGGTGACGACGGCGGCATGGAGCCGCGCGCGCTCGCGCGTGAGCGTGAGGAGCGCGCTGTCGTGCGCGGGATAGACGTAGTCGATCCCGTGCTCGTCTATGATGGCGTTGAGGCTGTCGATAAGCGCGGGGTCATCGACAAAGGGGACGTTCCCCACGCAGCTTTCAAACACGAACTCCGCATGGCACGCCACGCTCGTCGCGCCGAAAAGGCGCACAAATTTGCTGTACTTGAGCGCGTCGTGTATCTCCAGCGCGATCTCCGTTCCCGCAGGGAACACCAGCACGTTTTTCACATCGCTCATGCGTTGCCCTCCTTTGCCGCGCCCTCGCCGCGGCGCAGCAGTTTTTTCGCTATCGACAGCATATAATCAAAGCTGTCGAGCCTGAACACGACAGACCCCGCCACGTATATCGCCGCGCCCGCGAGCACCTGAACCGGCAGCGTCAGCCAGTCGCTCCAGCCGAGCAGCGTTATCGGATAGACCAGCGTCCCCATCACGCACGACAGCAGTATGGACGGCAGCATATCCTTGAGCTGATGGATATATGCGTAGTCAAGCAGCTTCGCATTCGGCCATGAGTTGATGAGCTGCGCCATCACGCTCGTGAACAGCAGACTCAGCGCCATGACGTACACCCCGTAGGGCAGCGTTATCATCAGTATCACAACGCCGAACACCTTCTTGATTATCTCCAGCTTCAAAAACATATCGCTCCTGCCCATCGCCTTTATCGCGTTGAGATTCGCGGTGTGCAGCGGGTAGAAGGCATAGCTGAAGCAGAAAATGCGCATATACGGCACGCACGGCAGCCACTTTTCCGTCAGCAGCAGCCGGATGAGCGGCTCGGCGCAGACCGCCAGCCCCATCATCAGCGGCATCATCACATAGCTGCTGATGCGTATGGCGCGTCTTGTCATATTCCGCACCTGCTCCTTGTGATCCTGCTCCGCCGACAGCACCGGCAGCAGCACGCTGTCTATCGAGGCGTTTATATTCTCCACGATGAGGTACGGGTACGTCATGCCGCGGTTATAGTAGGCAAGATCCGTGTCGGTGTAGAACACCGCTATCATGATCTCGCGCAGCTTGTTGTACACCGTGTCCAGCAGTCCGGACGCCAGCAGCTTCCACCCGTAGCTCAAAAGCCCGCCCAGACGCGCGAACGAGAACATCCATTTCGGCTTCCAATCGACCGTGAGCCAGAGGATGGCGGTGTTGACCGTGACATTGGTGAGCTGCTGCGCCACGAGCGACCACACGCCGAAGCCGCGGTACACCATGATGATGCCGACGGCGGCGCTCAAAAGCGTTCCGCCGAGCGTGGCGAAGAAAAAGCGCTTGAATTGCAGCGTCTTGGAGACATACGCCTGCTGCACGTTCTTCACGCCCGCCACAACGACCGTCAGCCCCAGCACGCGCACGATGGCGGTGAGCTGCGCGTCGTCATAAAAGCGCGCGATCGCGGGCGCGGCAAGGAAAAGCGCGGTGTACAGCACGAGGCAGAACGCCACGTTGAAATAGAACACCGAGGAGAAATCCAGATCGTCAGGGTCTTTTTTCTGGATGAGGGAGTTTGCCATGCCGCTGTCCACGAACACGAGCAGGATGGTGGTGATTATCGTCACCTTGGCGACCGTGCCGAACACCGACGGATCGAGCATACGCGCGAGCACGATCTGCACCACGATGGACACGAGCTGTGACCCGAAGCGCTCCATAAAGCGCCATATGAAGTTGGAAACGACCCTTTGCTTGTTATCCATAAAGCTCAGTAATCCTCGTAGCCGCGGCGGCGGCGGTACGCGCTGTGCAGCGCAGGGAACATTATCTTCAGCCTTGTCGTCAGCCGCATTTTCAGCGGCTGACGGCGGTGGATCCTGTCATACGGGGGCTTTACAAGCTCCTCTGCCCTGCCCTCTATATAATACAGCTCATACTGCCGCTCCAGCATGACCTCGCGCGTCGCGGCGCTCTGCTCCTCGTCGAGGTGTCCCAGCAGCTTTTCCATCATCGCAAGCTCGCCCACGATGAACTCCTTTAGCCTTGCGTACTGCGCGCCGAGCCGCGCGCTCCACGCCGCGCTGTTCGAGCCGATGCGGTACACGCTCATCACACGGTCGATAAAGCGTATCTTCCCGTTGACGGCGAGCCACAGCCCGATGGCGTAGTCGGTGAAGCCGTGCTCCGCCGCGGCGTAGTGAAAGTCAGGCGGGTCGGTGATATACTCGCGCCGCGCCATGATGGAGCTTGTGTGGAACGAGCGCGACGGTCCGTGTATCACGGTGAAAAAGTCCACATCGCGGTCGCCCTCCCCGACGGGGCGGAGCGGCGCGTCCGGCTGAGCGCCGCCGCAGTAGTGCAGCAGGGTATTGTGCACGCAGGCGGTGTAGTCCTCATGCGCGTCGAGAAAATCCGCCTGACGCTGGAGCTTTTCGGGGTCTGACCAGTAATCGTCCCCCTCGCAGAGCGTGAAATACCTTCCCCGCGCGTTCGGGTAGAACACCGCGGCAAAGAGCCCGGGCATACCGAGCTTGGAGTAGAGATTCTCCTTCTGATAAAAGGGGCGTATAATATTCGGATAGCGCGCGGCATACTCGCGTATCACGTCCGCCGTGCCGTCGGCGGAGCAGTCGTCATTGACGAGCACCTCAAAGGGAAAGTCCGTTTTCTGGCTGACAAAGCCCTCCAGCGCGTCGCGTATATAGTTTTCATGGTTGAACGCTGTGCACAGCACAGAGACCTTGCACTCCTCGGTCATGCCCTTGCTCCTTTGCGTTTGTCCGTTTTATCTTACCCTCGGTTGACAAGGACACACACGGTTTTGACGGGCGGAAATACGCCCATGCCGCTTCAAAGCCCTTGCCAATACACAAAGTATTGCCTGCGGGCTTTTCATTGCCTGATCGCATTTCCGCTCCGACAAAACTGCTTCGCACCTGACAGCGAAGGATTTTCGAGCGATTTTTGGTTTTTGAGACGCAGATGTGTCGTAACCCATCAAGGCGAAAAGGGCAAAAAGCGCCGGAAAGACTCGCTGTCAGGCGTGTGTGTCCTTGTCAACCGAGGGTAATATCGTATTATTATACCGCGCCGCGGTAATTTTTTCAACAAATAAATGCGCCGGAAACCGTATGCACGGCTTCCGGCGCTGTTTTTTTGCAGGGTATCGCGGCAATTATCCGGCGAGAGCCGCGGCGGTTCTTGCCGCAAGGCGGGCGTTATTCAGCACGAGCTGTATGTTGCTCTCAAGCGAATCGCCGCCGGTAAGCTCGACGACCTTGGCGAGCAGGAAGGGCGTCGTCTCCTTGCCGTGGACGCCCTGCGCCTTCGCCTGGGCGAGCGCCTCGTCGATCGCCCTGTCGATGACCGCCTTGTCCATGGAGTACTCCTCCGGTATGGGGTTAGTGACGAGCATGCCGCCCTTGTAATCCAGACCGCGCTGGGCGGAGAACATTGCCGCCAGCTCCTCCGGACTATCCACGCGGTAATCCACGGAAAAGCCGCTGCGGCGCGTGTAGAACGCGGGCAGCTCCTCCGTGCCGTAGCCTATCACGGGCACGCCGTGCGTTTCGAGATACTCAAGCGTCAGCCCAAGGTCGAGGATGGACTTTGCGCCCGCGCACACGACCATGACCGGCGTCTGCGCCAGCTCCTCAAGATCGGCGGAGATGTCCATCGTCGTCTCCGCGCCGCGGTGAACGCCGCCGATGCCGCCGGTCGCGAAGATCCTTATGCCCGCCATATGGGCGATGATCATGGTGGTGGTGACGGTCGTCGCGCCGTCCGCGCCGCGCGCGACGAGCGCGGGAAGATCGCGGCGGCTCGCCTTGGCGACGCCGCGCCCCGTCTTGCCCAGATGCTCTATCTCCTCACGGCTCAGCCCCGCCTTGAGCCTGCCGCCGATGACCGCGACGGTCGCGGGCACGGCGCCGTTGTCACGTATCGTCTGCTCGACGAGCAGGGCAGTCTCAACGTTCTTGGGGTAGGGCATACCGTGGGATATGATGGTGCTCTCCAGCGCCACAACGGGACGCCCCTCGTCGAGCGCCTCTCTGACTTCCGGTGAAATGTCAAGATACTTGTTCATAATTTGCTTTTGCTCCTGAGAATGATATTATAATCGGCTAAAAAGCCCTTGCGGGCTTTTTAGCTGAGTACGCAGAGATGTATTACTTTGACTTGATGTACGGCTTGCCGTTGGCGGCAGGAACGCGCGATTTGCCAACAAAGAGGATGAGCACGATGACCGTGACCACATATGGAATCATGGAGATAAGGTGCATGCTCACGGTGGACGATCCTCCCAGCACGACCTTCAAGCCGGAGCAGAAGCCGAACAGCAGACAGCCGATAAGCGCGCCGTTGGGACGGAACTTGCCAAAGATGACCGCCGCGATGGCAATGAAGCCTTGCCCGACAATGGAGATGGGTCGGAACTGGTTGGAGGTGGTCATAGTGACACACGCGCCGCCCAGACCTGCGAGGAAGCCGGATAGGCAAACGCACAGAAATCTCACGCCCAGCACGTTGATGCCCAGCGTCTCACATGCCTGAGGGTGCTCGCCGCAGGCGCGCAGCCGCAGACCGAAGCGCGTTTTATAGAAGATGAACCACACCGCCGCCGCGACCAGAAACACAATGTAGGTCGAGGCATAGTTTGCAAATACGTTGTCCATGAAGCGCCCAAAAACGGTACTCGTGTCGAAAATGCCCTTGAAGAGGGTGGGTATCTTCTGTGCGGGCGAGAGGGGGATCGTATCGGTGGAGTTGAAGAGCACCTTTGCAATCATGATGACGATACCGGGTCCTAGCAGGTTTATGGCAGAGCCCGCAATGGTCTGGTCAGCGCCGAGGTTGACCGTTGCGATCGCGTGCAGTGCGCCGAAGAGCATCCCCGCAAGCCCGCCGCAGACAAAGCCCAGCCACGGGCTGCCGGTAAAATACGCGACGACCGTGCCGGTAAACGCGCCCGCAGTCATCATGCCCTCAATGCCGATGTTGACAACGCCGGAGACTTCAGAAAAGCACGAACCCAGCGCCGCGTACAAAAGCGGTGTGGCGTACACAAGTGTGGCATACAGTATGATGCCCATTTCATTTACAAATCCGTTCATGCTTTCTTCGCCTCCTTGTCGTTTTCCGCCGCAGCAGCGCTTGTTTTGCGCGGCTTCTTTTTAATATCCTTGATATAGGTGAAGATAACAGAGATCGCAATGAAGTACACGACCGTGCCGACAATGACGTTGACAAGCTGTGTCGGCGCACCGACGAGGTTGAGCTTGCTGCCGCCGTAGGTCAGCGCCGCGTAGAAGAGCCCCGCAAGGAACACACCGAACGGGTTGGAGCAGCCCATCAGCGCCACAACAATGCCCGCAAAGCCGAAGCCCTCCTGGCTGGAAAACACGCTTATGCGGTTGCCCATGCCCATAAGCTGCAACGCGCCGCCAAGCCCTGCGATAGCGCCGGAAATGCCGATGGCGGTGAGGATGGATCGGTTGACGTTGATGCCGCCGTACTCCGCAGAGAAGCGGTTATAGCCCACAGCCTTAAGGCGGTAGCCCAGCGTGGTCTTGTCTATGACGAGCCACACCACGACCGTCAGCACGATGACGACGATTATTCCCCAGTTGGCAGTCGGGCAAAGCCCAAATTCTTTTATGAAGTCCTTGGAGAGGAGCGTGCTGGCATTTCCGGAGATATTTTTCGTCGCCTCCGCTGTGCCGTCAGAGTGGATGGCGGGTATGCCGGCAATGAAATTGGAGAGGTAGAAAGCAATCCAGTTGAACATTATCATGGATAGAACCTCATTTATGCCCCACTTGGTCTTGAGGAACGCCACGATGAGTCCCCACAGCGCACCTGCGAGCATTGCCGCGATGAAGCACAGCGGAATGAGCACGCCCTTTGGCAGTCCGCCGAGGAGTATGCCGACGACCGCCGCCGCCATAGATCCAACAACGAACTGACCCTCGGCACCGATGTTGAACACGCCCGTCTTGAATGAGAAAGCGACAGAGAGACCGGTCATTATATATGGGATAGAATAGACAACGACGTAGGAGAAGCCCTTTATGCCCGTCACGCTCGACAGCAGCCGCCCATAGGCTGCGCCGATATCCAGCCCCATTATCGCAAGGAAGATAGCCCCCACGACAAACGCCAGCACGACCGACAGCAGGATGTGGATTATTTTGTTTTCGGCAATGTAGGTGAAGATGTTTTTCTTATCCATTATTCTTACCTCCTGCCATCATCAGACCCAGCTCGTTCTCATCCGCTTCTCCGCCCGGTATGGAGCTGACGATCTTGCCGCCGAATATGACATCTATCGTGTCGGAAAGACTCATTATCTCGTCCAGCTCGAACGACACAAGCAGCACCGCCTTGCCCTTGTCGCGCTGGGCAACGATGTGCTTATGCACATACTCTATCGCGCCGACATCGAGACCTCGTGTCGGATTGACGGCGATGAGCAGATCCTTGTCGTTCTGCACCTCGCGCGCAATGATCACCTTTTGCTGGTTGCCGCCGGAGAGCGTTCCTGCGGGGCGTTTCTCGCTGCCGCTGGGTCGTATATCGTAAGCCTCGATGGATTTTGTCGCGTAGTCGAATATCGCGCCGCGTTCGAGCATACCCCTGTGGGAGAACGGCTCCTCACCGTGGTTTTGCAGAATGAGATTATCCTCGACAGAGAAATCAAGCACAAGCCCGTGCTTCTGCCTATCGGCGGGAATACTGGACACGCCGTGGTCAAAGCCAAAGCGCGGGGATCTGTTGAATATGTCCGTGCCGTTGACCATGACCTCGCCCGATGTGCCCTTGCGCAGCCCTGTCAGCACCTCGACAAGCTCCGTCTGCCCGTTGCCGTCTACACCGGCAAGACCAACGATCTCTCCCGCACGCACCTGAAGATCGATACCCTTGAGTATCTCCACGCCGCGGTAGTCCAGACAGTGCAGATCGCGCACATCCAGCACCACATCGCCTGGTGTTTTTTCGGGCTTGTCAACATTGAAGGTAACGTTGCGTCCGACCATCATGCTGGCAAGCTCGCTTTCATCAACGGTATCAACGTCTACTGTGCCTATGTACTTGCCCAGACGGATGATCGTGCAGTAATCTGCCGATTCCTTTATCTCCTTGAGCTTATGGGTTATGAGGATGATGCTCTTCCCATCGCGGGTGAGGTTATGCATGATGCCGATAAGTTCAATTATCTCCTGCGGGGTGAGCGAGGAGGTCGGCTCATCAAGGATGAGGATGTCCGCGCCGCGGTAGAGCGCCTTGAGTATTTCCACACGCTGCTGCATACCGACGGAAATATCCTCTATCCTTGCGTCCGGATCAATGGACAGGCCGTAGCGCTCAGAGATCTCCACAACGTTCTGGCGGGCTTTTCTCATGTCGAGCGCAATGCCCTTTTCCGGCTCAGTTCCGAGAACGATATTCTCCGTGACCGTGAACGGCTGGACAAGCATGAAATGCTGATGCACCATTCCGATACCGGCGTTTATGGCGTCGCGGGGATTGTTCATCTCAATCTTTTTCCCGTTGACGAAAATATCTCCCGAGGTAGGCTTGAACATACCGTAAAGCTGGTTCATCAACGTGGACTTGCCGGCACCGTTTTCTCCGAGGATTGCATGGATCTCTCCCTTGTGGACAGTAAGGTTTATCCCGTCGTTCGCCACAAAATCGCCAAATTGCTTGACAATGTCGCGCATTTCTATAACGGGCTTGCTCATGTCCACATATTCTTTAGACAAATAGACCGCCCCCCTAATTTCTTTATTTTCGGTTTAGCTCAGATAAGATTGAAAAACGCCTTGACCTCCGCCTCATGCTTGCCAAGGCAGAGAATGTGGTGGTTGTTGATGGGCGCGGTAAGGAAATACGAGAAGTCATCAAGATATACTCTCACCTGTGTGCGGCACAGCAGCTCGCTGTACGGCGAGGCGGTCACACGTCCCTCCTTGACGAAGTAGCGCGACAGGTCGCCCTCGCACTTGAAGATGGTGCAGTCTCCATCGTCAAACGCGCCCTGCACGGCAACGCCGATGCCCGACTCGAAATGCGTGTTGAGACAGAAGCTCCTGAGCATATCCGTGGGAATGGTGCAGTGGGCAAATATGCCATAGCCCTCCTTTGTGTAGAAGCGGTTGGGGTTGCACAGGAACATCGGTTCGCCGGTGACAGCGCCCAGCACCGCCATCGACAGCAGTGCCGGAACGTCGCCCTCGCAGCCGCCATATATACCCTCGGCGTTGAGAATGGCGAGCGCAAGGCAGCCGGTCGTGTGTACGGTGTCCAGCAGGTCAAAGCAGCGCACGGACACGCCGCAAAGGTTATACCTGTCCACAAGGCGGCGCACTGCGCCATAGACATACAGCGCTTTCTCCACCTCGCCGCGGTCATAGTCCTGCGCGAGGAAAAGCTCCGTATATTTGTTGGGTTTATACTCATTTTTAGCAATCTCCGCAAAAAGTTCCTCCATGGGTATCGTGACAAAGTCCATGCCAAGCTTCTCCATCATCGCATCGGAGGAATAGCCGCTGGCAATGAGCCAGTCAGACGGCGTACCGATGAGACCGAGATTTTTGCCGCGAAGCTTTGCCTTTGCCTCGTGTGCAATCTTAAGCACACGGATCTTCTCCGCAATCTCATCAATATCGCCGTGGAGAATCTCTCCGTTGCCGCCGTTCTTGCGCAGAAAGCTGAGTATTTCCATGGACGCGGCGAGGGAGTTGCTCTCACCGCTGGTGAGTATGTAGCACGGGCGCGCCTTGAGCTGCTCGAACACCTCAAGGAAGAAGCTCTCGCTGCCGCCGGAGGCGACATAGAGCAGTGCAAACTCGTCCGCGAGGTACTGCTCCAGCGGCACCCTGTTCAGCTCGTCGCCGAGCGCCTTGGATACCGCGTCCAAAAAACGGTTGATATGTCCGTCTGTTATCTGTGACAGCGGGCTTTTAATCTGATAATAGTCTACCATTGTTGTTATCCTCCGTTATAACTGTTTTTTCGCCCGTGTTTTACCCGCGGGCTGTACTGTGCTGTGTTAGTTTTATTATTATATCACGGCTTCGTGTATATTTCCACAATTATTTGTATAAAATGAGGAAAACGCACGCCGTATGCGCGCAGAAAAGCGCCGCTGCACACGCAGCGGCGCTAAAAGCCTTATTTGGTCTTTATTCTCCCGTACCTGAATTACTCAGCAAGAGTAAAATCTGGGCACTCCTCAACGGTGGAGGGAACGACCTTCTCGCCGGCGATTATGGCAGCCTTGGCAGCCTCAACGGTCTCGAGAACGTCAGCGGGGATGTGATCGCGGGTCGGGGCGAGGTCAACGCCGCCGTTGGACAGGTCGTACATATGGATGCCGGCGGTGAAGCTGCCGTCCTTAACGGCCTTGGAGATGTCCTGAGAAGCGATGTCAACACGCTTCATGGCGGAGGTGAGAACGTGATCCGGATCGAGGTTGGACTGGTCGGTGTCAACACCGATCGCCCAGATGCCCTCTTCACCGCAGGCATTGATAACACCGATACCAGTGCCGCCGGCAGCATGGTA
Organism: uncultured Oscillospiraceae bacterium; assembly: GCA_934572325.1. Classification (GTDB taxonomy): domain Bacteria; phylum Bacillota; class Clostridia; order Oscillospirales; family Oscillospiraceae; genus Limivicinus. Next base: position 10,047 of record CAKTKT010000030.1, read on the forward strand.
GATAACGTCCGCGCCTTTGGTGATCATGTCCTTTGCGGCGGTGGAGCCACCGGCGATGTCGCCGAAGTTGTTGGCGTTGTACTGCAGAACGGTTGCATCGGGGCAGGCTTCCTTGACACCGGAGATGAATCCGACGCCAAACTGGTTCATGGAGTCAGAGACCATGCCCTGCACATAGCCGACAGTCTTGCTCTTGGTGACAGAGCCGGCAACGAGCCCGACAAGATAAGACGCCTCATTCTGGGCAAACATCAGGCAGGCAACATTGGGCAGATCGATGGAAGGGTCATCAATGATGGCAAAAAGCTGGTCGGGGTTAGCCTCGGCAGCCTCGCGGGTAGCGTCCGCGAGCATATAGCCGACGCAGATAATGAGATCGTATCCTTCATCGATGAAAGTGTTGATGTTGGTCTGGTAGTCCGCGTCGGTCTTGCTCTCAAGGTATTTGACCTCGAAAGTGGGATCTTCAGCTTCCAGCGCCTGAAGACCTTCCCAAGAAGTCTGGTTGAAAGACTTGTCGTTCACGCCGCCGACATCGGTGACCATACCGATTTTGACGGTGGTTGCCTCCTCGGCGGGAGCGGCTTCCTCCGCGGCAGGTGCAGCCTCCTCGGCGGCAGGAGCCTCGGCGGGAGCTGCGGACTGACCGCAGGCGCACAGGGCAAAGACCATGCACAGTGCAAGAACAAGTGCGAGAATCTTCTTCATGTTTTTTCCTCCATAAATTTTTTCATTCTTATGTATGGGGCTTTTCCACCCCGTACTGTATTGATTATAACAGACTCTTCCTATTAAATCAAGGGGAATATGCGCAATCATACAGGTTTTTCGGCAGAAATTTCTCTTTGCCGAAGCCTTTTACTTCTTTGCCATTTCCACCGCCGTGTCGAGCGCGATCTCCATCATCTGGCGGAACGAGGTCTGGCGCTGGGCGGCGTTGAGCGCCTCGTCACGGTAGATATGGTCGGACACGGTGCAGATGGCGAGCGCGCGCTTGCCGAGCGCCGCGGCGTTGGCGTAAAGCCCAGCCGCCTCCATCTCAACGGCGAGCACGCCCATGCTCTTCCATATATCGTTCGCGCTGCCGTCTCTGGTGTAAAAGTTGTCCGCCGAGAGGAGATTGCCCACCTTCGCCTCGACGCCGTGCGCCTCGGCGACGCCGTACGCCGTGGTGAGCAGCTCAAAGTCCGCGATGGGCGCGAACACCCCCTCCGGCACGAAGCTCTTTATGTAATTCGAGCTCGTGCACGCGCCCTGCGCCATCACTATGTCCATGAGCTTAAGCTCGTCGCTCAGCGCGCCGGCGGAGCCGATGCGGATGATGTTCTCCACGCCGTAGAAGCTGTAAAGCTCCCAGCTATAGATGCCTATCGACGGTATGCCCATGCCGGACGCCATGACCGTCACCTGCGTGTTCCTGTAGCCGCCCGTCCAGCCCTGCACGCCGCGGGCGTTGTTGACGAGCACGGGATCTTCAAAATAATTCTCCGCGACGAACTGCGCGCGCAGGGGGTCGCCGGGCATGAGCACGGTCTTGGCGATCTGCCCGAGATACGCCACGTTGTGGGGGGTGTGCATTTTATGCATACGTATAGCCTCCAATATTTATTTTTCAAAAAATGCTCCGTGCAGATAATTATATTAGCAGAAATGGAAAAAGTCAAATTGAAACCTGACGCGATATGTGTTATAGTATGGTGAAAACAGCCGAATACTGCAAATTGGGAGGCGCACGAGCTATGAGCAACACCATGATCGTCGGCATCGCCGGAGGGACCGGCAGCGGCAAGACCACCATCACGAAAAAGCTGATGCAGCGCTTTGCCGGCAACGTGTCGGTCATCAACCACGACAATTACTACAAGGCGCACCACGATATGCCCTATGAGGAGCGGGCGAAGCTCAACTATGACCACCCGGACGCTTTTGACACGGATATGCTCGTTGACGCGCTGCGCGAGCTGCGCACGGGTCACGCGGTGCAGTGCCCCGTGTATGATTACTCCATCCATGACCGCACGGACAAAACCATCACCGTCCGCCCCGCGCGCGTTGTGATAGTCGAGGGCATACTCATTTTCCAGAGCCTTGAGCTGTGCGAGCAGATGGACATCAAGCTCTACGTCGATACCGACGCCGACGTGCGCATCCTCCGCCGCATCATCCGCGACGTGCGTGACCGCGGGCGCAGTCTCGACAGCGTGATAAACCAGTATCTCACCACAGTCAAGCCCATGCACGAGCAGTTCGTCGAGCCGTCGAAGCGCCGCGCGGACATCATCATACCCGAGGGCGGGTACAATCAGGTCGCGCTTGAGATGGTGATGGAGCGCGTAAGGGCGCATCTTGAGCAGTAAGCACGGAGGGCATTATGGCAAAGCTATATTTCAAGTACGGCGCGATGGGCTCGTCAAAGTCCGCGCAGGCGCTTATAACAAAATTCAACTATGAGGAGCTGGGCATGACGGTGTGGCTGATAAAGCCCAGCGTTGACACGCGCGACGGCGCGGACGTCGTCAAAAGCCGCATCGGGCTTTCCGCGCACGCGCAGATAATCACCCCCGGTCAGAACATCGCCGACGAGTATCGCAGACTCTGTCGCTATGACGTCATCATCGCGGACGAGGCGCAGTTTTTTACGAGCGCGCAGATAGATCAGCTCCGCGCGCTCGTGGACGAGGACGACATTCCCGTGCTGTGCTTCGGGCTGAGGACGGACTTTCTGACGCACCTGTTCCCCGGCTCTCAGCGGCTGATGGAGCTGTCGGATTCGCTGACGGAGATAAAGACCGTTTGCGCCTGCGGGCGCAAGGCGACGGTCAACGCCCGCATCGACGAGGCGGGGCGCGTGATGACCGAGGGCGATCAGGTGTTCCTCGGCGGCAACGACAGCTATGTCGCCATGTGCCACAAGTGCTGGGTGGATAGGATAAAAGCCCAGCAGGAGAAGTGAAAGAATTCTACGGGAACACCGGATCAGGTGTTCCCGCTTTTATATTTCAGCCGCTCTATGAGCTTCCCGTACCCAACCGAGAGCGCGGCAGCGGCGGCGAGCGCGGCGAGCCACGCGAGGTTGCCGTGAAGCTCCAGCCCCAGCTCGTTCATGTAACCCAGAAGCAGCAGATGCACGAGGAATATCTCGAACGACCACCTGCCAAGCAGCGCGAGCATGGCGTTGAGCCAGCCCAGCCACCTCACCCGCGCGATGAGCGCAAACGCCCACGGCAGCAGCAGCAGCGCGCCCGGCACTATCAGCAGCCCCGGATACCAGCTCAGCCCGTAGCCCCAGAGTATATCCGTGGGGAAGCGCTGCCCGTAATACATGAGGGCGTTGCCCGCGATAAAGAGCGCGGCGAGCGCGGGGATATTGAGGCGAAGATCCGCATCCCGCTCGCCCAGCTCCGCCGCGATGAGCCCCATCATGAAGTACGGCATACGCGACCAAGCGATGAGAAAGTGCGAGTTGAAAAAGCACGGCTGCGACACGAGGAAAAACGCGAACAGCGCCGCAAGCCTTTTCCCGTCTCCTCCCGCGCGGCGCACCGCCAGCCACGCCGCAGGCGCGGCGAGGTAGAGGAGCATGATGACCTGCGGATACCAGTTGAACTGGTTTTCCATCTGGTTTACCCAGCCGAGCATCAGCACGTTGCCCAAAAGCTCGCCGAGCGCGGTCAGGGTGTTTCCCGCCGCGACGGCGCGCACGAGCACCGGCACGAAAAACAGCAGCGCCACCGGCAGGTACGCCGGATAGATGCGCGCCGCGCGCCGCTTATAGAACGCCAGCGTGTCGGCGTTTTTCATGAGCGAGCGGTGCACCCCCATGCCGGTGCAGAAAAAGAAGATGTCCACGCCCCACAGGAGATTGAGAAGATAATTCCAAGGCTCCGGAAGGCGCACGCCGCCGTGAAAGAACAGTATGCACAGTATGCAAAAGCCCATTAGCTGCCCGCGAGCGCGGCTCACGCGGGTCATGTAGTCGCGTATCCTCATGCGCCTTACCCCAGCCATGCGCACGCCGCGAGCGCGGCGGCAGAGCCGTCCGCCACGGCGGTGGTGAGCTGGCGCACGCCTTTGCGGCGGCAGTCCCCCGCGACGAACACGCCGGCGGTCTTTGTCGTGCAGCTCTCGTCCGCGGCGGCGTAGCCCGCGCCGTCAAGGTCGATAAGCGCGCTGAACACGCCGTTGTCCGGCGCGTGCCCGACGGCGACGAACAGCCCCGTCACCGGTATCTCCCGCCGGGCGCCGCGCTGCTCGACGGCGATGGCTTCAAGCTCGCCCTCGCCCATAAGCTCCGTGACCGATGCCTCGGTTATAAATTCCACATTGCCGCGCTCGCGCAGAGCGTCCACGAGCTTCCGCTCGCCGCGAAACTCCGCGCGCCGGTGGATGAGATAGACGCGGCTGCACCTTTCGCTGAGCAAAAGCGCGTCCTGCAGGGCGCTGTTGCCGCCGCCGCTGACGGCGACGGGGCGATCCTTATAAAACGCGCCGTCGCACACCGCGCAGTAGCACACGCCGCTGCCCACAAGCTCCTCCTCGCGCTCAAGCCCCAGCATACGGGGCTTCGCGCCCACGGCGATAATGAGCGCGCGCGCGTCATACTCCGCGCCCGACTCCGTCACGACGTGCTTCACGCCGCCGCGCTCCTGAACGTGCGTGACCTCCTCCAGCTCCACGTCCGCGCCGTGCTCCATCGCCTGCTCGAGCATCCTGTCGCCAAGCTCCGCGCCGGAAACGGACTGTATCGCCGGAAAGTTCTCCACGAGCGGCGACCACGTGATCTGCCCGCCGAAGGCGTGCTTTTCCAGCACGAGCGCCGTTTTGCCCGCGCGGCGGGCGTATGTCGCGGCGGTCAGCCCCGCAGGCCCGCCGCCGATTATGATAATGTCGTACATCGTCCTTCTCCCGTGTCGTATATTCGTATATCAAATACAGCCCGGCTTGCACCGGGCTGTATTCATTTATTCATCATTGTCCGCGTTCGCTGAGGAAGGTCTTTATCGCGCCCGCTCCGGCAAATTTTTCAAACTCCCTGCCGTCGGTTATCACGAGCGTGGGCGCCTGCTTCACGCCGTAGCCGAGCGCCAGCTCCGCGTTGTCCTCCGCCATGAGCTTTTCGTACTTGAAGCCCGCCTTGTCGAGGTACGAGCAGGCGATGCGGCAGTTGGGACAGGTGGGCGTTGCGAAGAGGATGGCGCGGCTGTGCACCTCGTCCACGTGCTCCTCCGGCGCTGCCGCCGGCGCGGCGTCTCCGTGGAGCGGTCCGTCGTGGCGCAGCACAGAGCGGTCAAGGTTGTACTCGCGGCGCTCCTTATACTCCTGCGTCTTGCCCGCGTTCCAGTTCTGCACGGGGCGGTAGTAGCCGGTGATGCGACTGTATACCTCGGCGCTCTCGCCGCACTCGGGGCAGGTGAACTGCTCGCCGTTGAGGTAGCCGTGGTTTTTGCACACGGAGTACGTCGGCGACAGCGTGTAGTACGGCAGCTTGTAGTTTTCCGCGATCTTGCGCACGAGGTTCGCCGCCGCCTCCCAGCTCGGCAGCTTCTCGCCGAGGAAGGCGTGGAACACCGTGCCGGAGGTATAGCGCGTCTGAAGATCGTCCTGTATGTCCAGCGCCTCGAATATGTCCTCGGTGTAGCTCACGGGCAGATGGGAGGAGTTGGTGTAGTACGGGGTACCGCCCGGCTCGGCGGCGGTGATGATGTCGGGGTATAGCTCCACATCGTGCTTGGCGAGGCGGTAGGACGTGGACTCGGCAGGGGTCGCCTCAAGGTTGTAGAGATCGCCGTACTGCTCCTGATAATCGCTCAGGCGCTCGCGCATATGGTCGAGCACTTCCTTGGTGAACCTCTGGCACTCGGGGTGGGTCATGTCACTGCGTATCCACTTGGCGTTCAGCCCCGCCTCGTTCATGCCGACGAGACCTATCGTGGAGAAGTGGTTGTCGAACGAGCCAAGGTAATGCTTCGTGTAGGGGTAAAGCCCCGCGTCGAGGAGCTTCGTGATGACGGTGCGCTTCACCTTCAGCGAGCGCGCCGCGAGATCCATGAGCCGGTCAAGGCGCTTGTAGAAGTCCGCCTCGTCGGCGGCGAGATACGCGATGCGCGGCATATTGATGGTCACGACGCCGACAGAGCCCGTAGACTCGCCCGAGCCGAAATACCCGCCGGATTTCTTTCTCAGCTCGCGCAGGTCGAGCCGCAGACGGCAGCACATCGAGCGCACGTCGCTCGGCTCCATGTCGGAGTTGATGTAGTTGGAGAAGTACGGCGTGCCGTATTTCGCGGTCATTTCAAAAAGGAGCTTGTTGTTCTCCGTGGGCGACCAGTCAAAGTCGCGGGTGATGGAGTAGGTCGGGATGGGGTACTGAAAGCCGCGCCCGTTCGCATCGCCCTCTATCATGATGTCGATGAACGCCTTATTGACCATGTCCATCTCTTTTTTGCAGTCGCCGTAGGTGAAGTCCATCTCCCTGCCGCCGACTATCGCGGGCTGATCGCGCAGATCCGCGGGCACGGTCCAGTCGAGCGTGATGTTGGAGAACGGCGCCTGCGTGCCCCAGCGGGAGGGCGTGTTCACGCCGAAGATGAACGACTGGATGCACTGCTTGACCTCCTTCTGCGTCAGCCCGTCCACCTTGACGAACGGCGCAAGATAAGTGTCGAACGACGAGAACGCCTGCGCGCCCGCCCACTCGTTCTGCATGATGCCGAGGAAGTTGACCATCTGGTTGCAGAGCGTGGAGAGATGACTCGCCGGGGAGGAGTTGATCTTGCCGGGGATGCCGAGCCCCTGCTTTATAAGCTGGCGCAGACTCCATCCGGCGCAGTAGCCTGTCAGCATGCTCAGATCGTGCAGGTGCAGATCGCAGTTGCGGTGCGCGTCGGCGATCTCCTGGTCGTAGACCTCGCTGAGCCAGTAGTTCGCGGTGATGGCGCCGGAGTTGGAGAGGATGAGCCCGCCGACGGAGTACGTCACGGTGGAGTTTTCCTTCACGCGCCAGTCCTCGATGTTGAGGTACTTGTCCACAGTCTCCTTATAGTCGAGATAGGTGGACTTCGTGTTGCGCAGCTTCTCGCGCTGCTTGCGGTAGAGTATGTACGCCTTGGCGACGCCCTCATACCCGCCGCGGCTCAAGACCGCCTCCACGCTGTCCTGTATATCCTCGACCGCTATCTTGCCGTCCTTTATCTTCGGCAGAAAGTCCGCCGAGACCTTGAGCGCGAGAAAGTCGATAACGCTGTCGTTATACTCCGTATTCGTCGCATCGAACGCCTTTTTTATCGCATCGGCTATCTTGACGATGTCAAAATCAACTATCTTGCCGTCGCGCTTTACCACCTGATACATAATAGCTTATCCTCCCGATATTTTCTCTTTTTCTGTTGCTTTTTACATTCTATATTCAGATACCTCTCAGCCGCACCGCCGGAACGTATTCCGCCGCGGCGGCGGCGAGCGTATGCATTTCCTTTTCCTCGTATGCGCCCAGCCCGTCGAGCCTGAGCACGTCGCCCGAATCCTTGAACTGCTGGAGATAATACTCCTTCGCGCCGGCGATCCACCTCGCCGCGCCGGCGATGCTCTCCGCCGTGTGCAGCCCGCGCACCACCGTCGTGCGGAACTCATAGTCGATGTGTCCGGCGAGGAGATAATCCTTGCTGCGCTCTATCGGCGCAAGGTCGAGCGCCGGCACGCCCGCCGAGGCGGCGTAAAGCTCCGGCGCGTTTTTTATGTCCATCGCCACGCGATCGACAAGCCCGCGCTCCGCTATATCTATCAGCCGCTCGGGGAACGAGCCGTTCGTGTCCAGCTTTATCATGTAGCCCAGCTCGTGCACCTTCTGCAAAAACAGGTCTATATCCCTGTGCATAAGCGGCTCTCCCCCCGTCACGGCAACGCCGTCGAGCGTCCCCTGCCGCTTTTTCAGAAACGCGAGCACCCGCTCCTCGTCCGTGTCGTGCGCCAGACGCTCCGGCAGGACGAGCGAGGAGTTGTGGCAGAACGGGCAGCGGAAGTTGCACCCGCCCGTGAACACCGTGCACGCCACTTTGCCCGGATAATCCAGCAGCGTGAGCTTTTGCAGTCCTGAGATAAACATTCTGTACTCTCTCTCCAAACTAAAGATACGTCGGTCGCTGGCTCGCGCCGGCGACCGATACCAATAATACCGTCTCTTCGTGCTCTTGTCAATAGCCCAAACACAAAATATTGATTTTTTATCGCTCTGTAACCGCTTTGAACACAAAATATAGTGTCGGGCGCTCATCCGACCGGTGCCGCCCGACACCGCCGTATATCTTACAACAAAACGCGCCATTATACAAGAGGCGGCGCACGGATTGTATAGTTTCCACAATTATCTCCCCTCGTTTTTGTACAACAACGTGAAAATTTGCCTGTTGACACGCCGCGCCGGCAGGAATATAATCGAGCCATCTTAGGGAAGGAGCGAGCCGCTCATGTCTATTCGCCGCTGCGACAACATGATGATGGGTATGATGCGCATGATGTCCATGTGCATGATGATGTGCGCCCAAAAATGCTCGCCTGCTTCATGACCCGTCTTTACCGCGTTAAAGTAATCATCAGGGCTGAAAGCTACGAGCTTTCAGCCCTTTATTTTTTGGAGTTGGGGATGAGGAAATGATAGAGCTGAAAAACCTCCGCAAGACCTACCGCACGGCAAATAGGGAGATCGTCGCGCTCGACGGGATAAGCCTCACGATACGCGACGGCGAGATCTTCGGCATCATCGGCTTGAGCGGCGCGGGCAAATCCACGCTCGTGCGGTGCATCAACCTCCTCGAGGAGCCTACGGGCGGCGAGGTCATCATCGACGGGCAGAGCCTTACAGAGCTGCCGCGCAGGGAGCTTTTGAAGCTCCGCCGGCAGATAGGCATGATATTTCAGGGCTTCAATCTTTTGGAGCAGCGCAATGTCATCGGCAATATCTGCTTCCCGCTGGAGATAGCGGGCGTGAAGAGGAAGGACGCCGAGACGAGAGCGAGAGAGCTTTTGAAGCTCGTCGGGCTTGAGGACAGGGGCGAGAGCTACCCCTCGCAGCTCTCCGGCGGGCAGAAGCAGCGCGTCGCCATTGCCCGCGCGCTCGCCACCAGACCCAAGTACCTTCTCTGCGACGAGGCGACGAGCGCGCTCGACCCCAACACCACCCGCCAGATACTCGACCTTCTCAAGGAGATAAACGGGAAGCTCGGCGTGACGATAGTGGTGATAACGCATGAGATGCGCGTCATTGACCGCATATGCGACAGCGTCGCCGTCATAGATTCCAGCCACATCGCCGAGCTGGGCAAGGTCTCCGAGGTGTTCACAAACCCCCGCTCCAAAATCGCGCGCGATCTCATCGTTCCCAAGGACAGCAGCGCCATCAGCACCGAGGGCGGGCGCAGGATACGCCTCACGTTCAACGGCGAGGAAAAGACGAACGAGCCGTTCATCTCCAGAATGGTGCTCGAGTGCGGCGCGCCGGTGAACATACTCTTCGCCGACACGAGATACTTCGAGGGCGTCCTCCATGGACACATGGTCATAGAGCTTCCCAACGACGCTAGGGAAGCGGAAAAACTCATCACGTGGCTCAAGGGCAGCGGCGTGAACTGGAAGGAGGAGATATAAGCGATGTTTTCCGATATGTTTTACAAGCTCTGGGATAACGGTCTCATACAGCTCGGCATTTGGGAGACCGTGTATATGACGTTCATCTCCTCCGCCGTCGCCTATCTGATAGGGCTGCCGCTCGGCGTCATCCTCAACATCACCGATGCAAAGGGCATCTGTCCCAACAAGGCGGTCAACACCGTGCTCGGGCTCATCGTCAACTTCTTCCGCAGCATCCCCTTCATCATACTGATGGTGGCAATGCTGCCTGTCGCAAAGCTCGTGGTGGGCACGTCGCTGGGCAACAAGGCGGTCATCGTGATGCTCGTAATCGCCGCCGCGCCGTATGTGGCGCGTATGTGCGAAAGCTCCCTCAAGGAGGTAAGCGCCGGCGTGATAGAGGCGGCGCAGTCCATGGGCGCGAACAACTTCGAGATAATCACCAAGGTGCTCATCCCCGAGGCAAAGCCCGCCCTCATCACGGGCGCGGCGATCTCCGTCGTCACCATCCTCGGCTACTCCGCCATGGCGGCGACCATCGGCGGCACGGGGCTGGGTCAGATTGCCATTATATACGGGCATCAGCGCTCCAACCCCGACATCACGTGGATATGCGTGTTTTTGACGGTCATTATCGTGCAGATAATCCAGGAGGCGGGTATGTTCATCGCCCGCAAAACCGACAAGCGGCTGTAAAGCCGCGGCTCATCTCGCTTACCCCAAATTTTTAATAAAAAGGAGAAAATAAAAATGAAAAAGACTCTTTCCATCGTCCTCGCACTCGTGCTGGCTCTTGCAGCTTTGAGCGGCTGCGGCAGCGCCGCCGAAGCTCCCGCGTCCGAGCCCGCCGCCGCGGCTGACGCCGCCGAAGCTCCCACGGAGCTTGAGGTCATCAAGGTCGGCGCAAGCGCCACTCCCCACGCCGAGATCCTTGAGTCCGTCAAGGACGTTCTCGCCGCAGAGGGCTATGACCTTCAGGTCGTCATCTACGACGATTACATCCTGCCCAACAAGGCTCTTGCCGACGGCGAGCTTGACGCGAACTACTTCCAGCACACACCCTACCTCAACAGCTACAACGCCTCCAACGGCACCGACCTCGTCTCCGCCGCGCTCATCCACTATGAGCCGTTCGGCATCTATGGCAACGGCGTGACCTCTCTCGCCGATCTCGCCGAGGGCGCGACAATCCTCATCCCCGCCGACGACTCCAACGAGACCCGTGCGCTTCTGCTGCTTCAGCAGGAGGGGCTCATTGAGCTTCCCGCAGACGCCAGCGCCGAGGTCGGCGTGAGCCACCTCGACATCGTTGACGCAAAGGGCTACAACATCGTCCCCGTGCAGGCCGACACCGTTCCCTCCCAGCTCGCCGGCAGCGATGAGGGCACGATAGCCGTCATCAACGGCAACTACGCCATTCAGGCGGGGCTGAAGGTCGCAGACGCGCTTGCCACCGAGGCAGCCGACGGCGACGCCGCCCAGACCTACGCCAACATCATCGCCGTGCGCCGCGGCGACGAGAACAGCGAGAGGACCATCGCCCTCGTCAAGGCGCTCCAGACCGACGCCGTCAGGCAGTTCATCACCGACAACTACGACGGCGCAGTCGTTGCAATCTTCTGACAGACCGATAACAGAACACAAAAAAACACCGAGGGAGTTAATCCTCGGTGTTTTTCTTTTGGCGGAGCGCCGCCGTTTTGACAGAAGCCCGTCAGTTAAATCACGGCAAGCCGGAATATCAGGCTGTATCGATCCAATATCTTTTCATAATGTATCCGTCTCGTTCAATGTTCTTTTCAAAAACTCCGCCGTTAGCAAGTATCGTTTTTTCGCTTGCTGTATTGCTTTCATCACATACTACAAGGAGCTTCGGCATCCCCATCATCTTGGCATTTTGGATATTCAGCCGGAGCATTTCCTTTGCATACCCTTTTCCGCGTTCAGACGGTCTTACAGTGTATCCGCAATGACCGCCCCATGTTCCGAGGATGGGATGATCAATGTGATGGCGCAGATCGATAACACCCACAAGTCTATCGTCGCTCTCTCTGATTGCGAAATAGGTCGTTGACGGTACTTGTGTTCCCGCCTGTTCACATATCTCCGCTCTTTTTCTGCGCTTGCATATATCGATCCATTCTTTCGCGGTGCTGCAATTTTGCAGACCCATGCAGCCGGCGAAGCGATACGCATTGTCTCTATCGTAAATCAGCACCTCTTCTTTAAACTGCTCCAATTCATCTGTATATTTTTCGTTTGCCTCTATCAGAAACAATCTTGATCTCTCCGTTTCCAAAAAGTTTTTCATGCTCATTATAGCACATTATAGCATAAAAAGTCCGCCGCAATTCTATCAAAACCACGGCGGACTTTTGGCGGAGAAGAAGGGATTCGAACCCTTGATACCCTTATGGGGTATACACGATTTCCAATCGTGCGCGCTCGACCAACTACGCGACTTCTCC
>CAKTKT010000031.1 GCA_934572325.1 uncultured Oscillospiraceae bacterium
ACTCAACTATAACCCATGAGACCATATCCTTCATATCTTTTTATTCACTTGTCCAATATGTATTGTAGTCCTACATAACATTCGATTAACGCTTGCGCATAGCATATTGATATGCACAGCTATTTCTGCTATAATTCGATGATAAATATGGCAAACGCATTTGATTGAAGAGGTTTATTCAATGGGTCTTTCTGCAAAACTCATCAGGTCGCAGCTCAATTTTTTCAAGCCCTTTGTCGCCAACTGCTCTCTGGAGGTCACGCGAAAGGGGCAGGACAAGCTTGGCGAGCTGATGGAGGTCATACATCGGCACGACGTTATCGTTCAGGATCATAGCTTTGATAAATTCGAGGGCGCATGGGTCGTCCCCAAGGAGGAGCGCCGCCCGGGCGTCATCCTCTATCTGCACGGCGGGGGCTATACCTGCGGCGACCTTGACTACGCCAAGGGCTTTGCCTCGACGCTCGCAGCCGAGTGCGGCGTGCGCGTGTTCTGCTCCGCTTACCGGCTCGCGCCGGAGACGCGCTTTCCCGGCGCGGTGGACGACGCCGAGGAGAGCTACCGCTTCCTCCTCTCCAAGGGCTACGCGCCTGAGCAGATAACGCTCTGCGGCGAGAGCGCGGGGGGCGGGCTTATATACGCGCTGTGTCTGCGGCTGAAGGAGAAGTCGCTGCCCCTGCCGAACGGGCTGATCGCCATATCCCCGTGGGTCGATCTGACCCTCTCCGGCGAATCGTATGAGACCAACCGCGATAACGATCCCTCCCTCACGGAGGAGCTTATCCGCTTTTATGCCGAGTGCTACGCGGGCGATGAGACGAATCCTGAGGTATCTCCCCTCTTCGGCGATCTTGAGGGGCTGCCGCCGTCGCTCATCTTTGTCGGCGGGGACGAGATACTGCTGGACGATTCGCGCCGTATGCACGAAAAGCTGCTGCAAGCCGGATGCAAGAGCCGCCTTATCGTCGCGCCGGAGCGCTGGCACGCCTACGTGCTGTATATGCTCAACGAGAACATGAGCGATTTTGCCGTGATGAACCAGTTTATCACGCAGGTCGCCGCGCTCGAGCAGAAGCAGCAGTGGCTGCGGCTGGACAATGCCGCGAAGATCTACCCCGCCGCGCTGCGCCGCAAGTGGAGCAATGTTTTCCGCATCTCCGCCACGCTCAGCGAGCCTATCGACCGCGACGCTCTGCGCGCGGCGCTAGATGTGACGGTGCGCCGCTTCCCGTCCATCGGCGTGCGCCTGAGAAAGGGCATTTTCTGGTTTTACCTTGAGCGCATACCCGAGGTGCCGCAGATAATGGACGAAAAGGGCTGGCCGCTGACGCATATGTCCTATTCGGAGATAAAAAAGTGCGCGTTCCGCGTCATCGTATACAATGACCGTGTCGCGGTGGAGCTTTTCCACGCGCTCACGGACGGCACGGGCGGCATGATATTCTTCAAGTCGCTTCTGGCTGAATACATCTCGCGCAAGTACGGCGTCCCCGTGCCGAACACGGACGGCGTGCTCTGCCGCATGGACGAGCCTTCGCCGGAGGAGCTGGAGGACAGCTTTCTGAAATACGCCGGCACAGTCTCGGCAAGCCGCAGGGAGGCGACGGCATACAGGCTCACCGGCAAGCCGGAGCTTGACGGCTTCGTGCATCTGACAACGTTCATGCTCGACGCGGCGCAGGTGAAAGAAAAGGCGCACGAGCACTCCGCCACCGTGACGGAGTTTCTCACGGCGGCAATGATGCAGGCGATACTCGACCTGCAAGCCGAGCAGGTGCCGCACCGTGCGCTCCGCAAGCCCGTAAAGGTGCTCGTGCCGGTCAATCTGCGCAGTCTTTTCCCAAGCAAGACCCTGCGCAACTTCTCGCTTTTCATCACGCCGGAGATTGATTCAAAGCTCGGCGACTATACCTTTGACGAGATATGCTCCGCCGTGCACCACAAGCTGGGCATGGAGAACACCGCAAAGCAGATGAGCATGAAGATCGCCGCAAACGTCAGCAGCGAAAAAGCGCCCATGCTGAAGGTGATGCCGCTGTTTATAAAAAACGCGGCGATGAAGGCGGTGTTCGACGCCGTCGGCGAGCGCAAGTCGAGCCTTTGTATGTCAAACCTCGGGGTCGTAAAGCTGCCGGAGGTCATGCGGCAGTATGTAAAGCGCATGGATCTTATCATCGGCGTGCCGTCGGCGAGCGCGTATAACTGCGCCCTGATAAGCTACGGCGGAACAACGTATATAAACATCATCCGCAACATTGTTGATCCGGATCTGGAAATGCACTTTTACAGGGTGCTGCGCTCGCTCGGCGTCCACGTCAGGGTAGAGAGCAACCAACGCTGACATGAAAGGGATGTAGAGATTATGTATTGCATAAAATGCGGCGTAGAGCTCGCCGACAGTGAAAAAAAGTGCCCCCTGTGCGGCACGGTCGTGTTCAATCCCGAGGTCGAGCGCCCCGGCGGCGCGCCCCCCTATCCGCCGGAGCACACACTGAATACCAAGAATGTCAATCGCTCCGGCGTTATGTTCATCGTGACGATGCTCTTCCTTTTGCCCATCGTGACGGTGCTGCTTGCCGACTGGCAGATAAACGGCAGGATAGTGTGGTCGGGCTACGTCGTGGGCGCGGTGCTCCTTTTGTACGTGGCGGTCGTGCTGCCGCTCTGGTTCCGTGCGCCGAACCCCGTCGTCTTTATTCCGGCGGACTTTGCCGCCGTGGCGCTGTATCTGCTGTACATTGACCTCGCCTCGGGCGGGCGCTGGTTTTTGAGCTTCGCCCTCCCCGTGTGCGGCGGCGCAATGCTCATCGTCACTGCCGCCGCGGCGCTGCTGCGGTATGTCCGCAGAGGGTACTTCTTCATTTTCGGCGGCGCGTTCATCCTCACGGGGCTATATAACGTCCTCATTGAGTTTTTGCTCAACGTCAACTTTGATCTTCACGACGGGTTCATCTGGTCGTTCTACCCGCTGGCGGGCTGTGTCATCATCGGCGCGATGCTCATCGTCATCGGATGCAGCAGCCAACTGCGCGAATCCCTGCACAAGAAATTTTTTATCTGAATATATGTTTTCTCCGGCGGTGCCAATCGCACCGCCGGAGCTTTGCGTCTATTCCCCCGTCATGCTTTTGATTTCACCGACGATGAGCCGCGCGACGGCGTCCGCGAACCACCCGACGGACGGGATGCGCGTGAGGTCGCGCCCGTATATCCGGCGTGCGCCGTCAAGCTCCGCGTCACTGCCGGTGAACACGCATACGGGCGCTATGCCCGCGCGGCGGAGCGCCGCCGCCTCGCGCTTTGTGTCCTCTATTCCGGCTTTGCCGCCGTATATTTTCCCGCCCGGCAGCAGACCCGCGCGGGGTATCTTCTCATCGTCGTTCGGGTTCGCGTCCGAGAGCATTATGAGCAGCTTCCTGTCGCTGCGCGACTGCCGCATGAGCCAGCCCGCCGCGCGCAGGGCAAGCCCGTCGCGGTTCCACCCTGCGGAGACATAGTCGAAGATCATATCATTTCTGCCGTCCTCTCCGTAGTCGCGCAGTATGCGCACCACCGTGCAGCCGCTCAATGAGCAGAAGGAGCTGACGCGCACAGGGATGCGGCAGCGCGTCAGGCTCTCGGCAATGATGTAAGCCTGTGTTGCCAGCTTTTCCTGCTGGCGGTTCTGCGACGCCGAGCCGTCAAGGAGAATATCTACCGACAGCTCGCCGAGCTCGCTTTGAATATGCTTTATGAATATCCGCTCGTCGCTCAGCGCCGTACCGCGCCACGCGAGCGTCGGTGCGACCGTACCCGCGCGGGAAAGGCACTCGCTCTCGTCGCGCTGCAATAATATCGTGTTTTGCAGGCGCTGTGCGAGCTGGGAGATGATGAGACGGTTCTGCACGAGGTTTGCCGCGAAATATGCGCGGTTCTTTTCGCGCTGACGCTCAAAGCTTCTTATATCGTGCGCCGTCTCCTCGTCCGCATCTCTCTGCGGCGTCACGCCGCGCGTGAAGTGCAGACGGCAGTTTTTGTGCGCTCCGGTGCAAAGCTCGCGCTCCGCCTCGGCAAGCTGCGCGGGGGTGAGCATCGACGTGCCGAATACGTCCTCCACATACCGGCGCAGAACGCTCTCCGGCGTGCGCCCCTGCAAAAGCATCAGCGCTTTCTGCGCGCGCCCGCCGTTTTCGCGCGTCTCCTCCGCGCCGTTTTGCGCGAGCCGCCGCAGGGCGCTGCGCGACACGAGCCTGCCGGAGCTTCGCCCCTTGCCGCTGACGTCTCGGTCTACCCACGCCGCCCACTGCCTGTCCGTGAGACTGCGCCGAGCGCGGCGGAAGTATTTATACAGCAGCGCCTCCATGCGCTCGCATATCTGCGCCTCCGTCAGCTCCGGCGGGAATGTAAGCGCGTCGAGCACGCCGCGCGTCCATTCGTCATCGTTTTTCACCTGTCCGAGTTCACGGGCAAACCACGCCGTGCGCAGGCTCATTATATCCGTCCTGCCCGCCGCGGGCTTCGCGGCGCGGACTACGCTTTGCGCATACTCGCGCCGAAGCTCCGATAGCACGGGGCGCTCCTCCGCGCCGCGCGCGTATGCCGCGCCCTCAAGCCCGAGCCAGAAGAGATCCGTGTACAGCTCGCCGTTCGGTCGGCTTTGAAAGGCATTGAAGAGCGGGCGGAATTTCGCCGTGTCATAGTAACGGCAGACAAGCCCGATGACGGTGTTGAAATACAGCTCCGCGCCGCCGTCGTCGTCGAAGGCGTGAAACTCCGGACGCACGTCATAGCGCCCCGCGCCGTTCCATATCTGGTTGTCCGCGCGGCGGCGCTGAATGTCCTGTTTGTCCATGTCAGACGTCGAACAGCGCCGCTTTCGACGTGCCGCGCGGTATTCGCGCCCAGACCGCGTCCGCCACGAGCTGTCTCTCGAACGGATCGAACGCCTTGTTGATGATGCCGAGGCGCAGCGCCTCGCCTGTGCCGACGCCCTTCTCTATAAGCTGCAGCGCCGACAGCAGCCCGCGCAGATCGAGCGCCTTTGTGGAGATCTCGGCATTCTCGCACTTGCGGCGCAGGTCATCAAAAAGCTCCGCGAACTGCTCCGTCCACTTTGCTTGCAGTCTCGGGAAGCGGCGCGCAAGGAGCTTGCGGAGGTTTTCCTGCGATATAACGGGCATATCCAGCACCACGAAGCGCGACACGAGCGCCTCGTTCAGCTCGCGCGTACCGGCGTAGCCGTAGTTCATCGTGCCGATGAAGCGCGCGGCGGGGTCAAGCCCGATGCGCTCATATCCCGGCACATCTATCACGCGGCGGAAGTCGAGCGCGGCGTGCAGCACCGCCAGCGCCTCGTTTTTCGCCATGTTCACCTCGTCCAGCACGCCGAAGCCGCCCGCGCGCGCCGCGCGGCAGATAGATCCCTCGCGGAAAACCACCTGCCCGCCGCGCAGGGTGTCCGCCCCGATGAGCGCCGCCGCGTCCACGTTTATGTACATTGATACGTCCCAAAGCGGTCTGCCGAACAGCGCGGCGAGGTTTTCCGCCAGCACGTTCTTCCCCGTCGCCTTGGGACCTGCGAGCAGCAGGTGCTCCCCGCACAGCAGCGCCGCCGCGGCGCTCTCCCATATCTCGCTGCCGTAGTAGATGCACTTCGGCGCGGGTATACGCCCTCTCGCCTCCTCCGGCGCGGGGTGCGCCGCGCGGAAAGCGCGCACCTCGTTCAGCAGCGCGCCGTCAACGCCCTCCGCTTCAAGCTCCGCCCATATATCCATAGTTTTCATCCTTCCTTAAAAAGCGCCTGTGTTATTCCGGCGCTATTATATAGCCAAAGCGCGTTAATCGGGCGTTAAGGATGTCCGACATTATGCAAGGGAATACGTGAAATTTTTTAATAAATTCACATTTGTCTGTATTTATTATTCTGGCACAGTATGCTATAATCTATCTGTCATATTAAATTATTCTTATTGCAGTGTAAGGAGACATCGGGCATGAACGAAGTAAAAAATCCCAAAAAGCCGCTGGTGTATTACGCCGTCATCGTGCTTTTGGCTCTGCTTGTGTTCAATATTTTTGCGACGCCTGCCATATTTGCAACGCAGGTGAAGGAAGTCGATTACGGCACATTCATGAAAATGACCGACGAGGGCAACATCGGGCTTGTCGAAATCGACAGCAGCGAGATAGTGTTCACCGACAAGGATCAGAAGGACTACTTCAAGACCGGCGTGATGAACGACCCGGGGCTTACCGAGCGCCTGTACAAGTCCGGCGCGCAGTTTTCAAGTGAGATCGTCACGCAGGCTTCCCCGCTGCTGACGTTTTTCCTCACATGGGTGCTGCCCATCCTGCTCTTCGTGTGGATAGGCGACGTCATGGGCAAAAAGCTGATGAAGTCTGCGGGCGGTCCGAACTCGCTGATGTTCAACATGGGCGGGTCGAACGCCAAGATATATGTCAAATCCGCCGACGGCATCAAGTTTGACGACGTCGCCGGTGAGGAGGAGGCGAAGGACAACCTCGCGGAGATCGTCGAATACCTCCATAACCCCGACAAGTACCGCGAGATCGGCGCGAGTATGCCCAAGGGCGTGCTGCTCGTCGGACCTCCGGGCACGGGCAAGACCATGCTCGCCAAGGCTGTCGCCGGCGAGGCGAACGTGCCGTTCTTCTCCATGTCCGGCTCTGAATTTGTGGAAATGTTCGTCGGTATGGGCGCGAGCAAGGTGCGCGACCTGTTCCGTCAGGCAAAGGAGAAAGCGCCCTGCATCGTGTTCATCGACGAGATAGACGCTATCGGCAAGAAGCGTCAGGGCAATATGTCCGGCAACGACGAGCGCGAGCAGACGCTCAACCAGCTTCTCACAGAGATGGACGGCTTCGAGGGCAACAACGGCGTTATCATCCTCGCCGCCACCAACCAGCCCGACTCTCTTGACCCCGCGCTCACGCGCCCCGGGCGTTTTGACCGCCGCGTGCCCGTGGAGTTGCCCGACCTCAAGGGCAGGGAGGAGATACTCAAGGTACACGCGAAGAAGGTGAAGCTCGGCGAGGATATAGACTTCAACAAAATCGCGCGCATGGCGTCCGGCGCGTCCGGCGCGGAGCTTGCGAACATCGTCAACGAGGCGGCGCTGCGCGCCGTGCGCGGCAACCGCAAGCTCGTGATGCAGTCCGACCTTGAGGAGAGCATTGAGGTCGTCATTGCGGGCTATCAGAAGAAGAACGCAATACTCACCGACCACGAAAAGCACATCGTCGCCTATCATGAGATAGGTCACGCCCTCGTCGCGGCGATGCAGACGCACTCCGCCCCCGTGCAGAAGATCACGATCGTGCCGCGCACCTCCGGCGCGCTCGGCTACACCATGCAGGTGGAGGAGGGCAACCACTATCTCATGAGCAAGGAGGAGATAGAAAACAAGATCGCCACGCTCACCGGCGGGCGCGCGGCGGAGAGCCTCGTCTTCGGCTCGATAACGACCGGCGCGTCCAACGATATCGAGCAGGCGACACAGCTTGCCCGCGCCATGATAACGCGCTACGGCATGAGCGATGATTTCGACATGGTCGCGCTTGAGACCGTCAACAATCAGTACCTCGGCGACGACACCTCCCTCGCCTGCTCCGCCGAGACGCAGCGGGAGATAGACCGCAAGGTCGTCGAGCTTGTAAAAACGCAGCACAAAAAGGCGGACAAGATACTCGCCGACAACCGCGCGAAGCTCGACGAGCTGGCAAAATACCTCTATGAGCGCGAGACCATCACCGGCGAGGAGTTCATGAACATACTAAACAAGTAAAAGGGAGATGACCATGTCTGACAGACTGCACGAGAGACTGAGAAAGCGCCGCGAGGAGGAGATCCAGCGCGCGTCAAAGATAATATTTGAAAGTGAAAAGACCCAATCGCTTGCGCCGCAGATCAACGGCAAGCTGAGGAGCTTTGCCCTGCGCGTACCGGAGGAGATAAAGCAGTGCACAGGGATAGTCATAAACGGCAAGCGCATCCGCTCCCTTGTGTTTACCACTGACGTCGCCATCATCCGCAATGTTGACGCGGACGCGGTATTCGCCGTATACCCCTACACGCCCCAGCCGATAATCACGGATATGCTCGTCCACGCGGCGGATATTCCGGTGTTCGCGGGCGTCGGCGGCGGGCTTACAAAGGGGCTGCGCGTCGTGAATCTGGCGATGTACGCCGAGATGCAGGGTGCGGCGGGCATCGTCGTGAACGCGCCGACCGATGACGACACCATACGGCTGCTGCACGACACGGTGGACATACCCATCATTGTGACGGCTGTGACCTCAAGCGGCATTGAAGAGCGCATAAGCGCCGGTGCATCCATCATAAACGTTGCCGGCGGCTTCAAGACTGCCGAGATCATCAGCGAAATACGCGCAAAGAACGCCAGTATTCCCATAATTGCCAGCGGCGGTGACACGGACGAGAGCGTGCTCGCCACGATCCGCGCCGGTGCAAACGCCATAGTCTGGACGCCGCCCAGCAACGGCGAGGTGTTCCGCGCCGTTATGGACGCCTACCGCGAGGGCAAGGCTCATCCGTGATTTTCCTCAGGCAGCACCGCATCATGCAGTGCTGCCTTATTTTTTTATACCCCGCACTCTTCCAAAAACGGTCGAATTAGTATATAATTATCATTATCAGTGCGCGGCGCATTTTGTTTTGTGTCAGTTCTGCGCACAAGGAGGAAAAACATATGAACGCTGTGTTACACTTTTCCGCCCCCGGCAGAACCGAGATCTGCGGCAACCACACCGATCATCAGCACGGCTGTGTGCTCGCCGCCGCCGTCAACATGGAGACGTGCGCCGAGGTAACGCCGCGCACGGACGGCATTGTCCGTGTTCTCTCCGAGGGGTACGCCCCCTTTGAGCTCCGGCTGGACGAGCTCTCCGTGCGCGAGAGCGAGCACGGCAAGACATCGGCGCTCGTGCGCGGCGTCGCGGCGGCTGTCGCCGCGCGCGGATACGCCCTGCGCGGCTTTGAGGCGCGGGTGCGCTCCACCGTGCTCCCCGGCTCGGGTCTTTCCAGCTCCGCCGCGTTTGAGGTGCTCATGGGGCGCATCTTCAGCTCGCTGTCCTGCGGCAGCGCGCTCTCCCCCGTGGAGATAGCGCAGATAAGCCAGTACGCCGAGAACGTATACTTCGGCAAGCCCTCCGGACTGATGGATCAGATGGCGTCAAGCGTCGGCGGGCTTGTCTATATCGACTTTGCCGACGCGCAGAGCCCCGCCGTGGAGAAGATCGATTTCCGCTTCTCCGACTGCGGATATACGCTGTGCACGGTGGACTCCGGCGCGGATCACGCCGATCTAACGGGCGAGTACGCCGCCATCCCGCAGGAGCTTAGCCGCATCTGCGGCGTGTTCGGCAAGAAGTATCTGCGCGACGTGGACGAGGGCGAGTTTTATTCGCGCATACCCGAGCTTCGCCGCGCCGCAGGAGACCGCGCCGTTCTGCGCGCGATGCATATATACGATGAGAACCGCCGCGTAAAGACTATCGTTGCGGCGCTCCGGCGCGGTGATTTTGACACGTTCCTGCGCTGTGTGAACGAATCCGGCGTTTCATCGTGGCATTATCTGCAAAACATCACCCCCGCGGGCGCGGCGGAGCATCAGGAGATGGCGCTGACGCTTGCGCTGGCAAAAAGGCTGCTCGGAGGGCGCGGCGCTGTGCGCGTCCACGGCGGCGGCTTTGCCGGAACGGCGCTCGCTTTCGTGCCGGACGATATGTACAGCGCCTTTGTTGACGGCATGGAGGGCGTGCTCGGTCGCGGCTGCTGCCATGCCCTGCGCATAGTGTGACGACAGCTCGCCGCACTTTTTGCAATGTATTTAGCACTTACAGCTCTGTTAATTGCAAGTAATCCGTCGTATAATAGCAGCACAGAACAGTATTAGTTTACTGTATCATACCACCATTATGGAGGGCTAATTTATGAAAAAAATCATTTCTGCTCTGCTTATCGGCGCGATAATGCTCACGGCGGCGGCTTGCGGCTCTGCCGCGCAAACGACAGCGCCCGCCTCCGACGGCGGCGCAAAGCCGACTGCCGAGGTCTCCGCTCCCGCCGCGCCGGTCGCCGAGGACGGCGTTCTCCGCATTGCCGTCCTGTCCGACATCAGCACGATGGACGTCGCTCATACCACGGCTGACTACATGGTGCCCATGAACATCTTTGACCGTCTTTTTGAATCCGAGGTACAGCCGGACGGCAGCACCGACGTCGTTCCCAGCCTCTGCGAGAGCTACACGGTCACCGATGACGGGCTGACCTACACGTTCACGCTGAGAGACGGCATAGTTTTCTCCAACGGCAGCGCTCTCACCGCCTCTGACGTGCAGTACACGTTTGAGCGGCTTCTGACCGCCGGCGGCGTGAATGACGACATCTCGCTTGAGGTCGTCGGCGCGGAGGCGCTGCAAAACGGCGACGCCGACACGCTTGAGGGCTTTAGCGTTATAGATGAGCTGCACTTCACCGTCACGCTCAACGCCGCGAACGCCGGCTTCATCGCCGAGCTTACCTCCCCCGCGATGTCCATTGTGGATAAGGAGACCGTGGAGAGCGCCGCCGACTTCGGCATGAGCTGTGAGGACACCATCGGCACAGGCTCTTACAGGATCACGGAGTGGGTCGCGAACGACCACTACACCTTTGAATACAACGATAAATACTGGGGCGATGAGCCGTCCGTGAAGAAAGCCATCGTCTACATCATCCCCGATCCCTCTACCCAGAACCTCATGTACCAGAACGGCGAGCTTGACATCATTGACCTTGATGCGCTCGATTCCAGCATCGTCGAGGCTACATACAAGACGCAGTACGCCGATAAGCTCATCGTGCGCTCCCGCGTCGGGCTGATGTATTTCGCGCTCAACGAGAATAACAAGTACCTCTCCGACGTCAACGTGCGCAAGGCGCTGCAAATGGCAATCGACGCCGACGCCATCGTCGCCTCCATCTACGCCGGAAACGCGATAGTTGAAAACGGCATTATCCCCGAGGGCGTATGGGGCTTCAACAAGGATCTCGCACGTCCGGCGTATGACCCAGACGCTGCAAAGGCGCTGCTGAGCGATGCGGGCTACGCCGACGGAGAGATCAGCTTCGAGCTCTCTATGAACTCCTCCTCGTCCGGCAATCTCCAGCTCGTGTATCAGGTCGTGCAGCAGAATTTGCAGGCTATCGGCGTCAATGCCGAGATAAAGAGCTATGACGAGTCCTCCTGGCTCGATCTGCGCAAGTCCGGCGAGATGGATTCGTACCTCGCCACGTGGACGATGGACTACAACGACCCTGCCAACATCATGTACACCTTCTTCGGCAGCACAGCTAAGACCCTCATCCGCAGTCTGAACTACCCCGATACCGAGATCATGGCGCGCGTCGCCGCCGCCTCCGGCATCACGGACGACGATATGCGCATGGCGGAGTATCAGGCGCTTGAGAAGAAGATCGTTGAGGACGACGCCGCATGGGTCCCGCTTCTGGGTCTCCTCCACCTCTACGCCATCGGCGAGCGCGTGGAGAGCTTCGTTCCCCACTGGGCTGGGTTCAGCGACTTCTACATCAATGAAGTGACGTTAAAGTAAGCAAGTATAAACAAGTATAAATATCTATACTCGGCGGGGACACCCGATATACGGGTGTCCCCGCTTTCGGGGGGCTGGGTTTTTGGCAAGGAATATACTCGACCGCGCTATTCAAGCCGTTATCGTGATGCTCGGCGTGGCGCTGCTCATCTTCATAATGCTGCGCATAGTGCCCGGCAACGCCATCGTCACAATGATGGGCGAGCACGCCAAGATAGAGACGATAGAGCGCATGACGAGCGAGCTTGGGCTGGATCAGCCGATATACATACAGTTCTGGCGCTATATCTCCGGCGCTGTGCGCGGCGACTTCGGCACGAGCTATTCCCTCAACCGCAGCGTGACGGAGCTTATCGGCGCGGCGTTTCCGAACACCGTGCGCCTCGCGCTCGCGGCGGCGCTCGTCGCGTGGGTGACGGGCATAGTCTGCGGGATAATCGCCGCAGTGAAGAAAAACGGCGTACTCGACCGCCTTTTCATGGGTATGTCGCTGCTGGGCGTGTCCGTGCCGGTTTTCATGGTGGCAATGGTGCTGCAATACTTTCTGGCGTATAAGCTCAAGTGGCTGCCCATTTCCGGCGTTGAAAGCTGGCAGGGGTATATCCTCCCCGCCATCGCCCTCGGCTGGAACAGCGCGGGCAGCATTGCCCGCCTCACGCGCTCGACACTGCTGGAGGTCATGCAGGAGGATTACATAGACACCGCGCGCGCAAAGGGTCGCCGACAGGTCGGCGTTATCACGGTGCATGCGCTGAGAAACGCGCTGCTGCCGGTCATAACGATGATGGCGGTGCAGCTTTCCTCTCTCCTTTCCGGCGCTGTGATATGCGAGACGGTGTTCTCCGTCAACGGCATCGGTCGTCTGCTCGTTCAGGCGATAGAGGGGCGCGACATCCCGCTTTTGCAGGGAACGATACTTTTCTCCACGCTGCTGGTCATTCTCGGCAATCTCATTGCGGACTGTCTGTACGCCGTGCTTGACCCGCGCATAAGCAGGGAGGTGTGAGCATGAGAAGACCACCAGAGCTTTCAAACGAGCTGCGCGCACAGCTCGGCGAGGCAGAGACCTTTGCCGGCATTGCAAAGCGCCTGTGGCGGGAAAATAAGCTCGCCGCGGCTTCCGCTGCGGTGATACTGCTCTTTATCCTCGCCGCCCTGCTCGCCCCCGTGCTCACGCCCTACACCTTTGACGGCATGGATCTTCTCAACCGCCTTGCGCCCCCGTCGCGCGAGCATCCGCTCGGCACGGACGAAGCGGGGCGCGATGTGCTGACGCGAATGTTGTACGGCTCGCGCGTGTCGCTGCTGGTCGGCATAGTGCCGACGGTCGTGTCCATGCTTGCCGGAGCGCTGCTCGGCATAATCGCCGGGTACAGCGGCGGGCGGACGGACGCCGTGATAATGCGCATTGCGGACGTAATGCTCGCCTTCCCGTCGATGTTTCTTGCAATGGTGATAATGTACACCCTAGGCGACGGCATGATAAACATTTTTCTCGCCCTCGCGCTCGTCAACTGGGCGAGCGTGGCGCGCATCGTGCGCGCGGAGACACTCAAGCTCAAGGAGACGGAATTTGTGGAGGCGGCGCGCTCTATCGGCGTGAAGAAAGCCGCTATCATGCTCCGGCACATTCTGCCGAACTGTATTCCCTCTCTCATCGTGCTATTCACGCTCAACATCCCCTCCGCCATCCTGTCCGAGAGCTCGCTGAGCTTTCTGGGCATCGGCATAAAAGCGCCGCAGGCGTCGTGGGGGCTCATGGTCAACACCGGTCGGCAGTTTTTGTACAGCCAGCCGTGGCTCAGCCTCTCGCCGAGCATCGCCATCATGCTTATAGTGCTGGCGTTCAATTTCCTCGGCGACGGTCTGCGCGACGTGCTTGACCCGCATCTTAAAAACCAGTGAGGGAGGAGTGGCAATGGATAACGCGATAGTGTTGAAGGTCGAGCATCTTTGCACCAGCTTCTTCACTCAAAACGGCGAGGTCAAGGCTGTCAACGATGTGTCCGTCTCCGTTCCGCGCGGAAGCATAATCGGCATTGTGGGCGAGTCCGGCTGCGGCAAGAGCATGACGGCGCGCTCCATCGTGCGTCTGCTGCGTTACCCCGGCAAAATCGTCGGCGGCAGCATAAGGCTTGCGGGCAAGGAGCTGACGGAGCTTTCCGAGCATGAGATGTCCACCGTGCGCGGCGAGGAGATAGGCATGATATTTCAAGAGCCGATGACGAGCCTCAACCCCGTCATGCGCGTAGGGCTTCAGGTGCGCGAGGCGCTGCTGCTGCACCGCAAGGTCACGCCGCACGAGGCAAAAACCGAGGTGCTGCGCATATTCCGCAAGGTCGGCATATCCGAGCCGGAGCGGCGCTACAACTGCTATCCGCACGAGCTGTCCGGCGGTCTGCGGCAGAGAGTGATGATAGCGATGGCAATGATATGCCGCCCCAAGCTCATCATCGCCGACGAGCCGACGACCGCGCTGGACGTGACGGTGGAGGCGCAGATATTGCAGCTCATGCGCACACTGCGCGACGAGACGGGCTCAGGCATCGTCATCATCTCGCATAATCTCGGCGTTATCGCGCAGATGTGCGACTATGTATACGTGATGTACGCGGGGCGCGTCGTGGAGCAGGCGGAAACCTTCGAGCTTTTTGCCCACCCCGCGCACCCCTACACCGTGGGGCTGATGTCCGCCGTCGCCTCGCTTGAGCGCGGCGGTGATGAGCTTGAGACCATCCCCGGCGTCGTGCCGAATCTTCTTCATCTGCCCGCAGGGTGCAGCTTCTCCCCCCGCTGCGCCGAATGTGGCGCACACTGCGGCGCTGCCGTGCCGGAGCTGCGCGAGATCAGCCCCGGTCATCTTGTGCGCTGTGCGAACATCCCGGAGGTGCGTCATGAGTGAGATTCTTCTTGAAGCCAAAGGGCTGACCAAGGAATTTACCCTGAAAAACAGGAAAAAAGTACACGCCGTCTCCGACGTGTCGCTTGAGATATATAAGGGCGAAACTCTCGCCCTCGTCGGCGAGTCGGGCTGCGGCAAGTCAACGCTCGGGCGCACGCTCATCCGGCTGATAACGCCGACCTCCGGCGAGGTGACCTTCGAAGGCACGGAGATAACCGCTCTCAGCGAGAAGGCGTTTGCCCCGTACCGCCGGCGTATGCAGCTCATATTCCAAGACCCCTACGCCTCGCTCGACCCGCGCATGACCGTGCGCGACATCGTGGCAGAGCCGCTGAATACATACAAGCTGTGCCGCACGGGCGAGGAGACGACCGCGCGCGTGCTCGCGCTGCTGCACGACGTGGGCATACCGGAGGAATTTCTCTACCGCTATCCCCATCAGTTCTCCGGCGGTCAGCGCCAGAGAATAGGCATCGCGCGCGCCATCGCGCTCGACCCGTCGCTCATCGTCTGCGACGAGCCGGTCTCGGCGCTCGACGTCTCCGTGCAGAATCAGATACTCAACCTTCTCCGCCGTATCCAGCGCGAGCGCGGACTGACCTATCTTTTTATAAGCCACGATCTGTCCGTCGTGAGGTTCATCTCCGACAGGATATGCGTGATGTTTCTCGGTCGGCTGTGCGAGCTCGGGCGCACGGCGGAGGTATATGCCGCGCCGCTGCATCCGTACACGCGCTTTCTTCTCAACGCCATCCCCAAGGCGGACCCCGCCGCGCGGTATGAGGAAAAGCCGCTTCTTCACGGCGAGCTGCCAAGCCCCATCGATCCTCCGTCCGGCTGCCGCTTTCACACGCGCTGCCCCTACGCCACGGAGCGCTGCCGCAGTGAGGTGCCGCAGCTTCGCCAGATCGGCGCTCGCCATGTCGCCTGCCACCGCGCGGAGGAGCTGAACCATTAGTCGCTGTGCTGCTGTTGAATAAATTATCGGGCTGTGCGAGAAGTCGCACAGCCCGATATTGCAAAACTCCCTAAAGCGTCTGCACTATATAAGCGTGTCGAGGATCTCCTTGAAGTCCGCGATTATATCCTCCGGATCTTCAAGCCCTGCGCTTATGCGCACCATGCCCTCGGAGATACCGGCAACCTTGAGCTCCTCGGCGGTATAGGTGGAATGTGTCATCGTGGCGGGGTGCTCCACAAGCGTTTCCGCATCGCCCAGCGACACGGCGATGGTGCAGAGCTTGAGCTTGTTGAGCGCGGCGGCTGTCGCATATTTATCTGCCTTCAGCTCGACCGCCAGCATACCTCCGAAGCGGCTCATCTGCTTTTTGGCGACAGCGTAGCCTTCAAAATCCTCAAGCCCCGGGAAGTAGACCTTATCCACCGCCGGATGGCTGTGCAGGAACTCGGCGAGCTTCTGCGCGTTGTCGCAGTGCTTTTCCATGCGTATATCCAGCGTCTTCATGCCGCGCCCTATCAGGAATGCATCAAACGGGCTAATGACCGCGCCGGTCATATCCTTGAGACCGAACATACGGCACTTCGTGATAAAGTCCGCCTTGCCGACGACCACGCCCGCTATAACGTCGCCGTGACCGTTGAGGTACTTCGTCGCGCTGTGCACCACAACGTCCGCACCGAGATCAAGAGGTCTCTGGAGGTACGGCGTACAGAAGGTGTTGTCCACCATGACGCATATATCCTTGTTGTACTCGTGCGATATGCTTGCGAGCGCCTCTATGTCCAATATCTTCATTGTGGGGTTGCAGGGCGTTTCGAGATAGACGACCTTCGTCCTCGGCGAGAGCGCATCCTTCAGCCCGCAGGGATCGGTCATGTCGATGAGCTTGACCGTCACGCCGAATTTGGAAAGACCGTGGACAAAGAGAGAGAAGGTGCAGCCGTACAGCGTGTCGCTGGCGACGATCTCATCGCCGGATTCCACGGCGCTCCAGATGGCGGAGGATACAGCGCCCATGC
Organism: uncultured Oscillospiraceae bacterium; assembly: GCA_934572325.1. Lineage (GTDB taxonomy): Bacteria > Bacillota > Clostridia > Oscillospirales > Oscillospiraceae > Limivicinus. Next base: position 16,496 of record CAKTKT010000031.1, read on the forward strand.
CGGAGGAGGTCAGCAGCGCGGCTTCCGCGTTTTCAAGCTCGGCGACCTTTATCTCCACAGCCTCCTGCGTAGGATTGCCGAGCCTTGTGTAGATGTAGCCGCTCTCCTCTCCCGCAAAGCGCGCACCGCCCTGCTCGACATTCTGAAACTCAAAGGTGGAGGTCTGGTAGATAGGCGCGCACAGCGCCCCTGCGGAGTTCTCCATCTTTCCCGCGTGGATCTGCCGCGTCGCAAAGCCCATTTTCTTGTTGATGTTCATTTTTTCTCCTTTCAAGTATCGACATATTCCAAATAGTTTTTTCCGTTTTCAAAGACCGCGTATGCTTTTATCGTCGCGCGGGCTTGACACCGTATGCGATCTCGTACTAATATAAAAATAACATAAATCCGGCGCAAGGTGTTAGCATTTGTTATGCACAATAAGTTATCGCTTTTTCAGATAGCTGTCGGAATGTGCCGTAACGAGCCGAAGAAATACGCGCGGCTTTTCATGAGGAGGTATCGCATGACCTTTCAGCAGCTTTACTATATGGTTCAGGTGTCCAAGTGCGGCTCTATTAACAAGGCGGCAAAAAAGCTGTTTATCTCGCAGTCCGCCGTCTCCGCCGCCGTGCGGGAGCTTGAGGAGGAGCTGGGCGCCACGTTTCTCATACGCAGCAACCGCGGGGTGGAGTTTACCCCCGAGGGGAAGGAATTTCTCAGCTATGCCGTCTCTCTCTTGGGGCAGAAGCGCCGTCTTGAGAGCCTGTACACCGAGGCGGACAACGGCACTGTGCCGACGAGCTTTTCCGTATCGTCACAGCGCTTTCCCTTCAGCGAGGCGGCGTTCCTGCGTCTCTTGCAGGAGAGCAGCGACAACCGCCTGCGCTTTTCATACAAGGAGGACGGTATGGACGCGGTCATAGACGACGTTTATGACCACCGTGCCGACGTCGGGGTGATCTTCACCACGGCGTCCACCGAGAGAATAATCCTGCGCGTGCTGGAGTCGAGAGGGGTGGAGTTCAGTGAGCTTGCAGCCGTGCCGCCCTGCGCATATATGCGCTGCGGTCATCCTCTGTCCGGCAGGGCATTTGTGAGCGAGAGCGAGCTGAACGACTATCCTTATATCTCATTCGAGCTTGAGCAGGGCGTGGCGGCGGATTTTTTCGAGGAATACCCGATAAACACACTCAGCAAGCCCGCCAAATGCATCAGGCTTAAAAACCGCTCCGTCGCAATGCACATTCTGGAGAGGACGGACGCGGTCACTACCGGCAGCGGTCTGCTGGCGAGGGATTTGGGATACGGGAACGTGATGACCGTTCCCTTGCAGGACAACGGGCTTATCCGGATAGGCTCGCTCCACATCAAAAGCAGCCGCCTCTCGGCACAGGCGCAAAAGTATCTCTCGCTCCTGACGGACTCCATCGCCGACTCCGTAAAATACAGCGAGGAGCTTCGCCAACGCTTTCGATCTGAATAAAAAAACGGCTCTGCGTCTCGGCGCAGAGCCGCTGCATATATCACTCTATATCGGTCACGGTATAGTCCTTGGCTTCGACGGCGCTCTTGAGCGCGCTGTCGTCCACCGGAGCGCCGAGCGTGACAACGGCGGTACCGCTCACGTGGCTGACCTGCGCCTCGGCAACGCCGGGCACAGCCTCCAGCGCCTTTTTCACGGTCGCCTCGCAGTGTGAGCACATCATTCCGGTGATCTTCAATGTCTTTTTCATGGTTTTCGTCTCCTTGTATTCTTTTATTTTGGTTTTGCGCTTGTGGTCATGGCTCGCATCGTAGAGCTTGAAGAGGTTGAGCCGCAGTGCGTTTGTCACGACGCAGAAGCTCGACAGGCTCATCGCCGCCGCACCGAGCATGGGGTTGAGCGTCAGCCCGAGCGACACGAACGCTCCCGCCGCAATCGGTATGCCTATGGTGTTGTAGAAGAACGCCCAGAAGAGGTTTTCGTGGATATTGCGCAGTGCGGCGCGGCTGAGGCGTATCGCCGCGGGCACGTCGCTCAGGCGGCTTTTCATCAGCACCACGTCCGCCGCGTCAATTGCAACATCCGTGCCCGCGCCGATGGCGACGCCGATATTCGCCCGCGTGAGCGCAGGCGCGTCGTTTATCCCGTCGCCGACCATGGCGACCTTGCCCTGCTGCATCAGGCGGCGTATAACGCTCTCCTTCCCGTCGGGCAGCACACCGGCGATGACCTCGTCCACGCCCGCCTGTGCGCCGACGGCTTTTGCCGTGCGCTCGTTGTCGCCGGTGAGCATAACAACGCGGATGCCCATATTTTTCAGCTCCCGCACGGCTTGCGGGCTGTCCGGCTTTATGACGTCCGCCACGGCAATGATACCGAGCAGCCGCCCGTCAAGGGCAAACCACAGCGGGGTCTTTCCGTCTCCGGCGAGCTTCTCCGCCCTCTCGCGCATTGCGGGAGAGATGTCCGCACGCTCGGAGACGAGCGCGATGTTGCCGCCGCACAGGGGCTCTCCGTCCAGTGCCGCCTCAAGCCCGTTGCCGGGCAGCGCCTTGAAATCCGTGACCTCGCGCACGGCGCTCCCCTGCTCCTCGGCGTATTGCAGCACGGCGCGCGCCAGCGGATGCTCGCTCTTTTTCTCAAGCGCGTATGCCAGCGTCAAAAGCTCGCCCGCGTCTACGCCCTCCGATGGGATAACGTCGGTCACGCGCGGCTCGCCCGCGGTTATCGTGCCGGTCTTGTCAAGGGCGACGATCTCTATCCGCCCCGTCTCCTCAAGGGAAGCCGCAGTTTTGAAGAGTATACCGTTTTTCGCGCCCAGCCCGCTGCCGACCATGATGGCGACGGGCGTTGCCAGCCCAAGCGCACACGGGCAGGAGATGACGAGCACGGATATGCCCCGCGCGAGCGCAAAGCCCACGCCGCGCCCGAGGAGCAGCCATACGGCGGCGGTGATGACCGCAACGGTGATGACCGCCGGCACGAACACGCCAGAGACCTTGTCCGCGATCTTGGCTATCGGCGCTTTTGTCGCCGCCGCATCGCTGACCATGCGGATTATCCGGGAAAGCGTCGTGTCCTCGCCGACGCGCGTCGCGCGGCACTTCAAAAAGCCCGACTGGTTGACCGTCGCGGTGGAGACCATGTCGCCCGGCGCTTTATCCGCCGGTATGCTCTCCCCCGTCAGCGCCGCCTCGTTCACGGCGCTCTCGCCCTCCAGCACGACCCCGTCCACGGGAACGCTTTCGCCGGGGCGGACGAGGAAAACGTCGTCCTTTTGCACCTGCTCAATGGGTACGGTTCGCTCCGCGCCGCCGCGCAGCACGGTCGCGGTCTTGGGCGCGAGCTTCATCAAGCCCTTGAGCGCGTCCGTCGTTTTCCCCTTTGAGTGCGCCTCAAGCATTTTCCCGACGGTGATGAGCGTGAGTATCATTGCGGCGGACTCAAAATAGAAGTCCGACATATGGCTCATAACGCCGTCCGCGTCGCCCATGACCTGCGCGTCGGTCATGGCGAAAAGCGCATAGGTGCTGTACACAAACGCCGCGCTCGCGCCGAGGGCGACAAGCGTGTCCATATTCGGTGCGCGATGCCAAAGGCTTTTAAAGCCGCTGATAAAAAAGCGCTGGTTTATGACCATGATGATGATCGTCAGCAGCATCTGCGTCAAGCCCATTGCGACGTGATTCCCGTCATAAAACGCGGGCAGCCGCCACCCCCACATCATGTGCCCCATTGAAAAATACATGAGCACGATAAGAAAGCCCAGCGACCAGATAAGCCGCCGCCGGAGCTTGGGCGTCTCGTGATCCTCAAGCTGCGCCTCCGCCTCGGACGCCGACGGCGCGGACTTGCCCGCGCCCTTGAGCGACGCGCCGTAGCCCGCGTCTTTGATCGCAGAGATGACCGCGTCCGGCGCGGCAGTGCCCTCAACGCCCATGGAATTTGTCAGCAGGCTCACGGAGCACGCCGTGACCCCGTCCACCTTCGACACCGCCTTTTCCACCCGCGCCGAGCAAGCCGCACAGCTCATGCCCGTCACATTATACTGTGTCATTTCGTATTCCTCCGCCTATAGCTACTTCATGAGCCTTTGCAGCGTCACAACAAGCTCATCTATGACCTCGTCCTTGCCCTGCCGTATGTCATTGGCAACGCAGGTGCGTATATGGCTGGCAAGCAGCTCCTTATTGAACGCATTCACCGCCGCGTTCACCGCCGCGGACTGCACAAGAATATCCGGACAGTATGCGCCGTTTTCGACCATGCCGCGTATGCCGCGTATCTGCCCCTCAATGCGGTTGAGCCTGTTGATGAGCTTGGCATATTCCTCCGGTGTGCGCTCCTTTTTCCTCTGCGGGCAGCAGCAGCTTTTTTCCTCCATGCTTGTCCCTCCTTGCCTTTGATATACCCCCTATGGGTATTTTAAATATATACCCCAGTGGGGTATTTGTCAATGAAAAAATATATTTTTTCAAGCTGATGTTGCGGAGCTTGCGCGCATTTGCTATAATACCCTCGGTTGACAAGGACACACACGCCTGACAGCGAGTCTTTCCGGCGCTTTTTGCCCTTTTCGCCTTGATGGG
>CAKTKT010000032.1 GCA_934572325.1 uncultured Oscillospiraceae bacterium
CCTCCGCTGGCTGTCTCCCGCTGAGATCACTGTACAATATGTTTGACAAACCTACACTATGCGCAAGCGTTAATCGAATGTTAACGAATTTATTGTTGCGAACGGCATGTTTTATGATAGAATGAGTCACGAGTATATACACGGGGAGATAAAAAATGCGCTGGTATGAGCTGAACAAAACACTGACCGCCGTTGAACGCGAGCCGGACGGGAACGCCGCGGCGGTTCTTATTCTGACCTCGGACGAGCTTTCGCACTGCGCGCCCGTCGCCGGGCTTGAGCGCACGCTGCATCATACGCCCTCGGCGCGCGACGTAAAGGTCTGCAAGGCGGAGGTCCGCTCGGACTGCCTTGCCGGCACGCTCGTCGTGCCGCAGTCGTGGAAAAACGGGGAGGCGCTGCACTGCGGCTATCTCGTGACGGCGCGGCGCGTCGTCCTTGTGGACGATACGGGCGTTGTCGAATCCCACCTGAAGCATATCATGCGCGAAAAGCACGCGGTGAACGGCGGCGTGGGGATGTTTATCTACTGCTTTTTTGAAAATCTTATTGCAAAGGATCTCCACCATCTTGAGGAGATAGAGGACAGGGCGCAGGAGCTTGAGGACGAGGTGCTCTCCGGCAGGCTTGACGCTTTCAACACGCCCATGACGGAGCTGAGAAAAGAGACGATGGCATATTTTCGCTATTACTCCCAGCTTGACGACGTCGCCTGTGAGCTGCATGAGAACGAAAACGGCTTTTTCACCGAGAGCGAGCAGCGGCATTTCCGGCTCTTTGAGGAGCGCGTGATCCGTCTGCGCGAGGAGGCGCAGCTTCTGCGCGAGTACTGCACCCAGCTTCAATCCATGTTTCAGGCGGAGATAGATATACGGCAAAACCGCATCATGAAGATACTCACCATCGTCACAACGGTTTTTCTGCCGCTGTCGCTGCTCGTGGGCTGGTACGGGATGAACTTTGTCGGCATGCCGGAGCTGACATGGAAATACGGTTATCCTGTCGTGATCGCGGCGAGCGTCGCCGTGGTCGTCATCAGCCTTTTGGTGTGCAAGAAGAAAAAATTCTGGTAAGCACAGAATACGGCGGGAATCTAAGAAAACTATGAAAGCCATAAAAACCGCCGCACCGAGACGTGAAAATCTCGGTGCGGCGGTTTTATAACACGGTTTTTACCCCATCGTAACGCTTACGCTCACCGTCTCTCCGGGGGCGGCGGGGGAGACGATATGGCTTTGCTGCACTATGCCGTTGACGGACAGCTCGCGTATACCGTGCTGGACGCCGGCAGAGTTATCGACCGTGATAACATACGTTGCGCCGCGAAAACGGCGCGTCACGGCGTATCCGGCGAGCCGCGACGGAATACACGGCTCGATCTCCAGCCCGTCAAGCGTTGGCTTTATGCCGAGTATGCTCTGGCTGATGCTGACAAACGTCCACGCCGACGTACCGGTCAGCCAACTGTTTTTCGCCTCGCCGAACGCGGGGGCGTCCTTGCCCGCGATCATCTGGCTGTAGACATACGGCTCGGTGCGGTGTATGTCGCTTATGTCCTCTATATACGCCGGACAGGTGCGGCGATAAACCGTGAACGCGCGGTCGCCGTGACCAAGCGCCGCCTCGGCGCAGGTTATCCACGGATTGTTGTGGCAGAATATCCCCGCGTTCTCCTTGTAGCCGGGGGGATAGCTCGTTATCTCGCCGAGGTTGAGGCGGTATCCGGTGTACGCCGGCTGCAAAAGCACGATACCGTATTCGGTGTCGAGCCGCTCCTCAACGCTTTTGAGCGCACGTTCGGCTTCGCCGGTCTTGACACCTATGCCCGCCATGACGCACATCCCCTGCGGCTCGATGTATATCTGCCCCTCGTCACATTCGCGGCTGCCGACCGGCGCGCCGAGCGCGTCATACGCGCGGCGGAACCACTCTCCGTCCCAGCCCGCACCGAGCGCGGCACGCTCCATCGCGGCGACCGCATCGGCACAGTCCTCCGCCTCGTCGGCACGACCTGTGCGGCGGCAAATGTCAGCGTAGGCGCGCCCGTACTTGACGAACATGCCCGCGATGAACACGCTTTCCGCAACAGGTCCTTCGCTTGGACCCGTGGTTTGAAAGCTCTCCCCGGGGTGGGCGGAGAAGCAGTTGAGATTCAGACAGTCGTTCCAGTCGGCGCGCCCTATCAGCGGCAGCCCGTGAGGTCCGAGGTGTGTGCGCACATAGTTGAAGCTGCGGCGCAGGTGTTCCATGAGCGGCGCGGAGAGCGTGTCGTCGTTGTCAAAGGCGACCGTTTCATCAAGTATGCTCCAGTCGCCGGTCTCGCGCAGGTATGCGTCCGTACCCGCGATGAGCCAGAGCGGATCGTCGTTGAAGCCGCTGCCGACGGCGAGGTTGCCTCTTTTTGTAAGCGGCTGATACTGGTGGTACGCGCTGCCGTCGGGAAACTGCGTCGCCGCTATGTCGAGTATGCGCTCGCGGGCGCGTTCGGGTATCATATGCACAAAGCCGAGAAGATCCTGACACGAGTCGCGAAAGCCCATCCCGCGCCCCATCCCGCTCTCAAAATAGCTCGCCGAACGGCTCATGTTGAACGTGACCATGCACTGATACTGATTCCAGATGTTCACCATGCGGTCAAGCCGCTCATCGCCCGAGCGGAGCGAATAGCAGGAGAGCAGCTCGTCCCAGAAGCGGCGCAGCGCACCGAGCGCCGCGTCAAACTGCGCGTCGTCGGCGTAGCGCGCGCGCATCGCGTCGGCACGGGTCTTGTTGATGATCCCGGGGGCGGCGAACTTCTCGTCATCCGGATTTTCGATGTAGCCAAGCCCTATTATGACGCTCCTGCTCTCGCCGGGCGAGAGCAGGAGGTCAAGCTGCATCGCGCCGACGGGCGTCCAGCCGTGTGCAATGCTGCCGGTGCAGCCACCGTGCGCCACGGCTTGCGGCATGGCGGGCGAACCGTACACGCCGATGAAGGCGTCACGCGCGGTATCAAAGGCAGCACAGTCGGCGTTCGACCATAAAACCGCGTAATGGTCACGCCGCTCGCGGTATTCGGACTTGTGGTAAATCGCCCGCTCGCCGACCTCGACCTCGCCGATGGAGTAGTTGCGCTGAAAGTTGGAGGAATCGTCCATCGCGTCCCACAGGCAGAATTCAACATACGGAAAAACACTCAGCGCTTTTTCCGCTGCGCTCTCGTTTTTGACCGTGAGGCGGACGAGAAGGCAGCAATCGCCCTTGGGCACGAACATCTCCTGCGCGGCGCGTACTCCGTTTTTTGCGCCCTCGATGAGCGTGTAGCCCATACCGTGACGGCAGGAATAGTCCTCCAGCGGCGTTTGCGTGGGCTGCCAGCCGGGATTCCAAACGCACCCGCCGTCCTTTATGTAGATATGCAGCCCGTCCGCATCCAGCGGGCTTGCGTTGTAGCGGTAGCGCGTGAGACGGCGCAGCCGCGCGTCCTTATAGAAGCTGTAGCCGCCGGCGGTGTTTGACACTATTGTAAAAAAATCGTCGCTGCCGAGATAGTTTATCCACGGCAGGGGAGTTTGGGGAGTTTCGATCACATACTCCTTATGCGCATCGTCGAAGTGTCCGTACTGCATTGACAATACCTCCATTGCTGATGTTATGCCGGAATATATCATAGTTTACCGAAAACGATTAAGCACATATTTTCTATAAAACAATATATGATTTTTTCAGTAAATGCAATAGCATTGTGACAAGAAAGCTGCAATTTAGTCAATATGTATAGATTAGCTCATCTGTTTTGTGCATTATTTCGGGATTTACGAAAATCTACGAAAAACCGTGTGTGACATGATAGACAATTTTTCGTAGAGAATTTGTGCGCTTGTTCCAAAATTGCAGAAAACAAGGCATTTCTCGCAAATATACTCTTGCAATCATGGCGAAAATGCGCTATTTTATAATCACGTAAACGGTTAAGGAAAGCGAAAGGAGACATCGCGTATGGTTTCCATGAAAGAAATTGCACGGCGCTGCGGTGTGTCCGTCGCAACGGTCAGCAAGGCGCTCAACGGGCAGCCCGATATAGGCGAGGAGACCCGCGAGAGAATATGCCGTCTTGCGGATGAGCTTGGGTATATGACGAACTCCGCCGCTCGTGCGCTCAAGACAAACCGCACATACAATATCGGCATACTTTTTGTCGATGAGCAGAACAGCGGGCTTGCGCATGAGTATTTTTCCGCAGTGCTCGACAGTCTCAAGGTGGAGGCGGAGGCGCACGGCTACGATGTTACTTTTATAAATAAGAACATAGGACGCCGGCAGACGACATATCTTCAGCACTGTCTCTATCGCGGGGTGGACGGCGTCATCATAGCCTCGGTAGATTTCAATGACCCGCAGGTGCAGGAGCTTATCTCCTCCGATCTTCCCGTTGTGACGATAGATCATATATTCAATAACCGCCTTGCCGTCGTGTCGGACAACGTCAACGGCGTGAGCGAGCTTGTACACTACGCATATTCCATGGGACACCGCCGCATTGCCTATATCCACGGCGAGCATACCGCCGTCACGGAAAACCGCCTGACAGGCTTTTACCGCGCGTGTGATTCGCTGGGGCTTGACGTGCCGCAGGAGTATATCCGCGAGAGCCGTTACCACGACGCCGACGGCTGCGCGCGCGTCACGCGGGAGCTGATGAAGCTGCCGGAGCGCCCCACCTGCATACTTTTCCCTGACGACTATTCGTATATTGGCGGCATGAACGCCATAAACGAGATGGGGCTGCATATCCCGAACGATATGTCCGCCATCGGGTACGACGGCATAAGCCTTGCCGATATAGTCAGCCCGAAGCTGACGACCTACTGCCAGAACACGGCGGAGCTTGGACGCGCGGCGGCAAAGGGGCTTGTCGATCTTATTGAGCGACCCAAGACCACGCTTGTTGACAGAGAGATAATCAACGGGCATATCCGCGTGCGCGGCTCGGTCAGAAGGCTCGATGAAAACGGTGATAGCTGCGAATGCAGTAATTTATAGAGTCACAAATAATTTAGGAGGAATAATCAAATGAAAAAGGCTTTGGCACTTATCCTTGCCCTTGCAATGGTTTTCGCTCTCTGCGCCTGCGGGCAGTCCGCAGCTCCCGAGGAGCAGCCCGCCCCGGCAGCCGAGGAGGCAGCCCCCGCAGAGGACGCCTCTCCCGCCGCCGAAGAGACCGCCGTTGCCGATCCGTTCTATGTCTGGGCTTGGAACACCGACTTTGTCACCATTCTTGAAAAGGTGCTGCCCCAGTACCTGACCGAGGATGAGCTTGCCCGCGTGCAGTTCGTCAATGTCGGCGACTCGAGCATCTATCAGGATAAGATCGACGCGATACTTGCAGATCCCACCAACGAGCAGTACCCCGATGTCATGCTTCTCGAGGTCGGCTACGTTCAGAAGTACGTCCAGTCAGGACTGCTCAAGAACGTCAAGGATCTCGGCATAACCGACGCCGATATGGCGAATATGTACGACTACAACCTCTCTCTCGGCACTGACGCCGCGAGCGGCGACACCTACGCGCTGTTCTGGCAGGCCACTCCGGGCGGATGGCAGATCCGCACCGACCTTGCCGAGAGGTATCTCGGAACGACCGATCCCGAGGCTCTTCAGGAAATGCTGAACACCTGGGACAAGGTGGTTGCAGTCTCCAAGAGCGTAAATGAAGCGTCCGGCGGCAAGGTCAAGCTGCTCTCCAGCGCGGACGATCTCAAGTATGTTTTCTGCAACGGCGCGCGTACCAGCGCATGGTATGATGAGAACGACAACATCGTCATTGACGACGCCATCAAGGAGTATTTCCAGCTCGCCAAGGAGCTTGACGGTCTGACCTTCAACGCCAAGATGTGGAGCACCGACTGGGCGGCGCTCAAGGACGGCGACGGCGAGACCACCGAAGCCTGCATCGCCTTCACCGGCTGCCCGTGGTACACCTACTGGTGCCTCACCGATACATGGTCCGGCAACTGCGCCCTCATTCAGGGACCTCAGGCTTATTACTGGGGCGGCACGGGTCTTGCGGCGACCGCCGACTGCTCCGACACCGATCTTGCGTACAAGATCCTCTACTACACCACCTGCGACACCGACGCCATGATAGCCATCAACTCCGCCAACGGCGACTTCGTCAACAACAAGGAAGCCATCGCCTATATTGAGGAGAACGGCTCCGGCACGACCAGCACCTTCAAGTGCGCCAACGGTCAGGACATCGTCAAGTTCTTTGCCGACAAGTGCGACGGCATCAATGTCCTTGCTGTCGGCGAGGATCAGAAGATCTGCGAGAATCTCCTGCCCAGCGCCGTTGACTCCTATGTCGCAAGCGGCGATCTTGACGCGGCGCTCAGCGCTTTCGCAAACTCCATCCACGACACCTTCTCCTACCTCAACGTTGCCTGACGCCGTCATACACGGCACAGCAAGCTTCAGTGCCCTCCCGTCATGGGCGGGAGGGCACGTTCCTTTACAGCCGGATTCTAAGGATGTGAACCAATGAAGGAAAAGAAAAACAGGCTCAGGCGCAGCGTAAGCTACAGCCGCTACGGCTACTATTTTATTCTCCCGTTCTTTATCGTTTACGCTGTTTTTTCGCTCTGGCCGCTTATAAGCACATTCTATTACAGCCTTTTTGAATATACGACACGAAATCTGAAAGAAACAGTCACCTTCACGGGACTGACGAATTATAAAAAGCTGCTGGGCTTTGCAGACGGCGAGACCCCGTATTTTCTGAAGTATCTGGGCAACACCGTGCGCATCTGGTTTTTCAACTTTGTCCCGCAGATACTGCTCAGCCTGCTGCTTGCGGCTTGGCTGACGGACAACAGCAAAAAGCTTCGCAGCAAGGGCTTTTTCAAGGTGATGATATATATGCCCAACATCATCACCGCCGCGTCCATCTCCATGCTGTTCTACGCTTTCCTCAATCAGTTCGGTCCGATAATGACCGCGCTTCGGAACATCGGCTGGATCTCGCAGGACGCGAATATAATGACGAGCAAGTGGGGCACGAGCCTTTCCATCTCGTTCATCCTCTTCTGGATGTGGTACGGCAACACGACTCTGCTGCTCATCTCCGGTATGCTCGGCATAAACGGCTCGCTCTACGAGGCGGCGGATATTGACGGGGCGAACGGCTGGCAGAAGTTCACGCGGATAACGCTTCCGCTTTTGAAGCCCGTCATGATGTATGTGCTTGTGACCTCCGCCATCGGCGGCTTGCAGCTTTATGATATACCCGCGCTGTTCAACGTCTCCGGCTCTATCGGACTGCCGGACGACACGAGCACCACCGTGACGATGTACATCATGCGCCTGCACAACACCGACATCGGGCGCGCCTCCGCCGTGTCGATACTCCTCTTCCTTGTGACGATGCTCGTCAGCCTTGTGCTGCTCTTCTCCATGCGCCAGAAGGATGGCATACCCAAGCGCCGCAGATACGGTGCGGCGAAAGGGGAGGTGAGATAATATGAAGGAAAACGGCTTGAGAGATCGCGCGGCGTACAGACGCAGCATACGTGTGCGCACCGCTGTGCTCATTCTCCTGTGCATTGTCAGTATTCTACCGTTCTATCTCATGTTCGTCAATGCCACGCGCTCTTCAAATGAGGTAAAGTCCGGCATATCTTTCTTCTTCGGCAGCTATCTGGGGCAGAACATCTCGACCTTCGATCAAAAGCAGCAGGGGCTCGGCGTCACGGCATACAAAGCCATGCTCAACTCCCTTATGGTGTCCGTGCCGTTCACGGCGCTGTCGGTGTACTTCTCGGCGCTCACGGCATACGGTATTCACGCATATGACTTCAAGGCGAAGAAGCTCGCATGGGCGTTCATCCTCGGCGTGATGATGGTGCCCACGCAGGTTTACGCCGTCGGCTTTTATAAATTCATGATAAAGCTCGGGCTTGTCGATACATACTGGCCGCTCATCATCCCCGCGATGACCACGCCCGCCGTTGTGTTCTTCATGCGACAGTATCTCCTCGGCGCTCTGCCGCTGGAGGTGGTGGAGGCGGCGCGTATCGACGGGGCGGGGGAGTTTCGCACGTTCAACACAGTCGTGCTTCCCATCATGAAGCCCGCGCTCGCCACACAGGCGATATTTCAGTTTGTCGCAAGCTGGAACAACCTCTTCATGCCCAGCCTTATCATCAACTCCACCGGCAAAAAGACGCTGACGATGTTTGTGCAGATGCTCATGGGCGAGTCGTTCCGCACGGACTACGGAGTTATCTTCCTGTCGCTCTCCATTACCATACTGCCGATGTTCGTGATGTACTTCATCCTCTCGCGTTATATCGTCGAGGGCGTGTCCATGGGCAGCGTGAAGGAATAACGGCATAAAAGCCATTGCAGACGCACAATTTCCGTGCGTCTGCATTTTTTGTTGACACGGGCGCGGCTGAGGCTTAAAATCGAAGAAAATGATACCACAGGAGGCGGACATGGCATGAAATACGGGTTTATCAAGGTCGCGGCGGCAAGCCCCGCACTGCGCGTGGGCGACACGGCGTATAACCTCGCGCAGGCAAAGGCGAGCGTTGACGAGGCGGAGCGCATAGGGGCAAATCTCCTCGTCCTGCCGGAGCTTTTTCTCTCCTCGTACACCTGCGGAGACCTTTTTTATTCCGATATGCTGCTGCGCGCGTCCAAGCAGGCGCTCACCGCTCTGCGCGATCATACGGCGGGAGGGCGCTGCGTCGTCGCGGTGGGGCTTCCCGTGCGCGTGCAGGGCAAGCTCTATAACTGCGCCGCCGTGGTGCATGACGGGCGCGTGCTCGGCGTCGTGCCGAAGGTCGCGCTGCCGAACTATGCGGAGTTTTACGAGATGCGCCAGTTCACCTCCGGCGCGGACTACCGCGGCGAGGACGTCATAGAGCTTGCGGGGGAGACCGTGCCGTTCGGACGGCGGCTGCTGTTCTGCTGTCGTGAGCTTGCAGGCTTTGTGCTCGGCGTGGAGATATGCGAGGATCTCTGGTCGCCCGTGCCGGAATCGACGGGGCTGTGCCTTGCCGGGGCAACGGTCGTGGCGAACCTCTCCGCCTCGAATGAGCTTATCGGCAAGGATGATTACAGGCGGCTGCTCGTCGCGTCGGCTTCATCCCGCCTCATCTGCGGCTATGTCTACGCCAGCGCGGGGCACGGCGAATCCACGCAGGATCTCTCGTTCTCCGGGCACTGCCTCGTCTATGAAAACGGCGTCATGGTCGCGGAGAAAAGACCGTATGCCCCCGAGACGCTCATATCCACGGAGCTGGATATGCTGCGCATCACGAGCGCGCGCCATATGTGCACCAGCTTTGACGAGAGCGCCGCGCCCGACTGCCGCAGGATATATTTCAGCCAGCGCATGACCGACACGGCGCTCACGCGCTGCATCCCGCGCCGCCCCTTCGTTCCGGCGGACGGGGAGACGCTCGCCGGACGCGCCGAGGCGATACTGCGCATCCAGTCCGACGGACTTATGCGCCGCATTGAGCATATAAACTGCCCGAAGCTTGTCGTGGGCGTTTCCGGCGGGCTTGACAGCACGCTGGCGCTGCTCGTCACGGTCAGGGCGATGGACGCGCTGCACCGTGCGCGCACGGACATCATCGCCGTGACGATGCCCTGCTTCGGCACGACGAAGCGCACGCGCGGCAACGCCGAAAAGCTCTGCAAAAACCTCGGCGTCAGCTTCCGCACGGTGGACATCAGCGCCGCCGTCAGGCAGCATTTTGCCGACATCGGGCACGATGAGAGCGTCACGGACGTCACCTATGAAAACTGTCAGGCGAGGGAGCGCACACAGGTGCTCATGGACATTGCCAACAAGACCGGCGGCATCGTCGTCGGCACGGGCGACCTGTCGGAGCTTGCCCTCGGCTGGGCGACGTATAACGGCGATCATATGTCCATGTACGGCGTGAACGCCTCCGTGCCCAAAACGCTCGTGCGCTATATCGTCGAATACGAAATGCACCGGTGCGACGCGCAGACCGCCGCCGTACTCAAGGATATACTGCTCACGCCCGTCTCGCCGGAGCTGCTGCCCACGGTAAACGGGGAGATCGCCCAAAAGACCGAGGATCTTGTAGGACCGTATGAGCTGCACGACTTCTTCCTCTACCATATGCTGCGCACCGGCGCGTCGCCTGCGCGCATCCTGCATCTGGCGGAGTATGCCTTTGACGGGGCGTATCCGCGCGAGGTGATCCTCAAATGGCTGAGAACGTTCATCCGCCGCTTCTTCGCCCAGCAGTACAAGCGCTCCTGTCTGCCCGACGGTCCGAAGGTCGGCACGGTCTCGCTCTCGCCGCGCGGCGACTGGCGTATGCCCTCCGACGCATCGGCAAGGATATGGCTCGACGAGTTGGACAGTCTGTAAATACCAAAAAAACGCCGGTGTGAACCGACGTTTTTTTGATGCGCTGCATGCACCGCTATTTTTCAAATGTGAGCGTTATGCCGCCGGGGTAATCCACGGTCAGCACGCCGCCGTCAAGGGTATAGCCAAGGCGCATCCCGCGCAGGAGGATATACCCGCCGTCAACGCTTATATCCTCCGTCTCGGCGGAGAAGATGACGGCGCTGCCACTGCCGCCGCGCTTGACGCGGATGTACCAATCGCCCGGCTCTGCCGTGTCAATGACGCTGCCGGCATACACCGTGCCGTTGTCGTCAATGCCAGTAAGGGTATATTTTCCAACAGGTATGTCGCCGCTGCCGTCCGTTAGCCCCGCGCGCGTGAAAACGAGCGTCACGGCGCTGTCATATCCGCTTTTGAGCGCGAGCCTGCCCTCGTCAGCCGTTCCGGTGAGCGTTACGTCGGCGCAGCGCAGCGATATAAAGTCTCCGTCAAGCGTCCAGCGACCGGACAGGCTGCGCTCTCCGGCGTTCATGCGGCAGCGTCCGTCCGCGTAAAGCTCGACCGACGCGGCGCCGTGCCCCTCCGGCTCGGCGAGGGCGACGTCACCGCGGCTTGCCGCGGTGAGCGTGTACGTTCCCGCAAGCTCCGCCATCCCTACCGTCGTGCGCGGCACGAAAAGGTAATAGCAGCACCAGAACAGCGCGAACGCCGCCACGCCAGCGAGCACGGACAGCGCGAGACGCTTGACAGGGAGCGGCGCTTTTTGCGGCGCGCCCCCGACCGTGGCTGTGTTGTCCGTTTTCTCGCTCATACCATACCGTCCTCATGCATTTTTTTATATTCTACCATAAAGGCGAAGGATAATAAAGTACAATATCAGTAAAAAACTCTTTGCCATTGCGGTATACTTGTGTTATAATTATCCACGGTTGACAGGAGCACACACGCCTGACAGCGTTTCTTTCCGGCGCTTTTCTGACCGCCAAAACCGCGTGTGTCCTTGTCAATCGAGGGTATCAAAAATGGAAATGGAGAGAAATGATGGCTTTTTCGACTAAGGACGCATTCGCCGCGGCGCTCAAGCAGATGATGGCGGTCAAGCCCATGGACAAGATAACGGTCAAAGATCTTGTCGAGATATGCCGCGTCAACAGACAAACCTTTTATTACCACTTCGATGATGTTTACGATCTGCTCGAATGGGTGTTCGAGCAGGATGCTAACCGCGTCCTGCCCAAGGAGATTGTCTATGACCACTGGCGCGAGGACGTGATGGCGTTTTTTGAATATCTCCATGAAAACCATACGTTTGCGCTGAATGTCTACAATTCCAACAGCCGCCTTTATATGCTTCGCTTCCTCAAGGAGCGTCTGCAAAGCTGCATAAGGGGCTTTGCGGAGATCGTGTGCGAAAACCGAAATATTGACCGTCAGGATTTTGACTTTGTCGTTGAGTTCTATGCAAACGGCATCGTCGGGCTTATTTCGCAGTGGCTTGATCTCGGCATGAAGCTGCCGCACGGCATCACAAAGGAGCGCTTCCTCTGCGTGCTCGACAACAGCGTGGAGAATATGCTCTTCCGGTTTCAGAGCAACAAATAAGCGGCTATTGAAGATACCGGACGCGCAAAGCCGAGGCGCATCGGAGACTTTCATCGTCTCCGAGCCGGAACGGCTCTCTGCCACGGCAGGGCATGTGCGCGGAAAGCAGTGTGTCTTGCGCCGGAGAGCGGAACAGCGCTCCGGCGATAAGGTAATATATAATTAAAAGAGAGGAGAACAAAAACATGACCTTTGCCGAATCCATCAAATCCGCATTCTCCAAGTACGCCACGTTTTCCGGGCGCGCCAGACGCAGCGAGTACTGGTACTTCGTGCTCGCTTTCTCCGTTCTGTCCACGCTGTTTACGGTGCTCGACAGCGCGGTAGATTCCTCCGTGTTTACATGGCTCAACTCCGTTCTGTCGCTCGCGGTATTCCTCCCGAATCTCGCCCTGTGCTGGCGCAGAATGCACGACATCGGAAAGTCCGGCGCATGGTCGCTGATCGTGCTCATCCCGATCGTCGGCTGGATAATCTACCTCGTCTGGGCGTGCAGAGACAGCCAGCCCGGCGAAAACCAGTACGGTCCGAACCCCAAGGGCGTTGAGTGATAAGGCGCAAAAAACAGTACATACAGCCATAAAAGCCGGAATGAAAATCATTCCGGATTCAGATCGCAGACAACCCCGCTTTTGGCTCAAGCCAAAAGCGGGGTTGCAGCGTATATGTTGAAAAAATCGAGAAAGAAGAGCAAAATGGACTGAAAACACGAAAGTGAAGTGACCCTTTACTCCGGCAGTTTGCAGACGTCTATCCACTCAAGCGCGTTGGAGTATTTATAAAGCTCGTCAAGATCCAGCTCTATCGCGCTGCTGCCGCTGCCGACGGCGGGGAACACGGTCTTAAAGCGTTTGAGACTGACGTCGAGGTATACCGGTATACCCTCGTTTATGCCGAACGGGCACACGCCGCCGACCGGATGCCCCACAAGCTCAAGCACCTCGTCGGAGGAGAGCATTTTCGCCTTGAAGTGAAACTTTTCCTTGAATTTATGGTTGTCGATACGCGCGTCGCCCGCCGCGAGAATGAGCATACAGCCCGTGTCTGTCTTGAAGGAGAGCGTCTTTGCGATGCGCGCGCCCTCCACGCCGAGCGCCTGCGCGGCAAGCTCGACCGTTGCGGACGACACCTCAAACTCCCTGACCCTATCCTCGATCCCAAGCGCGCGGAAATACGCGCGTCCTTTTTCTATTGACATTATCTTCTCCATTCTGCCGCGACAGCGGCAATATAATTGTTTGTCTCTAGCGTCTGCCGCCGCCTCCGCCGGAGAAGCCGCCACCGCCGTGACCGCTCCCGCCGCCGAATCCACCGCCAAAGCCGCCGCCTCCGCCGAAACCACCGCCGCCGCGCGGGGGACGGTCGTTCCAATCGTGCCAGCCGTGCCGGTTGCCGCGCGAGGAGAAAAGCAGCAGCCAAGGCAGCCATGAGCCGCCGCCTCTGCCGCGCCCGCTCCCGCCGAACACTGCAAGCAAAATGAGCACGATGATACCGAGGCGCACGATGCGCCGCACGGCATACGAAAAGCCGTAGCCGTTATATCGACCGCCGCCGGTGTAGCCGCTGCCGGAGCTGCCGTTGTTCGCCCGTGCCGTTCCGGCGGCGACGCTGCTGCCGTACTCGCCATCATACCATTTGAGCAGGGCGTTGAAGAGCTTTGTGACGGCGGCGTCATAGTCGCCGTTATCGAAATCCGTCCAGAAATACTCATCCAGCATCGCGTCCACGCTCTGCGACGAGAGCGCGGAGTTCAGCCCAAGCCCGTAGGCGAGCCATGCCTTATTCTCCTGCACGGCGAGCAGAAGCAGCATACCGTTATTGTATTCCGACGAGCCGACGCCCCAGGAGTTGAAAAGCTGATAGGCGTATGCGTCGGTGGTCATGCCGTCGAGATAGTCAACGGTGACAACGACTATCTGCGCGCCCTGACACTGCTGCTCAAGCGCGCCGTTATAGTTGATTATCATCTGCTCGGTGCTGCTGCTCAGCACGTTGGCATAGTCAGCCGCGTAAAAGCTCTCGCTCTGCCCGACAATGGCGAACGCAGAAGAGCCGAGCGCGGCGCAGAGCATCAGCGCCGCAAGAAATGAAAAAATGCGCCGTGCTTTCATATCACGCAAAATACTCCGGTCCTGTCACGCCGCAGAGCGAGGCAAAGAACTTCGCCGCCGCGCCCATGGAGCTGCGGTAGGAGCGCACGCTCTCGTTATAGCCGGACTCGTCAATAACGCGCTGGGCGTTCGCCACGGTCTCCTCATACGCCTGCATGCCCTCGCTCTCGCGTTCGGAGAGCGTAACGCCGCTCATTTCGCTCTTGAACGGCGCAAGCCGGTCGCACATGCCGCTGTAAGCGAGATAAATTGCGCCGATATTGTCATGCATGGTCGATAAACTCGACTTCAGCTCGCCTGACGCCGCGGACAGCGCCGCGGCGCTTACGCCGTTGTTCGCCGCGACGGCGCACATACCGTCAACCGCGCCGATGATATTGTTGAGCTGGCTGTAAATGCTGGGGTGCTTATAGCCGTCGTAATTCACGCCGTTGTAAAACCCGTCGGTTATGCTCTGCGCGTCCTTGCCGAGATTGGAGGACGCGGACAAAAGCGTAGACGAAGCGACGAGTATAACGGCGAGGAGTATTGCGACAAAGGGATTTTTAAGTGCTTTCATTTAAGCCTCCTTATGGGGCGTCAGCCGTTCATCTCCAGCAGCTTCTGCTTGAGCTCATCCTCGATGCGGTTGAGCTCCGCCTCCGCCTGGGCGCGTCCGGCGCGTCCGGCGTCCTGTATCCGGCGCACCTCGTCGAGGGTCTTGATAAGCTCCTGATTCGTCTTTTTGAGCGTTTCAATGTCAACGATACCGCGCTCGGACTCCTTGGCGACGTTAACGCTGCCCTGGTGCAGCGCCTGTGCGTTCTGCATGAGAAGGGCGTTCGTGGTATCCGTCACCTCGCGCTGTGCCTTCATCGCCTGCTCGGAGTGGAACATCGACATCCCGAGCACCATCTGGTTTTTCCACAGGGGGATGGTGTTTACGATGGAGGAGCGGATCTTCTCGACCATGAGACTGTCATTATTCTGGACGAGGCGGATCTGCGGTGCCATCTGCACGGAAATCTGGCGGGTCAGCTCAAGGTCGTGTATCTTCTTCTCAAAGCGCCCGATGAGATTGGCAAAGTCGTTCGCCGCCTGCGCGTCCTCGGGCAGCCCTGTCTCCTGCGCGTGTTTTACGTATTTGGGCAGCTCCTCATTGCGTAGCTGCTCTATCTTGAGCTTTCCGGCGAGGATATACATGGTCAGCTCCTTCATGTACTCTTGATTTTTATTGTACATTTTGTCCATCATGCTGATGTCCTTCATCAGCGTGACCTCGTGCTTTTCCAGCGCCTCGACTATCTTGTCAACGTTGACCTCCGCCTTGTCGAACTGCGCCTTCATGGAGGCGATGTCGTTTGTCGCTTTCCTGAAAAGCCCGCGCAGACCCTTTTTCTCCTCCTGCGTGAAGCTCAGCCCCTGAAGCTCAACGACAAGATCGCCCAGCATATCGCCGACCTCGCCGAGATCCTTGGTGCGTACAGTGCCGAGGGCGGCGTCCGAAAATTCGGAGATGTTCTTCTGCGCGGCAGAGCCGTAGTTCATGACCTGCTCGGTGTTTGTAATATCTATCTTCTCGGAAAAATCCAAGACAGCCGCCTGCTCCGCTGCGGACAGCGCGCTAAGATCCGGCTTTTCTATCCTGACCTCGCCGACGGCCGGGGCAGGGGCGAGCTCGGCTGCGGGGGCTTCCTCAACGGCGGTCTGCGCCGCGGCGGGGGCGTCGGGCTCAAGCGTAAGGCTTGGGATGGAGCTTGTTTGATCGTTCATGGTGATGTTCCTTTCTTCTTTTTATAGCGTTACTGCGCCTGCGCGGCTTGGGCGGCGTCGTTTTTTATGTCGAAATCCTTGCCGCCCGCAAGACCTTCTCTGGCGAGCATGGAATTCATGACCTCTATATCAGTCTCGATGTCGAGCGCCTGATTTGCAAAAAGAGAATCCAGCCGTTTCTTATATGCCGCTATGACGGTGTCGAGCATTTCATCTATATTCTTCATGCTCTTGTCCAGATTCTCGCCCTCGATGCCCTGAGAGCTCATGCGGTCATAGGCGTTGAGGAGCTTTATTGTGGTGGGGAGGTAATAGTTGAGGAATTTTTTTATCTGCGGAATATCCGACGGGTCGTCAATGGCGTCCTGCGTTATCTTGTCCGTTATGCGCATGATCTCGTTTATCTTCGCGCGCACGTCGGGGTTCTTGATGGAGGCATAGAGCCGCCCCATCTCCGCGAGCGCGCGGCTGCCCTCGGCAAGTATCGGGTCTATCTCCGGACCGTAGCTCTTCCTCTGCGGGGCTTCCTTCGCGGCGGCTTCCGCCTTCTTTAGCTGCGCCTCGCGCTCCGCCTCCGCGAGCTTCTGCGCCTTTTTCTCGCCAATGCTCCAGACCGTCACGCCCACGAGCGTGCTGACGACGAGCGCGGTTATCAGCGCCCATGTCTTGTAGAGCGGCAGCATGAGCGCCATTGCGACCCATGTGAGCGCAAAACCGTATATATGCCCCACGCGCGGGGGCTTTTTGTTTTTTCTCGCCAAAATATCGTCCTCCGTGTTCTTCTTCATTAGTATATTTTATATCTAAATATTCTTCACGTCAATATTGCAATTGAACTATTTGTTGTAGTATAATAAATAGGATGTATGAAGAAGGATTAACCAGAGGAGTTGCGTTATGGTAAAGCTCGCCCCGTCCATACTGTCCGCGGATTTTGCGCGTCTCGGCGCGGAGGTCGAGGATGTTGAGAAAGCGGGGGCGGACTGGCTGCACGTCGATGTTATGGACGGGCTTTTCGTTCCGAACATCTCCATCGGCGTTCCGGTGGTCAAGTCGCTGCGCCGCGCGACGGATATGTTTCTCGACGTCCACCTCATGATCGAGCGCCCCGTGCGCTATGTGGAGCGGTTTTGCGCCGCCGGCGCGGATCTCGTCAACCTCCACGTTGAGGCGGATACGCGGGAGAATATCATGCTTGCGATAGATAAGGCACATTCCGCAGGGAAGCGCGCGGGCGTTACGCTCAAGCCGCGCACGGCGGCGGAGGCTGTCCTGCCGTTTCTGGAGCAGGTGGAGCTTGTGCTGATAATGACGGTTGAGCCCGGCTTCGGCGGACAGAGCTTTATGTATGACCAGCTTGAAAAGATCGAAAAAGTACGCGGGTATATCGACTGCATCAAGCCCGGCTGCGAGCTGGAGGCTGACGGCGGCATAAATGCCGACACCGCGCGTCTCGCTGCTGAGGCGGGCTGCTCCGTCCTCGTCGCGGGCAGCGCCGTTTTTGACAAGCCCGACCGCGCCGCCGCGATCGCTGCCATAAAGGGCGAATAATCCATAGCTGCAACGGAGAATAAGAGTATGTCATTTTTCCCGGCGTCGCTTGAAAACCTTATAGATAAATTCGCCGCGCTTCCCGGCATCGGCAGGAAGAGCGCCCAGCGTCTGGCGTTCTATGTGCTCTCGCTTCCGGATGAGGAGGCAAGATCATTCGCCGACGCTGTCATTGCGGCTAAGTCCGGCGTGCATTGCTGCAGGATCTGTCAGAATCTCACCGAGGGCGAGATATGCCAGATATGTGCGAGCGACAGGCGGGATAAGTCCACCATCTGCGTCGTGTCCGAGCCGCGCGACGTGCTGAGCATAGAGCGCGGGCGCGAGTACAACGGAACGTACCATGTGCTGCACGGGGTGCTCTCGCCGATGAGCCATGTCGGACCGGAGGACATACGCATCAAGGAGCTTCTTGTGCGCGCGGCGGAGCCGGGCGTGGAGGAGGTCATCATGGCGACGAACCCCGACACCGAGGGCGAAGCCACCGCGATGTATATCTCGCGTCTTCTGAAGCCGTTCGGGATAAAGGTCACGCGCCTTGCCTACGGCATCCCCGTCGGCTCAAACCTCGAATTTGCAGACGACGCGACGCTCAACCGTGCCATCGAGGGGCGCACGGAAATGTAATTTTGGCGTTTTCGGGTATTTGCTGCATTTTGTGCTAAAAATATCCGCTACCGGTTATACTTTATACGCATACATAAAAACGGCGGTCTTTATGACTGCCGCCACGAGCGAGGGAGGTACACGCCGCAGGTCGTGCGCCGGTTCGTTCATGGTCATCTTCCCCTGCAAAAAAACTGAATGAAGAATGGAGAAAATATGATTTCTAAGCTGAAAATAATCCCCCTTGGCGGTCTTGGCGAGATCGGCAAGAACATGACCGCGTTTGAATGTGGCGCGGATATTATCATCGTTGACTGCGGCATGGGCTTTCCGGATGAGGATATGTACGGCATCGACATAGTTCTGCCGGACATCAGCTATCTGCGCGCGAATGCCGACCGCATACGCGGCATGATCCTCACCCACGGGCACGAGGATCACATCGGCGCTGTGCCCTACGTCCTGCGCGAGCTGGACATACCCATCTATACCACACCCCTCACCGCCGCGCTTGTCGAGCTGAAGCTCGAGGAGTTCGATCTGCTCTACAACTCACAGATATTCACGAAAAAGACAGGCTCGGTGTTTCGTCTGGGCTGCTTCACGGTGGAGTTTATCCACGTCAACCACTCCATCCCCGACGCCGTCGCCCTCGCCATCGGCACGCCTCTCGGCACGGTCATCCACACCGGCGACTTCAAGATAGACGTTACGCCCATATCCGGCGGAATGTTCGATCTCGCGCGCTTCGGGCAGCTCGGCAACGACGGCGTGCTCGCGCTTCTGAGCGATTCCACCAATGTGGAAAAGCCGGGGCACTCCGACTCTGAGCGCAAGGTCGGCGAGAGCTTTGACAAGCTCTTCATGGGCTGTGACAAGCGCATAATAATCACCACGTTTGCCTCCAACGTCCACAGATTGCAGCAGATAATAAACGTTGCCAGCAAATACGGGCGCAAGGTCGGCATTACGGGGCGCAGCATGGAGAATGTCCTGCGCGTGGCGTCGGTGCTGTCGTACATGGACATCCCCGAAAATGTCATGATGGACATTGAGCATCTGAATAAGCTCCCGAAGAACAAGGTCGTTATCATCTCAACCGGCAGTCAGGGCGAGGCTATGTCCGCGCTGTACCGCATGGCGTTTTCCGAGCATAAGCAGATCACCGTCGATTCGGGCGACAGGGTCATCATCTCCGCGTCCGCCATCCCCGGCAACGAGAACACGATAAGCCGCGTCATCGACGAGCTTTTCCACAAGGGCGCGGAGGTAATATACGACCGCCACACCGATCTGCACGTCTCCGGTCACGCCTCGCAGGAGGAGCAGAAGATGGTGCTCGGGCTTGTCAAGCCCAAGTATTTCATCCCCGTTCACGGCGAGTACAGGATGCTCGTCAAGCACGCGGAGCTGGGGCGTATCATGGGCATCAACCCCAAAAACATCGTCATTGCCGAAAACGGCAAGGTCATAGAGATCACGAAGAAGTCCATAAAGTGCGAGGCGAGCGTGCCCTCCGGCGCGGTGCTCGTCGATGGCAGCGGCGTGGGCGAGGTGGGCAGCGTCGTCATGCGCGACAGACACCGCCTCGCGGAGGACGGTATGGTCGTCGTGGTCATGCCATTCTCGTCGCATGACCATAAGATGCTCTCCGATCCGGAGATCGTGACAAGGGGCTTCATCTACGTCAAGGAGGCGGAGGAGCTTATAGAGGAGCTCAAGCGCGTGACGCTGGAGTCTGTCGCGGCGTGCGAGGCGCAGCATATCAACGATTTCACCGGCATAAAGGGCAAGGTGAAAAACAATATCTCCGGCTACCTCTACAAGACCACGCGCCGCAGTCCCATGATACTTCCGGTCATCACCGAGATATAAGCGCAGGATGAATATACAGATATTCGGCAAGAGCAAGTGCTTTGACACGAAGAAAGCCGAGCGCTATTTCAAGGAGCGCAGAATAAAATATCAGTTTGTGGACGTGATAAAGTACGGCATGAGCAGGGGAGAGCTGACCTCCGTGAAAAATGCCGTCGGGCTTGAGGCGATGCTCGACACGGCGGATGAGGATTATCCGCTGGTGCAGTACCTCGCCTCCGCCGACGCGAAGCTCGACAAGCTGTACGAGATTCCGTATCTCATCAAAACACCCATCGTCCGCAACGGCAGACAGGCGACCGTCGGCTATTGCCCGGACGTGTGGAAAACATGGGAATAAAAAATTGCTGACCGCACGGTCAGCAATTTTTTAATCAAGACAGTTAAATGCTCAGATGAGGTTGAGCACGAGGGTCAGCACGACGAACACGAGGGCGAACCACTTTGTCAGCTTTGCGAGCTTTGCATCAAGGGTCTTTGCCTTGCCCTTGGAGAAGAAAGTCTCCGCGCCGCCGGAGATAGAGCCGGAGAGACCGGCGCTCTTGCCGCTCTGCATGAGCACGATAACGGTTACGGCGAGACCGGAGATGACCTGAAGAACGGTGAAAACAATAGTGAGCGTAGACATTTATTTCAATCCTTTCGATTTCATACGAATTAACAGCTTGACAAGTATAACATAAGCATACGCACAATTCAAGCGTTTTTTTCAATTATCCTCGATATTTCGTGTAGGACTACAATACATATTGGACAAGTGAATAAAAAGATATGAAGGATATGGTCTCATGGGTTATAGTTGAGT
>CAKTKT010000033.1 GCA_934572325.1 uncultured Oscillospiraceae bacterium
AATTTTCCGTCTGATTTCATGAGCTTTTTTTGAAATACACAAAGTATTCCTGCAAAAAGCTCATTTTATCAGCCGAATAAATTATTCGCCATGTCAGGCGGCTGCCGTGCAAGCGGCGAGCCTGACGGCATTTGATGAAATAGTGTGATTCATCACACTATTTCTCGCCCAGCCATCTGACGTATTTAATCAGCGGTTACTTCACGCGAGGTTGAGCCGCTTTTTCAGCAGCGCGGTCGTGGGGAAGTAGAAGATCGCGCCGAGCACGGCGGCGGCGACGGCGTTTGCGATGAGCACGAGGTGTACCGCGGCAAAGCCGCCGGAGACCGTGAGGTCGCTGACCGTTATCTGTAAATTGCTCACCAGTCCTACCGCGCTTATCGCGGCGAGCGCGGCGGTGGAGAGCAGAGACACGGCGATGCTTATCACAAAGTAGAACACGACGCTCCACGCCGCCTTGTGGTTGGCGAAGCTCTGCCCGATCGCCATGGCGAAGTAGAAGTGCAGACAGTCGAACACGGAGCAGAGGAAGAACGCGGCGAGCGCTTCAAGCGCCACGCCGATGACGTTGCCCGCGCCGATGTGCGCGAACGCCTCGCGCACCATGCCGCCGACGAGCGCGGCGTCCTCGCCGGTGAAGGCGAAGCTTGCGCCCACCGCGGCGAGCAGCAGCACTGCCAGCACCACGGCGACAACCGTGGCGGCGAACCATATGAACGACACGAGGAGCTTTGCCCACACGAGCGCGTCCACGCTCACGGGCAGGGTGAACATCAGATAGCCCTCGCTGCCGAGGAGATTTTTATAGAAGCGCTCTATCATGACGATGAGCGCCGCCACGCACACGGCGAACACGCACACCGCAAACGCGATGATGGTGAGCACAAAAACAACGGTCATAAAGCCCATGTCCTGCTCGCGGTCGAGCAGCGCCACCGATATGCCGGACAGCATCGCCAGCACCAGCACCGCCGCGATGAGCGGCAGCATGACGCGGCTCGTCGCGCGAAGCTCCTGTTTTATAAGCTTGCCTAGCATTTGAATACCTCCCTGAAAAGAGCGTCAACGCTCTTGCCGTGCTTTTCCCTTATCTCGTCCACGCCGGAGCGGAGCGCTATCCTGCCCCGATTGACGAATATGACCTCGTCGAGGACGTTCTCCACGTCGCCGATGAGATGCGTGGAGATGACGACTGCGGCGTCGGGGTCGTAGTTTTTGATGATGGTGTCGAGGATGAAGTCGCGCGTGGCGGGATCGACGCCGCCTATCGGCTCATCGAGAAGATAGAGCTTGGCGCGGCGGCTCATCACGAGTATGAGCTGCACCTTCTCCTGCGTGCCCTTGGACATCTGCGAGAGCTTCTGCTTCGGCGAGAGCGCGAGCCGCGCGAGCATATCCGCACACCGCTCGCGGTCAAAGTCCGCGTAGAAGTCTGCGTACAGCTCCGTGAGCTTTTCCACGCTCATCCACTCCGGCAGGTGCAGCTTGTCGGGCAGATAGCTCACGACCGCCTTCGTCGCCGGAGAGGGGCGCTCCCCGCAGATGAGTATCTCGCCCGCCGTCGGGGCGAGCAGTCCGTTTGCCAGCTTTATGAGCGTGGTCTTGCCGCTGCCGTTCGGACCCAAAAGCCCGACGACGCGCCCCGGCTCGACCGTGAAGCTGACGTTCTCCAGCGCCGTCACCTTGCCGTAGCGCTTGGTGAGATCCTTACATTCAAGTGTTGCCATTGCCGTCCTCCTTTTCGCCGCTCTCAAGCAGCCGTATAATGTCATCCTTGGTGTAGCCTATGCGCCGCATCGAATCCATGAACGAGCGTATGCCCGCCTCCGCCAGCGCCTTTTTCGTCGCCTCGATCACGTCCTCATCCTCCGTCACGAATCTTCCGCTGCTCCGCTGTGTGTACACAAGCCCAAGCCGCTCCAGCTCCTGAAACGCGCGCTGCATGGTGTTGGGGTTCACGCCCGCCTCAAAGGCGAGATCGCGCACCGCCGAAAGCCGCTGCCCGCGCGCGTATTCGCCGGAGACGATGGCGCGCTTTATCCTGTCCACAAGCTGAGTGTAGATAGGCATATTGTTGTCAAACTGCCATTCCATTATCACACCTCCTGCGTATCACTGTACTAAGCGATTAGTACAATAACACAGCGGTGCGGGTTTGTCAAGAGCCTTTTGAAAAAAATATGCGCGCGGCAAAAACCGCGCGCATCAACGCATACGTATATATCTATTTTCTCCACCGCTCGCCGGAGAGCAGGTCGGCGAGGGTGACGGCGTCGAGATAGCCGTTGATGAGCTCGTCCAGCTCCATCCACATCGGCACGGTCAGACATTCGCCCGCGCGCTCACAGTGGACGCTGCCGCTGCGTATGCACGCAACGGGGGCGAGGTTGTCCTCAATGCAGCGGAGAACATCCCCCACGCGGTACTCCGACGCGGGCTTTGTCAGCCGATACCCGCCCTCCTTGCCGCGCGTGCTGTCCACAAGTCCGGTTTTTTTCAGACTGCTCACGATTATCTCAAGATATTTCATGGATACCTGCTGACGCTCGGCGATGGTCTTGAGCGAGACGAAGCCCTCGTCCCGATGCTGCGCAAGGTCGAGCATCACGCGCAGGGCGTAGCGCCCCTTGGTCGTTACATTCATTGTGCTTGTCCTTTCTATAATGAGACAGCGCCGCAGCGCGGCGGACGAATCCATAACTATATGCTTAATATACCACAAACCGACTAGGAATTAAACACCCTACACGCGGCGCGGGCATAAAAACGCTGTGCAAAATTTGCACAGCAAAAGGAGAAAAAGCTCTTGCTTTATTTCGCTAATGTGATATTATAGCAGCGTGCTAACAAGCTAACAACAAAAACCGGCCGGTCAACAGCCGGATCGCGCAAGGAAAGACAAAACGATCTTCGCTATTTGAAATGGAGGACACAAAAATGAAAAAGATACTTTCCATGCTTCTCGCACTCGTGACGGTGTTCGCGCTGTGCGCCTGCGGACAGAGTGCCGCCCCCGCCGCGGACAGCGATCTTGCCTATGTTCAGGGCAAGGGTACGCTGATAGTCGGCATAACGGACTTTGCCCCGATGGACTACAGGGGCGACTCCGGCGAGTGGATAGGCTTCGACGCCGACGCCGCGAAGGCGTTTGCAAAGACTCTGGGCGTTGCCGCCGAGTTTGTCGAGATCGACTGGGACAACAAGATCCTTGAGCTGAACAACAAGAGCATCGACTGCGTGTGGAACGGCATGACCCTCATTCCGGAGGTCACAAGCTCCATGGCGTGCTCCGAGCCGTACTGCAACAACGCGCAGGTCGTCGTCGTGAAGGCTGACGTCGCCGACAAGTACCAGACCGCCGACAGCCTCTCCGAGCTGGCGTTCGCGGTGGAGGCAGGCTCCGCCGGTGAAGCCGCCGTCAAGGAGCTGGGCATCGAGCCCACCGCCGTGCAGAGTCAGGCCTCCGCGCTGATGGAGGTCGAGGCGGGCACTGCCGACGCCTGCGTCATTGATCTTCTGATGGCGGGCGCGATGATAGGCGAGGGGACGAGCTACCCCGATCTGAGCTACACCGTGCAGCTCACGAGCGAGGAGTACGGCGTGGGCTTTCGCAGCGGCAGCGACCTTGCCGCGAGGCTCAACGAGTTTTTTGCCGCCTCCTACGCCGACGGCAGCTTGATGGAGATTGCCAACACCTACGGCGTTCAGGAATCCATCATTGCAAGGTGAGCTTGCTTATTGTAAAATCAGAGAGCTTTTACCTAAAAGCAGAGAGGGCTCAGACCCTCTCTGCTTAGGTAACCGCTGATTAAATACGTCAGATGGCTGGGCGAGAGGATTTTTCGGCTGATAAAATGAGTTTTTTGCAGGAATACTTTGTGTATTTCAAAAAAAGCTCATGAAATCAGACGGAAAATTATCCGTTCAGACGCTGACATCTATTTAATCAGCGGTTACTTAGGGCGTTCATCACACTGAATAGATAAGAGGTTTATCATGTTCCAGACCGTTCTCGCTTCTCTGTCTCTGGGCTTTTTGAAGTCGCTTGAGATATTCGCGCTCACGCTTTTGGGCGCGATCCCCTTGGGGCTTATCATCTCCCTCGGCTCGATGAGCCGCTTCAAGCCGCTCGGCTTCTTTGTCAAGCTCGTCGTGTGGGTCATACGCGGCACGCCGCTGATGCTACAGCTTCTGCTCATCTACTACGGACCGGGCATCGTGCTGGGCAGCAACTGGTGGGGCAGCGGCGCAAGCGGGCGCTTTATCGCGGCGATGGTCGCGTTCATCTTCAACTACGCCTGCTATTTCTCCGAGATATTTCGCGGCGGCATTGAGGGCGTTCCGCGCGGACAGCGTGAGGCGGGGCAGGTGCTGGGCATGACTAACACGCAGATATTCTTCCGCGTGACGCTTATGCAGGTCATAAAGCGCATCGTCCCCCCGATGGGCAACGAGGTGATAACCCTCGTGAAGGACACGTCGCTCGTGCGCGTTATCGCGGTGTACGAGGTGATGTGGAACGGGCAGGCGTTCATCAAGTCCGCAGGCATCATATGGCCGCTGTTCTTTACGGGGGTGTACTACCTCGCGTTCAGCGGCATACTGACGGTGCTGCTGGGCAGGCTTGAAAAGCGGCTGGACTATTTCAGAGTTTGAGGAGGGCGGAGCATGGCTTTGCTGGAAGTAAAAGACCTGCGCAAGAGCTTTGATGAGCTTGAGGTGCTCAAGGGGATCAGCTTTTCAATGGAGCGCGGGGAGACGCTGTCCGTCATAGGTCCGTCCGGCGGCGGCAAGACGACGCTGCTCAGATGCATGAACTTTCTCGAGATGCCGGACTCTGGCGTCATCACCGTCGGCGGAGACGTGCTGTACTCCTCGTTAAAGGAGCACAGGCTCTCCGAGGATGAGATACGCCGCAACCGGCTGCACTTCGGGCTGGTGTTCCAGAGCTTCAACCTCTTCCCGCAGTATACGGCGCTGGAAAACGTCGCCCTTGCGCCGAAGCTGCAGGCGAAAAGCCGCGCGGACTACCGCGAGAGCAAGCGGGAGATAAACGCCGCCATCGAGCAAAGGAGCGAGGAGCTTCTGCGCCGCGTCGGGCTGGGGGATAAGCTGCGCTTTTACCCGCACCAGCTCTCCGGCGGGCAGCAGCAGCGCGTCGCCATTGCCCGCGCCCTCGCGCTCACACCGGAGGTGCTGTTCTTCGACGAGCCGACGAGCGCGCTCGACCCGGAGCTGACGGGCGAGGTGCTGGGCGTTATAAGGCAGCTTGCGAGCGAGAGGATGACGATGGTTGTCGTGACGCACGAGATGGGCTTCGCCGCGGCGGTGTCCGACAGGGTGCTCTTTATGGACGGCGGCGGCATCGTCGAGCAGGGCTCGCCCGCGCAGGTATTTGAAGACCCGCAGGAGGAGCGCACAAAGCAGTTTCTCAGCGGGTACGGAAAATAAGACAGAGCAGCAGAAAACCGCCCGTGTCGCATGGCACGGGCGGTTTTGCATGAGGTGCGCAAGGGGGAAAATGGAAGCAAAGCATATTATGAAAAGGTGAAAGACCTTTTGCATACCGTGACGGTCAATCGTCGAGCTCGGACGCGGTGTTGAGGATCTCACCGGTGCGCGCGTCGATGATGTACTCATAGTCCACGCCGAAGCTATCCACGTCCACATCGTACCACGCGGAGTAGCGGTTGTGCTCAAACTCGGAATCCACGTCCTTTATCTGCGCGGGGGTCAGCCCCGAGGCGGCGACGGCGATCTCCTCCGCGGCGCGTCTGCCGATGTAGGCGGAGTTGTGCCGCCATATGAAGTACCCGCCGATGGCAAGCCCGAGGATAACAAGGGCGAGGAATATTATAAGTATGGTTTTAAGAGTTTTGTTCATTTCATTTTCTCCTCTCATTTTGCTTTACGAGCATAGAATAATATGATATTTTAAGAAAAGATTTAAAGAATATTTAATGTTTACGGTTACAGTATGATAAATACATGACGGGAGAGGGAGAGCATGAGGATTCTGGTCGTAGAGGACGAAAAAAATCTCAACAGGATAATCAGCGAGGCGATGGAGGACGAGGGGTACAGCGTGGATAGCTGCTTCAACGGCGCGGACGCGCTGGACTATGCGCTGACGGCGGTGTACGACGTTGTGATACTCGACATCATGCTGCCGAAGCTGGACGGGCTGGAGCTGGTGCGGCGGCTGCGGCGCGGCGGCAACAACACGCCGGTGCTGTTTCTCACGGCGCGCGACAGCGTCGCCGACCGCGTGGAGGGGCTGGAGAGCGGCGGGGATTACTATCTCACAAAGCCCTTTGATTTTAAAGAGCTTATCGCCGTGGTGCACGTCATGACGCGCAAGTACACCGGCAACCGCTCCAACGTCTACACCGTCGGCGATCTTACGCTTGACGCCGCCGCGCGCACCGCCGAGCGGGCGGGGAAGAGCATCGAGCTGACGCAGAAGGAGTTTGCGCTGCTGGAATACATGGTGCGCAACTGCGGCGTCGTCCTCTCGCGCGAGATGATAGAGAACAACCTCTGGAACTACGAGTACGAGGGCGGAACGAACGTGGTGGACGTCTACGTGGGGTATCTGCGCAAGAAGATGGACACGGGCTTTTCAAAAAAGCTCATACACACCGTGTGGGGCACGGGCTGGGTGCTGAGAGAGGAGTGACGCGCCGATGTCGGCAAAGCTGAGAGTGACGCTGTGGATAACGCTGATGGTGCTGCTGCTGGCGGCGATGGTGCTGGTGTTCGTGCTGGTGATAAACGGCGCGTCGGTCACGGACGATCCCGCTGGGCGGCTGGTGAAGGTCGTGGTGAAAAACGCGGACAGCGTCGAATTTGACAACGGGCGCTTCGAGTGGGATGACCTTGATTTTTATAAGCGCGGCGTGTATTGCAGCGTATACGACGCCTCCGGCGCGCTGCTGTGCGGCGCGGCGCACGAGAACTGGGATGTTGAGCTCCCGCTGAGGGCAAACGAGATACGCACGGTGCGCGCCGGAGGCGAGGAGCTGTACGTCTACGACACGATGGTGGACATGGCCGTGACGGACATATGGGTGCGCGGCATGATACCCACGACGGACACCTCCGGTCTCATGCACACCATACTTATCCTCACCGTGACGCTTCTGCCCGCGATCCTCGTGCTGTCCGTGGGCGGCGGGTGGCTGATCGCGTGGGGGGCGTTTCGCCCGATGGACAGGATAATCGCCGCCGCCAACAGCATTTCCGACGGGGACGACATATCCCGCCGCGTGAATATGCGCCGCGGACCGAGCGAGATGCGGCGGCTGAGCGCGGCGTTCGACAAGATGCTCGACCGCCTTGAGCAGTCGTTCATCACCGAGCGGCAGTTTGCCTCCGACGCCTCGCACGAGCTGAGAACGCCGATAACGGTAATCCTCGCCGAGTGCGACCGCGCCAAGCGCAAGGACAAGACGCGCGAGGACTTCCTCGGCTCCGTCGCCGTGATAGAGGAGCAGGGGCGCGCGATGAGCGAGCTGGTGCAGTCGCTGCTGAGCCTGACACGTATGCAGCAGGGCACGGAGCGCTATCCCCTGCGCCGCGGGGATCTGAGCGAGTTTGTCGCCTCCTGCTGCGGGGAGTTCGTACCCGCTGAGGCGCGCGGCATAACGCTCACTGCCGACATCGAGCCGGACATTGAGCTGGAATACAACCACGCGCTCATCTCGCGTGTGGTGCAGAATCTTTTGCAGAACGCCTATAAATACGGGCGCGAGGGCGGGCATATCGCCGTGGCGCTGCACCGCGCCGGAGATAAGGCGGTGCTGACGGTGAGAGACGACGGCATAGGCATTGCACAGGAGGATCAGGAAAGGATATGGCAGCGCTTCTGGCAGGCGGACGCCTCGCGCGGCGAGGACGGCGGCACGGGGCTGGGGCTTGCGATGGTGAAGGAGATAACGCAGTTTCACGGCGGCACGGTCGCCGTGGAGAGCGCGGTCGGTCAGGGCAGCACGTTCAGCGTGATACTGCCGATAAAGTGACGCGACTGCATATGCAAAGGACGCCCGCGCTCGTTCCGCGGGCGTCCGTCTTTTTTTCGCTCCGTGCGCAACATTCCGCGATAAACCGTGTCTCTATAGATGAAAGTCCAAAATACATAACACGAAACACGGGGGTGAGGCTATGATCAGCGACGCTGATATAATAGACCACTATTGGCAGCGCGATCAGCGCGCCATCAGCGAGAGCGACGAGAAATACGGCGCATACTGCCGCGCGGTCGCCATGAACATCGTGGGCGACGAGCGCGACGGGGAGGAGTGCGTGAGCGACACGTGGCTCGCCGCGTGGAACACCATGCCGCCCAAGCGCCCCGCGCGGCTCTCGGCGTATTTTGCCGCGATCTGCCGCAACAGAGCGCTCAACATCGCGCGGCGCGCCGGACAGGCGAAACGCGGCGGCGGGCTTGCCGCCGCGCTGGAGGAGCTGGGCGAATGTGTGGCGGGGCGCGAGGACGTGCAGCGGGAGGTCGAGCGGCGCGAGCTCGTGCGCGCGATCGACGGCTTCCTTGCGCGGCTCGGCGACACGGAGCGGCGCGTGTTCGTCAGCCGATACTGGCATATGGCGGCGGTGGATGACATCGCCCGCGCCGCGGGCTTCTCGCACGCGAAGGTCACGAGCATGCTGCACCGCACGCGCAAAAAGCTCGCGGCGTATCTGAGAGAGGAGGGCTTGGCATGAAGCGGGAATTTCTTGTGGACGCGCTGGGCGGGATCGATCCGGCGTATGTAGACGAAGCAGGGGCGTTTTTGTACGCCGAGACGGGAAGCGGCGGCAAAAAGCGCCCCGCGCGCAAGACGCTGGGCATGCTGCTCATCGCGGCGGCGATAGTGTCGCTGCTGACGGCGACGGCGTTTGCGGCGGGGCTGCTGGGACTGCGCGATCACGTCAGCGAGGGCGGGCGCATCACGTTCAACGGCTATACCGGCTCCCCCGAGGCGCGCGCGGCGGATGAGTGGCACGACTACAAGGCGGAGTATTACGCCCGCCGCATGAGCGAGGGAACGGGCGTTATAGGGGGCGCGGATAACTCATGGACGGAGGAGAGCCCCGAGCTTGCCGCGGCGGAGGCGAACTACGGCGCGATAGAGCTGCCGATGGCGGAGAAGCTCGTGGAGATCGCGGAGCGGTATGGGCTGAGGCTGCACACATGGCAGACCTCCGTGCTGACAGACGCGGACTTCCGCGACGCGGCAGGACTGCCGGACGGCTTTTTGACGGCGGACGGGCTCGCCGCCGTCTCCGGCACGATATACGAGGACGGATCGTTCACATACGCTCTGCGCACGAGCGCGCCGGAATGGGAGGCGGGGCGCGTGGTCCTGTCGCGCAGCCGTTCGGGAACGCTGATGTGCTGGACGCCCGCGCTGCATGGCGGCGGCGAATACACCGAGTGGGCGTACACCAACAAAAGCGGGCAGGAGCTGTGCCTTGCGATCAGCCGCGTGGAGGAGAGCGCGCCGGATGGGCTAATGACGGACGACGATGCGTACTGGTTCGGCACGTCGTATATCGGCGGCGTGTTCTGCGAGGAAAACGGCTGGTACATCAGTGCCGTGGGCGGGCTTGGCAGCGGCGGCGACCGCGCGGCGCTGGAGGAGCTTGCCGACAGCGTGGACTTCTCGGCTTGCAGCAGCGGCGAGACAAACGTTGACCGCTATCGGGAGTATAAGGCGCATGAGCTTAAAGGCAGCACGGCGCTGAGCTATGCGGAGCTTCTGGCGGCAAACGAGGTGCGGGCGCTGCGGGAATTTAAGCAGAGGTACAGCGAAAGCTTCGGTCAGTGGTCGGAGCAGGTGCAGGACTGGTACACCCCGATGGATATAAGGCTGGCAGTGCCCGGCAATATGGACGAGGCTGCCGCCGCCGCGCGCGAGGAGATATGCGCGAAGTACGCGCTCACCGCGCCGGAGCGCGCGGAGGAATACAATGCATCGGACGAGGCGGCGTTCGGCGCTATCAGACAGGAGAGGTTCACGGCGGCGGACATAACGATAAGAATAGTC
Source organism: uncultured Oscillospiraceae bacterium (assembly GCA_934572325.1). Lineage (GTDB taxonomy): Bacteria > Bacillota > Clostridia > Oscillospirales > Oscillospiraceae > Limivicinus. The sequence goes on from CAKTKT010000033.1 coordinate 10,047, forward strand.
TATGACACGCTCGCGTTCTCGGCGGCGGGGCGTTCCCCCGCGGGCTTCAATCTCGACTATATCCCCAAGGGAAGCCTCTACATCAACACATGGTCAACGGCTTTCCGCTTTCTCGACGACGCGCCGAGCTGGATGTACAGAACCGCGAACGGCGACGAGGTGTGCATCGTCCTCGGCGGCTGGGGCTACGGCTATGTGATATATGAGAGTGCGAACGCCTACGTGCTGCTTTCATCGGACGGCTTTGTGCCGACGAGCGTGACCGGCGGCGACTCCGGCACGGACGGCAGGGCGGCGTACCGCATGGAGCGTCTTGCCGACAGCATTGAGTTTTCAAAGCTGAAATGATGAAATAAGACCGGATATACCGCGCCGGACGGAAAAAAACGAAAAATCATGCGTACATATTCGCATTTTGCGGATATGTACGCATCATGCTGTGCGCCCGCGCGGACGGTGCTGCGAAAAACGGCAAAAAAGTTGAGAAGAATAATAATAAAAGTATTGCATTATGGGAATAAATCTGGTATTATATCAAGGCATTTCGCACGGGAACGGACCTTCCCCATGTGGCCCGCAGGGCTTGGCGGAGGGGTTGAGGTTTCCGGAGGGAAAAAACAAATATTTGGAGGAAACAAAATGTCAGTAGTATCCATGAAGCAGCTTCTGGAAGCCGGTGTCCACTTCGGTCACCAGACCCGCCGCTGGAACCCCAAGATGGCGGAGTACATTTACTGCGAGCGCAACGGCATCTACATCATCGACCTGCAAAAGACCGTCAGGAAGCTCGAAGAGGCGTATGAGTTCGTCCGTCAGCTCTCCGAGAACGGGCAGAGCATTCTGTTCGTCGGCACGAAGAAGCAGGCGACTGACGCCGTCAAGGAAGAGGCGTCCCGCGTCGGTATGTACTATGTCAACGCCCGCTGGCTGGGCGGTATGCTCACCAACTTCAAGACCATGCGCACCCGCGTTGACCGTCTTGCACAGCTCAAGAAGATGCAGGAGGACGGCACGTTCGATATGCTGCCCAAGAAGGAAGTCATGAAGCACCTGGGCGAGATGGAAAAGCTCGAAAAATACCTCGGCGGCGTGAAGGACATGAAGAAGCTCCCCGGCGCGCTGTTCGTCGTTGACCCGCGCAAGGAGCACAACGCCATTGCCGAGGCGCGCAAGCTGCACATCCCCATCGTCGCCATCGTTGACACCAACTGCGACCCCGATGAGGTCGATTACGTCATCCCCGCCAACGACGACGCTATCCGCGCCATCCGCCTGATCGCCGCCACCATGGCAAACGCCGTGCAGGAGGGTCGTCAGGGCGTTGACGCCGAGGCTGCCGAAAGCGAGGCTGTCGAGGCAGCCGTTGCCGAGGCGAGCGCAGAGGAATAAGCTTGATATTTACGGATAAGGGGCGGCTGTGCCAGCCCCTTATCTTGAGCAATCGTATTTCATTATAATAGGAGGAAAATGAACATGGCATTTACCGCTCAGGATGTAAAAACTCTCCGTGAGATGACCAACGTCGGCATGATGGACTGCAAGAAGGCTCTGACCGAGACCGACGGCGATATGGACAAGGCAGTCGAGTGGCTGCGCGAAAAGGGATTGGCAAAGGCGGCGAAGAAGGCGGGACGCATTGCCGCCGAGGGCATGGCTTACGCCGATGTGTGCCCCACTTGCGGCGTCGGCGCGATCGTCGAGGTCAACTGCGAGACCGACTTCTGCGCCAAGAGCGATCCGTTCGTCGCGTTCGTCAAGGACATCTGCAAGACCGTCATCACCGAGAACCCCGCAGACGTTGACGCGCTCATGAACTGCAAGTACGCCGGCTCCGCCCACACCGTCGCCGAGACGCTCCCCGAGAAGGTCATGTCCATCGGCGAGAATCTCCAGATCCGCCGCTTCGTCCGCTTCGACAAGAACACCAGCGTCGCCTACGTCCACGCCGGCGGCAAGATCGGCGTGCTCGTCAACCTCGCTGTCGAGGGCGGCATTGACGCGACCGAGATCGGCAAGAACGTCGCCATGCAGATCGCGGCGCTCAACCCCCGCTTCTGGGACAAGAGCAACGTCACCGAGGACGTGCTCGAGGAGGAGAAGAGAATCGCGCTCGCGCTCATGGATCAGGACCCGAAGATGGCATCCAAGCCGCAGCAGGTCAAGGAAAAGATCGTCATGGGCAAGATGAACAAGTTCTACGAGGAGAACTGCCTGCTCCAGCAGGAGTACGTCAAGGACAACTCCATGACCGTCGAGAAGTATATCGCCTCCGCCGCGAAGGAGCTGGGCGGCTCTGTCAAGTTCGTTGACGCCGTGCGCTTCATGAAGGGCGAGGGCATCGAGAAGAAGCAGGAGGACTTCGCCGCGGAAGTCGCTGCCCAGATGAACATGGGCAAGTGAGCACCCTTCCAAGCTCACAAAAAGCATATCACAGCGGCCTCGTATGAGGTCGCTGTTCATTTTCCTACGAATTTTGTATGATTTGCGCGCCACTGTTGCAACAGCAACATAATTGCGGCGCACGTCGTATATAATAATAGTATACAGTACAGGAGGGAGGCGGCAGGCGGCTTCGTCGGCGCATCCCGGAAAGAAAGGTAAACCAGAGAGATGCTTGAGCTGAAAAATATCCGCTTTGAGGTGGAAGCGGAGGACAAGTCCAAGGAGATAATAAAGGATGTGAGTCTGACGATCCCCGACGGGGAGTTCGTTGTGGTCACGGGACCGAACGGCGGCGGCAAGTCCACGCTGGCGCGGCTGATAATGGGCATTGAGAAGCCCACCGCCGGCTCTGTCGTGTTCGACGGACAGGACATCACCGCCCTCGGCGTGACCGAGCGCGCGAACCTCGGCATCAGCTACGCCCTGCAGCAGCCCGTGCGCTTCAAGGGCATCCGCGTGGTGGATCTGCTGCGTCTGGCGGCGAAAAAGGAGCTGAGCGTGGGCGAGGCGTGCGATTACCTCGCGGCGGTGGGGCTGTGCGCGCGCGATTATATAGAGCGCGAGGTCAACGCCAGCCTCTCCGGCGGCGAGCTGAAGCGCATCGAGATCGCCACGGTGCTCGCGCGCGGCACGCGCCTTGCGGTGTTCGACGAGCCGGAGGCGGGCATAGACCTGTGGAGCTTCCAGAGCCTTATACAGGTGTTTGAGAATATGCGCCGCCGCACGCACGGCTCCATCCTCATAATCTCCCATCAGGAGCGTATACTGGAGATCGCGGATGAGATAGTGCTGATTGCGGACGGAAAAGTGGAAAAGCAGGGACGGCGGGACGACATACTGCCCGAGCTGATAAAAACCACCGCGCCCGCGATGTGCAACAGGATACTGGAAGGAGGACGCAGTGATGCTCAGTGATGTACAAAAACGCCTGCTCGCGGAGATTGCCGACCTGCACAAGGTGCCGGAGGGCGCGTACAACATCCGCGCCAACGGCACGAGCGCCGGACGCTGCTCTACCGCGAACATAGAGATAAGCTCGAAAGAGGATAAGCCCGGCATTGACATACGCATCAAGCCCGGCACGAAAAACGAGAGCGTCCACATCCCCGTCGTCGTCAGCGAGAGCGGGCTGAAGGACGTGGTGTACAACGATTTCTTCATCGGCGAAGACAGCGACGTGCTCATCGTCGCGGGCTGCGGCATAAATAACTGCGGCAGTCAGGACAGCGACCATGACGGCGTTCACCGCTTCTTCGTCGGCAGAAACGCCCACGTGAAGTATGTTGAAAAGCACTACGGCGAGGGCGACGGCACGGGCAAGCGCATCCTCAACCCGACGACGGAGGTCAACCTCGGCGAGGGCAGCTCCATGGAGATGGAGATGGTGCAGATAAAGGGCGTGGACTCCACCGTCCGCCTCACGACCGCAAAGCTCGAGGCGTCCTCGCGCCTTGTCGTGCGCGAGAGGCTGATGACCCACGGAACTCAGCACGCCGACAGCAGCTACACCATTGAGCTCAACGGCGACGGCAGCAGCGCGGATGTGGTGTCGCGCTCAGTCGCAAGGGAGCAGAGCACCCAGCACTATTGCTCGCGCCTTATCGGCAACGCCGCGTGCTCCGGACACACCGAGTGCGACGCTATCATCATGGACACGGCGAAGGTGCTCGCCGTGCCGGAGCTGGAAGCCAACTGCATTGATTCGGCGCTCATCCACGAGGCAGCCATCGGCAAGATCGCCGGCGACCAGATCATAAAGCTCATGACCCTCGGACTGACGGAAGCCGAGGCGGAGGAGCAGATAGTCAACGGATTTTTGAGATAAGCGAAGCGCAAAAGCGCCCTCCCGCAGGAAAAACGGGAGGGCGTTTTTTTACGGGGAAGCTCTGGACAAATGGCTGTCAGCGCTTGAGTAACCGCTGAATAAATAGCTGTCAGCGTCTGAGCGGATAATTTTCCGTCTGATTTCATGAGCTTCCCTTGTGCGCTCTCTTGAAAATCTCGCAGAATATGCTGAAATACGGGTACCATCAGTTGACAAGGACACACACGGTTTTGCCGGGCAGAAATACGCTCATGCCGCCTCAAAGCCCTTGCCAATACACAAAGTATTCCCTGCGGGCTTTTCATTGCCTGAACGCATTTCTGCTCCGGCAAAGCTGCTCGCACCTGACAGCGATGTATTTTCGAGTGATTTTTGGCTTTTGAGACGCAGATGTGTCGTAACCCATCAAGGCGAAAAGGACAAAAAGCGCCGAAAAGACGTGCTGTCAGGCGTGTGTGCTCTCGTCAACTGGTGGTATAATATATGCTTGATATGCTTGCAAACGCGGAGGCTGAACGCCATGGCAGTTGATACCGACATCGCCCTTCAAAATCAGGTGATATACTCGATATACGTCAGGAACCACACGCCGGAGGGGACGTTTTGCGCCGTGATGTCCGACCTTGACCGCATAAGGGCGCTCGGCACGGACATTATCTGGTTTATGCCCATCCACCCGATAGGGGAGAAGGGCAAAAAAGGCAGTCTCGGCTGCCCCTACGCCAACCGCGACTACCGCACGGTCAACCCCTACTACGGCACGATGGAGGACTTCCGCGCGCTCGTCGCTGCGATACACGCGCTCGTCAACTACACGGCGCTGCTGTACTTTCTCAAGGGAACGACGCTCATCTACGCGGGGCAGGAGTTTGAAAACGAGCATCTGCCGAGCCTGTTCGAGCGCGATGTTATCGACCGCGGCACGGGGCGTGACCTCAGCTCGCTCATGCGCCGCCTCTATGAGATAAAGAGCGCGATGCTCGGCGCAGCGGACTGGTTTTTCGCCGAGGCGGACGATGCGCGCGACGTCGCCGTGTGCCGGCGCGGCGGGGGCGGACGGCGCTTTGTCGGGGCGTTCTCGTTGAAGGCGAGGTCGGGCGAGGTCAGCGTTGACGCGCCGGACGGGGAGTATGAGGAGCTTATATCCGGCGGCGCGGTAAGCGTCGCGGGCGGGAAGCTCTCCTGCACCGGCACGCCGGTCATCATAAGGGTCGAGTGATAAAGCGCAGGTGGGCTGTATGAGCAGCCCACCTGAATTATTTTATTTTGCCGGAGCGGGGGCTTTTTCAGCTTCCGCGGCGGCGTCGATCTTTGCCAGCTCCTCCTCCTCAAGCACGCGGTAGGCGACCTTGCCCACGAGCGTCTTGGGCATATCCTCGCGGAACTCGATGTCGTAGGGCATGGCGTACTTGGCGATGTTCCTGCGGCAGTAGTCCATGAGCGTCTGCTTGGTCCTGCCGTCGGGCGCAACGCCGGGAACGAGCTTGACGAAGGCCTTGACCTTCTGCATCTTGTATGCGTCGGGCACGCCGATGACGCAGCTCATCTGCACGTATTCGTGCGCGTCGAGTATGTTCTCTATCTGCCCGGGGTACACGTTGTAGCCGGAGGAGATGATCATCCGCTTCGCACGACCCTTGAAGTAGATAAAGCCCTGCGCGTCCATCGTGCCGAGATCGCCGGTATAGACCCAGGTGAGCCCGTCGCCGTGACGGCGGAGGGTCTGCGCGGTCTCCTCGGGGTGCTTCATATACTCCTTCATGACCGTGGGACCGGCGAGCAAGATCTCGCCCTCCTCGCCGTAGGGCAGCTCGCGGTCGGTGCCCGGCTCGACTATCTTTATATACGTGTCCGGAAACGGCAGACCGATGCTGCCCTCCTTGAACATATGCGGCGGCGTCAGGCAGCAGGCGGTGACAGTCTCCGTCGTGCCGTAGCCCTCGCGCACCTGAACGGTGGCATGGTGGTCGTAGAGGAATTTGTCAAACTTCTTTTTCAGCTCTATCGAAAGCGAGTCGCCGCCGGAGAACACGCCCTTCAGGCAGCTCAGATCCGCGCCGTCCATGCTCGGCAGACGCAGCAGCGCCTCATACAGCGTCGGCACACCGGCGATGAAGTTGCAGCGGTATTTGACGATCTGCTTGGCGTAGCTCTTGGCGGTGAAGCGCGGGATGAGGATGCACCGCCCGCCCTGGGAGAGCATTGTGTGTATGCACACGCCCAGACCGAACCCGTGGAACAGCGGCATCGCGGCAAGCATACGGTCGCCCGGGCGGAACATGGGGTTGGCGGCGATGACCTGCTGACCGAGGGCGTTGAAGTTTTTATTGGTGAGGACGATGCCCTTCGTCGTGCCCGTCGTGCCGCCGGAGTAGAGGATGACGGCGGGATCGTCGCCGCGCCGCCCGACCTTGTAGTTATAGAAGCAGGCGTTGCTCAGCCGGAGAAAGTCGCCCCAGCGGATTACGGGCGCGTCGGCGGGGATCTTCTTTATCTTGCGCCCCTCGGTGAGCATATACCCCGCGCGGATCGGGCGCGAGAGCGCGTCCTTGACGCTTGCGATGATGATATTGACGACCTTGGTGTTCTGGCGGATGTTTTCAAACTTGTTGTAGAACTGGTCGAGCGTGATGGCGGTGACGCTCTCGGACTCGTTGAGGTAAAACTCTATCTCCTTCTCCGCCGACAGCGGGTGGATCATGTTCGCAATGCCGCCGACGAGGTTGACGGCGTAGAACATATAGATCGCCTGCGGGCAGTTGGGCATGGCGATGGTGACCTTGTCGCCCTCGCGCACGCCGATGGTCTTGAGCGCCTTGGCGCAGCGCTCTACCTCGCGGACGAGCTCCTTATACGTGGTGGATCTGCCCATGAAGTCAAAGGCGATGTTGTTTGGATAGGTCTCGGCGATCCTCGCCACCGCCTCGAACATGGAGCCGTCGAAGTAGTCCAGATGCAGCGGCACCTCGCCGACATAGTCCTTCCACGGCATTTTTGCGGTTATTTCACTCATGCTTCTTCCGTTCTCCTTCTATGATCAGTGGGGGTGCGCTTATTTGTACTCGAAGCCGCTGGGCTCGCTCAGGGGCTTGTCGAGCAGCTCGGGGTGCTCGAATATGTACTTGATGAGCTTGAGACTGCGCGCGAAATAAAACCCGTCGCCTATGCGCTCGTCCAGCGTCGCGCCGACGTCCACGACGTCGCGCACCTCGCGCGTTCCGTCCGGCATGAGCAGCTCCTCCCTGTGCAGCGTGCCGAGCGTGACCATGAGGCTGTTGGTGCCGTAGTTGTTCAGATGGTGGTACACGGCGGGGGCTTTTATGCTGCCGAGGTTGCTGACAAGGACGCTGGAATAGTTCGTGTCGCCCTCGGTGAGGGCTTTCGGCATGAGCCCCCAGAAGTCGAGGATGCGGATAATGCCGAACACGGGGATGATTAAAAAGCGCGGCAGACGCGCGAACGCATCGACGGCGGCGTCGATGCCGCCGGTGGAGTGGTCGCTTTTGCGCGTCTGGGTGACGTCGCCGACGATGTGGCGGCTGACGGAGTCGAGCGTGTCCTCGTCGCGCGCGGTGACGGTCAGCAGCGCCTCCTCCGCGCCGTCGGCGAACCTGCGCTTGCACACGAAGCTGACGGTTATGTCGTAGCGCTCATACGTGCGTCTGCCGGAGATATAGCGGTTCATAAGCGGGCGCTCGCGCAGCATACGCTCAAGGCAGACGACGAAGGCGTGGAACACCGTGGTCTTGTACTCCGGATGCTCCGCGTTCCTCTTCTCAAGGAACTTTACAAGATTTGTCGCGTCAAATGTATCGTGCAGATATACCTCGCAGTCGGCGCGCTTTGGCATAAGGTTTGCCATAACGGTCTGAAGCCCGGTGACCTCGCGCACCCAGCGCGCGTCGCGCCTGTCGCCGCGGCGGCGTTTTCTCTTCGTTGTTTCGCTCATGCTGTTTATCCTCCGTTTGCGTTCTCTTCTTCTCCGATTCGGAGACTTCTTCTTTCTGATTCTCCAAGCAAGAGAGATTCTAAAGCCTGCAAGGAGAAAAAGCAATATTTATTTCAAAATTTCGTAGTAAATTCAAGTATACTATTAGTAGAGTCGGGCAAAAAGCGGGGTTTACGCAAAAGTTTTGGGCGATGTCGTTGACGGGGAGAGGATTTAAATGCTATAATATACTACGTATAGAATAAAAAAACGGAAGATAAAAAGCAATACACTTCACAAGAAAGACAGGGATCAGTATGATTTGCAGATTTTGCGGCAACGTTATAGATGACAATACCTCCGTGTGCCCGTACTGCGGCAGCGCAGCGCAGAGCTACGCCGGCGAGGAGAGCTATGACAGCGCCCCGTCTTACGACGGCTCCGCCTATGACGGCACCGGCGCGGCGTATGACGACGGCTCGTATGAGGACGACGGGCAGGACTTTTCCGCCCCCGCGCCGAAAAAGAAGCTCGGCGGCGGCTTCAAGCTGCCGAACCTCCCCATGTCCACGATAATCTCCCTCGCCAGCGCGATATTCAGCTTTCTGTGCCTGCTGACGGTCAGCTCCATCAAGAGCAGCATTTCCGACAGCACCGCCACCGTCCTCACAGGCGTCAACCAGATCCAGAGCGCCGTCACGCAGATCGACGACAAGATAGGCGGGCTTGACAGCACCGTCGCCAGCGTCCAGCAGCAGGCTTACGATCAGCTCGCCAGTCAGACCATCACCATCGACAAGAACATCACCAGCCTCACCGGACCTGTTGCACTCAACCGCTACAACCAGATGTTCATCGTCAAGGCGAAGGGCTCGCTCAATCTCAACACCTCGTTCACGTGGCAGAAGTATAATGAGTCCACCGGCGGCTGGACGGACATAGTGTTCACCGGCACCGCCACCACGAATGACGAATACGGTCTGCGTATTGAGAACAAGATGGAGGACTCATTGTATGTCTCCGTGCTGTGGGCGAACGGCATAACCAAGGCGGCGGAGGGCACATACCGCTGCGTGATAACCGACACCAACGGCATCACCAAGACAAGCGCAGAGGCGACCGTTCAGGTCTCCGACGCTCCTGCGACGTGATTTGACACGGCGGCAGTGATATAATGCAGACGATAAAAGACACAAGGGGCTTTTTGTAAGCCCCTTGTGTTATCAGAGAAGAACGGAGGGGGCGCAGATGGCTCTCGACAGGGAATACTTTGACGCGATAAATATTGATCTTGTGAAAAAGAAGTACTATAACGCGAACAAGGTCAACGCCGTGCTGGAGGATATACGCGCGCAGGCGCTCGCCATGACGGAGGAGCTTAACGCGGCGCGTGTGCAGCTCGCCGCGCTCAACAGCCAAAAGGCGGAGATAGGCGAGGCGGTCATGTCCGCGCAGCAGATATACCGCGAGATCGTTGAAAAGGCGAACACCCGTGCGGCGGACATCGTCGCAGAGGCGGAGCGTAAGCGCGCGGCGATAGAGCGCGGCAACGCGCGGCTGGAGGAGTACGCCGTGAAGCGTGTGGAGAGCTGCTTTGCCCTTGCGCGCGAGCAGCACCTTGCGGCGATAGAGGCGATAAACAGCGAGTGGCAGGAGTTTTTGTGCGGGCTTGACGCCGCGGACGCGGGCGAGGATGAGAAGGAGAACGCCGACGAGACCCTCCCGCGCGACATCGGCGACCGCCTTGCCGCCATTGCCAGCGGGATAAAGGAGACGATGAATTAAGGAAGCTCTGAATAAATGGCTGTCAGCGCCTGAGCGGAAAAATTTCCGTCTTAATTCATGAGTTTTTCTTGAAATACACAAAGTATTTCTGCAAAAAAATCATTTCCCTATACGAAAAATTTTCTCGCCCTGTCATCTGACGCATTTAATCAGAGCTTCCTTGAAAACGCCGCCGGACAAAGAAACTTGCGCGGCGAAGAAAAAAATACTTGACAAAACATGAAAAAGCTATATAATAGCAAATGCGTTTAGCGGGATTGTGTAACGGTAGCACAGCGGACTCTGACTCCGTATGTGAGGGTTCGAATCCTTCTCCCGCTGCCAGAAAGCAGTCCGTCATGCGGCGGGCTGCTTTAGCTATGTATTGTAAAACTGCTTATGCTCTGCATCGGTCACAAAAGGGCGGACACAAAAAAACCGACGTCCGCCACCTTTTGCCCGACCTTGTCATGCTTATCAGTGTAGGTTTGTCAAACATATTGTACAGTGACCTCAGCGGGAGACAGCCAGCGGAGGGGTCTCATGGGTAAGTTGTTG
>CAKTKT010000034.1 GCA_934572325.1 uncultured Oscillospiraceae bacterium
AACTTACCCATGAGACCCCTCCGCTGGCTGTCTCCCGCTGAGATCACTGTACAATATGTTTGACAAACCTACAAATCCGCATATAAAAGCCGGAATGTGTGTAGCGTTACAATAGCTGTGAGACCAAGGGGATTGGAAAAAGCGATGAAAAGCGAGTAAATTCGTTAAAATGAAGTGACCAAAACAAACCATTAACTGAAGGACTCAATCGCCATGGATAGTATAGCGCAAGTATAGCGATATTTGCCGCATGAAATTACAACAAACATAGGAGCGCTGCGTATTTTTTTTAGGGCTCTATACACGGCTTGAAATCGCATACGACTTGAAGAATGACTTTATAACTCCCCTAATTCTAAGACGGCAAGGGAACGGCTGACGCTGGGTGTATCATAAAGAGAAGAAGCGCAGCGAGCTGCTCTTCTTCTCTTTTAGCTTTTTTGTTTTGCTTCGCCCTAAATATTGGCAAGAGCCATATTCTGTATAAAACTACGCTAAAGTGACCTTCTTGAAGCTCTTTTTGCCGCGGCGGACGATAAGCCCTGTCTTGACCTCGTCACGGGTATAGGACTTTGCAATGTCCGTGACCTTGTCGTCATTGACGGTGACGCCGCCCTGCTGCACGTTACGGCGCGCGTCGGATTTCGTGGTGCAGAGCCCGCACTTCACCAGCAGCGTCATGACGTCAATGCAGCCGTCGGTAAAATCGCTCTCGGCAAGCGCCGCCGTGGGGATGTGCTCACTGTCGCCGACGCCGCCGAACAGCGCCTTTGCGGAGGCTTCCGCCTTCTTCGCCTCTTCCTCGCCGTGGACGAGCGAGGTCAGCTCATAGGCGAGTATCTCCTTGGCGCGGTTGAGCTGGCTGCCCTCCCAGCCATCCATCTCGTCTATCTGCTCAAGCGGCAGGAACGTCAGTATACGGATGCACTTGAGCACGTCCGCGTCCTCGACGTTGCGCCAGTACTGATAGAACTCATAAGGGCTGGTCTTGTTCGGGTCGAGCCACACGGCGCCCGCCGCAGTCTTGCCCATCTTCTTGCCCTCGGAGTTCAAAAGCAGCGTGATGGTCATCGCGTGCGCGTCCTTGCCGAGCTTGCGGCGGATAAGCTCCGTGCCGCCGAGCATATTGCTCCACTGGTCATTGCCGCCGAACTGCATATTGCAGCCGTAGTGCTGGAACATATAGTAGAAATCGTAGCTCTGCATGATCATATAGTTGAACTCAAGGAAGCTGAGCCCCTTCTCCATGCGCTGCTTGTAGCACTCGGCGCGCAGCATATTGTTCACGGAGAAGCAGGCGCCGACCTCGCGCAGAAGCTCAATGTAATTGAGCGGCTCAAGCCACTCGGCATTGTGCAGCATGAGCGCCTTGCCGTCGGAGAAGTCGATGAACTTCTCCATCTGGCGCTTGAAGCACTCGGCGTTGTGGGCAATGTCCTCCCTTGTGAGCATCTTGCGCATATCGGTGCGTCCGGACGGGTCGCCGATGAGCGTGGTTCCGTCGCCGATGAGGGCGATGGGCTTGTTGCCAGCCATCTGCAAGCGCTTCATCAGGCACAGCGCCATGAAGTGACCGACGTGCAGCGAGTCCGCCGTGCAGTCAAAGCCGATATAAAACGTCGCCCTGCCGTTGTTGATAAGCTCTCTTATCTCGTCCTCGTTCGTCACCTGCGCGATCAGCCCGCGCGCGACAAGCTCCTCGTAAATACCCATTTTGGTTTTCTCCTGTATAATTATGTTATTTGTTCGCTTTTATAATACTCTCCGCCAGCTCCGCGCCGTGCCCGATAAGCTCGGCACAGCTCACCTTCGCTGTTTTCAGATCTATGCAGCGCACACAGCCGTATTTTTCACGAAAATCCGCAGTGCACTGCTTTGTCAGCCTTGCGAGCTTATCCTTTGCCTCGCTGTCCGCGCCGTCGGCAAAGGGGTTTGCAAGCCCTATCGCCATCACCGCGCCCGAAATCGCGCCGCATATCTCGCCGCAGCGGACGCCGCCGCCGAATCCGCCGGACACCGCCAGCGCCGTTTTCTCGTCAAGTCCGGTATATCCGCCGCAGGCGCAAAGAACGCACTGCGCACAGTTGAAGCCGCGCTCATGCAGCCTTGCCGCCTCTTCCTTTATTCCCATGTTAAAGATCCCCCTTTCCGCAATATCGTCCGCTTCGTCCCTTACCTTGTCTTTGCCTTGAAGCGCTCCGCGGCGGTCATCTGCTCCTCCGCGCTGGCAAGCGTCGTATCCGTGACAAAATCGCCGCCGTGCAGCCGCGCCAGCTCGCGCCGCCTGCCCTCGCGGTCAAGCTCCGTCACCTGGGTATACGTTCTGCCGCCGTGCTCGTGCTTTGCGATGAGATAATGGCTGTCCGCCATGGCGGCGATCTGCGGCAGATGCGTCACGCACATGACCTGCCTGCCCTTTGACACGGCGTACAGCTTTTCCGCGACGCGCTGCGCCGCGATGCCGGACACGCCGGTGTCTATCTCGTCAAATATCATCGTGCCGACGCTGTCGTTTTCGGCAAAGACATTCTTCATTGCGAGCATTATACGGCTCAGCTCGCCGCCGGACGCTATCCTGCTTATCCGCCCCAGCTCCTCGCCGGCGTTCGCGGACATGATGAAGCGCAGATTCTCCGCGCCGTTCGCGTCAAAGCCCTGTACATTCTCCACCGGCACGAACTCCACCGCGAAGCGCACCGACGGCATATTCAGCTCCTTGAGCTCGCCGACTATCCGCGTCTCAAGCTCCGCCGCCTTTTCGCGCCGCCTCGCGCCGAGCTTTTTCGCCGCAGAGAGGCAGCGCTCCCGCAGGGCGGCAAGCTCGCGTTCGAGCTTTATGAGCCTGTCGTCGGCGTATTCAATGTCGTCGAGCTTTTTTCTGCACTCGTCGAGATACTCCGGCAGCTCGTCCTCGCTCTTGCCGTACTTGCGTTCGAGCTTGTTCAAGAGGGCAATACGGCTTTCAAGCTCGTCATACTCCTCCGGCGAGAAATCAAGGCTCTCGCGGAAGTCGCGTATGGTCTCCGCCGCGTCCGACAGGGCGAACGCCGCGTCGTTTATGCCGTTTGCGGCGCTTTCAAGCTCCGGCGCGATGGCGGACGCCCTCGAAGCGTAATAGGCGGCGTTCTGCGCCATTGAGACGGCGTTGTCATCCCCGCCGTAAAGCGCGGAGAACGCCGCGTCGAGCGCCTCCGTCAGCTTTTCGCTGTTTCTTAGAAGGTCGCGCCTTGCGATAAGACCGTCCTTCTCCCCCGCCTTTATATCGGCGCGCTCAAGCTCCTGTATCTGATATTTCAGACTGTCGCTCAGGCGCTCCTTTTCTATCTCATCCATGCTGAGAGCGTCTATCTCTCGTCTTACGGCACAGTATTTATCGAACTGCGCACGGTACTCCGCCACATCCGGCGCGAGAGCGCCGAAGCTGTCAAGGTACTGCATATGGCGGCGCTCATCCATAAGCTGCCGCCCGTCGTTCTGCCCGTGTATGTCCACGAGCATGGCGGCAAGCGCCTTCATCTGCGACGCCGTTACCGGCGCGCCGCAGACACGGCAGCCGCTCTTCCCGTCGGCGCTGATGCGCCGCTGCAAAATAAGCTCTCCGCCGTCCGCGTCTATCTCGTTGTCGGCGAGCCACTTTTCCGCGCCGGCAGCGTCAAACACCGCCGTGACGACGCCCTTTTCCGCGCCGCGGCGCACAAGCTCACGGCTGACCCTCTCGCCGAGGACGACGCCTATCGAGTCGATAATGATGGATTTGCCCGCGCCCGTCTCGCCGGTGAGCACGTTAAGCCCCAGCGTAAAGCATATGTCAGCCCTTTCGATCACGGCTATATTCTCAATGTGAAGTTCATTAAGCATACGGCGTTACCCCATCTCCCCTGAGGGGATCCCTGTGTCAAAACAACAGCTCTATCTCGTGGAAAAAGCGGTGCGCTGCCTCGTTGTCGCGCATGGCAATGAATGCGGTGTCGTCTCCCGCGAGCGTGCCGACAACGCCATCGACGGTCATGTTGTCGATCGCGGAGCAGCACGCGGAGGCAAGCCCCGGAAGCGTTTTTATAACGATGATATTCTGCGCGACGTCATATGACACCAGACTCTCGCGGAAGATCGTCTTCAGGCGCGGGCTGAGGTCGTCCTTCTCCTGCGGGCTGGGGGCGACATAGCGATAGCCGCCGTGCGCAGTGAGCTCCTTTACAAGGCGCATATCCTTTATGTCGCGGGAAAGCGTCGCCTGGGTGCTCTTTATGCCGCGCTCCGCCAGCGCGTCAATGAGCTGCGCCTGTGTTTCAATGTCCTTATGCGAGATAATATCGAGAATTACGCTCTGCCGTCCGTGCTTCAATTCCGCGTCCTCCAAATACGTTTATTTATGTCAGCTTCTCATATGCAATGTCATAAAAGCTCTTGCTTCCCATGCTCACCATCGCGGTGTATGTCGCGGAGCGCCTGACAGTTACAACATCGTCATTGGCAAGGTCAAAGACCGAATTTCCGTCAACGGAGAGATACGCGCGTCTGCCGTGCAGCTTCTCCGTTTTCACGCTCACCGTGCGCACCGGATCGAGCACGAACGACCGCGCCCCCATAACGTGCGCACATATAGGGGTGATGATGATATTCTCCGTGTCCGGCTCGACGATAGGACCGCCGGCGGACATCGAATACCCCGTTGAGCCTGTCGGCGTTGCAAGGATAATGCCGTCGCCGGAAAACGCCGTTATCGTATCCCCGTCGCACATGGCGGTCAGCTTGATGCAGTCGCCGTAGCCGTGGATGACCGCGTCGTTGAGCGCGCAGTCGGAATATACCGTCTCCGCGCCGCGCGAGAGCGTTACATCGAGCTTCATCCGGCGGCTGATCGGCGTATTGCCCTCCGCCGCCTTGACAACGAGCGAAATATCCTCCGGCTCAAGCGCCGTCATGAACCCCTTCGTGCCGAGATTTATGCCGAGTATGGGCACGGGGCAGCCGTGCAGCGTGCGCGCCGCGGACAGGATGGTCCCGTCCCCGCCGATGACGACGATGAGCGAGCACTCGCACGCCACATCCGCGAGCCTCCGCGTTTTTACCCCGTCCGGCACGACGCCCGGCTCGTCCTCGGCAAATATCGGGCACACCGCAGTCTCGTGCCCTGCCGCGTTCAGCAGCAGCGCAGTCTCCCGCGTGAGCTGCAAGCCAATATCCCGAAACGGATTCGGACATATTGCTATCATATCCGTACACCTCTTTACAGCGCCTCATGCGAGGCGGCAACGATCGTCGGCACGTCGATCACGGCGGACGGCTGTGCCGCGTTTTTCATGTGGCAAATGTATTCAATATTGCCCTCCGGACCTTTTATCGGCGAAAAGTCCAGTCCGGCAGCGCTCAGACCTATCGTGGGCGCAAAGTCGAGTATGCCGCGCACGACCTCCTCATGAACCCTGAGATCGCGCACAACGCCCTTCTTGCCGACCTCCTCGCGTCCGGCTTCAAACTGCGGCTTGATGAGGCATATAATATCCGCCCCGTCCTTCAAAAGCCGCTTGACCGCCGGAAGCACCAGCCTTACGGAGATGAACGACACGTCCATCACTGCAAGGTCGAGCGCCTCGGGTATCTGCTCCTCGGTGACATAGCGCAGGTTTGTGCGCTCCATATTCACGACGCGCTCATCCTGCCTGAGCTTCCACGCAAGCTGACCGTAGCCGACATCGACGGCATAGACCCTTGCCGCGCCATGCTGAAGCAGCACGTCGGTAAAACCGCCGGTGGACGCGCCGCAGTCGATGCACACCTTGCCCGCAGGGTCAACCGGAAAGACGCGCAGCGCCTTGTCGAGCTTATATCCCCCGCGGCTGACAAACGGCAGCGTCTCCCCGCGAAGCTCTATGCTCGCGTCCGGAGCAACCGCCATGCCGGGCTTGTCCGCGCGCTGACCGTTGACGAACACAACGCCGCTCATTATCGTGGTTTTCGCCCGTTCGCGGCTCTCCGTAAGACCGAGATCGAAAACGAGCTGGTCAAGTCTGAGCTTTTTCATCGCGCACAGCACTTGGCGGTGCAAAGCTGCGCTGCCGCGTCGGCAATGCCCTGTGCGTCAAGCCCGTAGTCGCGCCAAAGCTCCGCCACGCTGCCCTGGGGCACGATGCCGTTTCCGAGGTTTATGAGCCTTGCCGCACGAAGCTCAAGCCCGTTCTGCGCACAGAGCGCCAGTATCTGCTCGCCCATGCAGCCGGAAGCGCAGCTCTCCTCCGGCATAATAAGCCTGCCCGTCTTTTTCAGCGAGGCGAGCACAGCCTCAAGCCCGTTCGGCTTTATTATGCCGAGCTTTATTATCTCGGCGCTCACGCCGCGCGCTTCGAGCAGACGCGCACATTCCAGCGCATTATTGACCATCGTTCCGTAGCAGACGACGGTGACGTCCTCCCCCTCGCGCAGCACGGTCTCATGCTCGACATGGGAGGCGCGGTATTCGCCCTCGCCGCCGCGCGGATAGCGCACCGCGATAGGTCCGGTCTCGTCAAAGAGCGCCGCTTGGAGCATATCGTGAAGCTCCTGAAAGCTTGCCGGACACATGACGGTCATGTCGGGAACCGTGGAAAGATAGGCGACATCGAAAACGCCGTGGTGCGTCTCGCCGTCGTTGCCGACAATGCCCGCTCTGTCAACGGCGAAAACCACGTGCAGCCCCTGGAGCGCCACGTCGTGGATGAGCATATCATACGCGCGCTGCAAAAAGCTCGAATACACGGCGAAAACTGGAAGCGCGCCCTGCTTTGCCATGCCCGCCGCCATTGCGGCGGCGTGACCCTCGGCAATGCCGATGTCGATACAGCGCTTGGGAAACTCCTTTGCGTAGCCGCTCAGCCCTGTGCCGGAGCACATGGCGGCGGTAATGGCACACACACGCCCGTCGCGCGCGGCAAACTCGCACATATCGTCGCCGAAGCGGTCGGAAAACGACGCGCCGCACTCATCTATAGCGCCCGTCTCCGGATCGAAGGGACCCACGCCGTGGTATTGATCCGGATGATCCTCGGCGTAGAAGCAGCCCTTGCCCTTTTTAGTGAGCACATGGACTATGACCGGCTGCTCCATGTCCTTGGCGAGCCTGATGGCGGATTCCAGCGCCGTCACATTGTGCCCGTCAACAGGACCGAGATATTCAAAGCCCATCTGGCTGAACGTGTTATCCGGCAGCAGCCACGACTTGAACCACTCCTTCACACGGTGGTTAAAAGCGTAGAGCGCCGGTATCCTTTTAAACGCCGACCTGTACCAGCGCTTGAAGCTGATATACGCGGGCTTATAGCGCATCGCGCCGAGCAGATGCGACATGCCGCCGACGTTCTCGCTGATGGACATATTGTTGTCGTTGAGGATGATTACCATAGGCTCTCCGCAGGAGGCGGCGTCCTCGAGCCCCTCATAAGCAAGCCCGCCGGTCATTGCCCCGTCGCCGATAACGGCGGCGACCTCGTACTTATCACCAGTGAGCGCGCGGGCGCGCGCCATGCCCGTCGCAACGGACACGGACGTGGAGGCGTGCCCCGTGACAAAAGCGTCGTCGGCGCTCTCATACGGCTTTGGAAAGCCGGAAAGCCCGCCGTGCTGACGCAGTGTGGGAAATTGATCCCGCCGTCCGGTGATCATCTTATGCGTATAGCTCTGATGCCCGACGTCAAAAACAATGCGATCCACCCTTGTGTCATAAACCCGGTGGAGCGCGACCGTCAGCTCCACCGTGCCGAGGTTAGAGGCGAGATGCCCGCCGGTCCGCGCAACATTATTTATCAAAAACTCCCGTATCTCGGCACACAGCGTGTCAAGCTCACCCTCGCTGAGCGCTTTTATATCCTCAGTGGAGTTTATTCTCTCTATAATACTCAAAATTCCTGCACCTGATAGCTTTTATTTTTTTCTTGTTGCCAGCGCGTCCGCCAGCGAGCAGAGGAACGCCGTATCCTCAAAGGCTTCGGACAGTACGCCCTTTGCAAACTCCGTAAGCTGCTCCACGGTCTCGCGGCAGCCCTTTTCGCCCATGAGCGCCATATAGGTGTTCTTGTGCTCCTGCGCGTCCGAGCCAATGGGCTTGCCGAGCTCCTCCGTGCTGCTGAGAACATCGAGCATATCGTCGCGTATCTGGAACGCCAGCCCCAGCGCCGCGCCGAAGTGCCCCGCCGCGTCAAGCTGTATGCCTGTGCCGCCGGCGGCGGCAACGCCCATCTGACATGCCGCGACGAGCAGCGCGCCGGTCTTTCGGCTGTTGATCTCCGTCAGCTCCTGATCGGTGAGCGTCCTCCCCTCGCCGAGCATATCGAGATACTGACCGCCGCACATACCGTCCGCGCCGACAGCGCCGGAGAGTATCTCCGCGCAGGCGGCTCTGCGCTCCGCCGGAAGCGGGCTGGACAGTATCGTGTGAAACGCCTCCGCCTGCAAAGCGTCGCCCGCAAGAGTCGCCACACATTCGCCGTAGACCTTGTGGTTGGTCGGTCTGCCGCGGCGCAGATCGTCGTTGTCCATGCAGGGCAGATCGTCATGTATAAGGCTGTAGGTATGCAGCATTTCCACCGCGCACGCCGCCGGCATCGCCGCGTCCGTATTGCCGCCGCTTACGCGGCAAAACTCCAGCGTCAGCATCGGGCGGATGCGCTTGCCGCCCGCAAGGAGGCTGTACCGCATCGCATCAAAAAGCCCTGCCTGCGGTTTTTTGTCACATCCGGCGAACGTCTTTTCAAGCGCGGCTTCAATAAGCGCTCTGTATTCTCTCTCGTTCATTGCCCGTTATCCTCGAAGGGCAGCTCCATGGGCGCCCTGTCCGCTCCTTTCTTCAGCTTGACGACCTTCTGCTCCGCCTCGTCAAGAAGCCTTGTGCACTCGGCGATAAGCCTTGTCCCCTCCTCGAACATCGTCAGCGATTCACTGAGAGGGAGATCGCCGTTTTCAAGGTGCTTTACTATCTCGTCAAGCCTTGACACCGCTTCCTCAAAGCTCAGCTTTTTTGCAGCCATATGTTCTCCTCCGTTTCATTCACAGCGGTCTCACACCGGCGACGGCGCAGTCCGCCGTGCCGTCGGTAAGCCTGACGGAGACCGTGTCGCCCTTTTCAAGAGCGGCTATACTCTTTATTACCTCGCCGGAAACGCCGCTCACGATGGCATAGCCGCGCGAGAGCACCTTCAGAGGGCTCATCGCATCGAGCGCGGCGGTCAGGCGGACATAGTCGTGCTTCTTCTGCGCGTTTATATGCTCCTGCGCGCCGACAAGCCTGTCGCGGCAGCGGTCAAGCGCAATGCGCCGGTCGTCGATGGCGGCGGCAGGGTCGAGCATGACGCGCTTCATGCTTATCCCGTCCAGCCTTGTGCGCAGTGCGGCGAGCTTTTTTGCCATTGCCTGCGATGAGCGTATCTCATACGAGCGCAGAGCGTCCGCAAACTCGGCAATGTCGGGCACGGCGATCTCCGCCGCGTTCGACGGCGTGGACGCGCGCGCGTCCGCCACATAGTCGGAAATGGTGACGTCCGGCTCATGCCCGACAGCGGAGATAACCGGAAGCTCTGACGCATAGATGGCGCGGGCGACGCGCTCATCGTTGAACGCCCACAGATCCTCTATCGAGCCGCCGCCGCGCCCCGTAATGATGAGGTCGGCAACCTTGAACTCGTTGGCGTAGCGTATCGCGCCGGCGATCTCCGGCGGGGCTTCCGCGCCCTGCACGCGCACCGGCAGCAGCACCACCTTTGTCAGCGGCCAGCGCTGGGATAGAATACGTATCATGTCGTGCACCGCCGCGCCTGCGGATGAGGTGATGATGGCGATACGCTCCGGAAAGCGTGGAAGCGGCTTTTTATGCTCGCGCGCGAAAAGCCCCTCCTCGTCGAGCTGACGCTTGAGCTGCTCAAACGCGACCTGCAGATCGCCCGCGCCCTCCGGCATGAGCGCGCTGCAATAGAGCTGATACGCGCCGTCGCGCGGGTACACGCTCACGCGCCCGAATGCCGTCACGCCCATGCCGCTCTCCGGACGAAAGCGCAGCTTCACCGCGCTGCTTTTGAACATGACACAGCGGATGCTGCTCTCCGCATCCTTGAGCGTGAAATAGTGATGCCCCGACGGATATATCTTGTAATTGGACAGCTCGCCCCGTACACATACCTCGCTGAGCGCGGGGTCTCCGTCGATAAGCCCTTTTATTATGTTGTTGAGCTGACTGACGGAAAGAGTCTGGCGTTCCATGCTTATTCTCCGGTATCTGCGGGAAATTCCCCGCGCATAAAGCCGCCCAGCACGCCGTTGACGAACGACACAACGTCCGGCTCGTCATAGCCCTTATCAAGCTCTACCGCCTCGTTTATCGCGGCGGCGGCGGGAACGTCGTCCATATACAGTATCTCGCAGATGGCGCAGCGCAGCACCGCCAGCGCGGTCTTGGAGATACGCTCCGGTCGCCAGCCCTTCGCGTAGCGCTCTATATAGCCGTCCGCCTCGCCGCGGTGCTCCTCCATGAGCAGTGTGAGGCGGGTGATGTAATCAAGCTGCTTTTTGTCGGGGTACTCGCTGTAAAGCTCATCCTCGGCGGCGAGCGTGGAATAATGCTCCTCCGCGAAAAAGCCGTCAATAAGCTCCTGCGGGGCGACGCCCGCGCTCGCCGCGGCAAAGCCGAGCTGTATGGCGATCTCTCTTGCTGTGCTCCTCGTCATCCCGTGCTCCTCCGCGTTTTATTTGTCAAACGCCACGCCGGAAACGTGGACGTTGACCACCGCCTTATCCATGCCGGTGGCGGAGATGATAACGCTCATGACCTCGTCCTGAACGCTCTTTGCAACATCGACGATGTTATACCCGTAGGACACGGTGATGATGGCGTCAACGATTATTTTCCCCTCGTCAAACTGCACCTTCACGCCCTTGGAGAGCGTCTTGATGCCGATAAGCTCCACAAGCTCCGCACCCGAGGTGTTCGACAGCCCCGCAACGCCCTCCACCTGTGTCACGGCTGCCCTGACAAGCGCGGAGATAACCTCCTCAGAGATATTTATGCTGCCGTTGGTCTCCTGGCAGGTAATGTAATTTTCACCCATGATGTATCCTCCTCAGATGATGTCAGAGTATTCTACCACGTTATGCGGAAAAAATAAAGCCTAATCATAAAAAATAACGGATTTATGCAAAAATAATCCGGCACACTGGTTTTTCCGTGTGCCGGATAAGCATTCTATATCAGGTTTTCACTTCGATTATACTAAGCTGCGCCGCCTGATACGGCGTTTCGGAGCAGATTATCTCCGTTATCCGCGCCACGGCGTCCTCACTCAAGCCCTCCTCCGGCGCGGGCACGGCGACCGTGACGGTATCGTTGCCTATGTACACCACGCAGTCGTCAAACTCCTTGGCTATCAAAAGATTTTCTATCTGCGACTCCTGCATGGAGCTCGTCGCCATGACGGATATGGCGTTCATGGCGCTGTCGATGGTCTCCTGCGAGGCGGTCTCCGCCGTGGCGGCGGTCTGCAAAAGCTCAAGCGCCTCGTCGCGCGACACCTGCCGCGTCAGCCGCGCCTGCGCGAAATACTCCGAGCCGGACGTCGGTCTGCTCTCCGCGCTCTCGGCGCTTGCGTTGAGCATTGCCTCATCCTCCGCCGATACCATCTCCGCGTCCGGGCTGCCCCATCTGCTGTTGTACGACCAGTTCAGTGCGACCGCCGCGCCCACGAAAATAAGAACGGCAAGCATTGTGATGTTTCTTTTCTTGTTCTTCATAAACTGAATGCTCCTCCTTTTCCATTCAATCGTCCATTTTGAGTATCGTTATCTTATCTGAGGCAAATCCGGTGTATGAGCCGACGGCGCGGATAATATCGAGCCTGACCTTCGCGTCCTCCGCTCCGTCGCACACCACGACCACACCGCACTCCGATGTGATGACCTCCGCCCGTCCTACGCCGCTCGTGCATGAGAGCACGGCTTTCAGCGGCTCATCCGTGCCCTGCGGTGTATCAAGATACGTGCTCTTTCCCGGAATGAGCATCAGCGCAATGCCCACGATGAGGATAATGAGCGGATATTTGAATTTTTCAAGCTTCCCCGCCTTTTCTTTGAGTTCATCCATCACTTCTCCATGTCACTCTCTCCCCGGGTATTCCCAGCTCCGCCGCGACCGCGTCCTCCAGCGCCGTTTTCTGCGCCGAAGCCGCGTGTGCCGTGATGCACGCGGAATACGGCGTCCACACCCTCTCCGTGCTCCACTGTACCTCTACATCCGCCTCCTTTATGTCAATATCTATCTCTTTGGCTTTGTCCATAATATATGCTTCACATTCGCGCTCTATTACCGCGCGGTTGAGCCTTTCGTTTATCTCCTCCCCCTGCGCCGTCAGCGCCGCCTCCTGCTCCCTGTAACGCGCGGCGAGCAGGGCGTAGCTTTGAAGGTCGATGGCTTTGACGGGCGTGAGGATGGCGGTGAGCAGTATCGCGGCGGTGAGTATGCCCGCCACGCGCTTTGCCCCGCCCTCCGGCATTATGCTCATCGCCGCGCCGCAGAGAATGGAGAGCGCGCATATCCCGCGTATCACGCCGGACGTCATGCCGTCACCACCTTTATCGCCGCAGTGAAGGATATGAACAGCATTATCGCGCAGCAGCCCACAAGCCCCAGCAGTATGCCAAGCGCCGTGCCCACATCGCCCACAAACGCGGACAGCCGCGCGTCCGGCACCATGTCGCACGCGGCGGCAGCCGCGCGGAAAAGCAGTATCTTCACCGAGAGCGTCACGAAGGGACCGGCGCACAGCGCCGCCACAGCGACCAGACTCAGCGCTCCGGCGGAGTTTTTTATCATCTGCGCGGCGGAGAGCACCGTGGAGGCGGCGTCCGATATAATCCCGCCCACAACGGGCAGCGCCGTGGAGATCACCGTGCGCGCCGTCCGCGCCGCGACCGCGTCCACGCCGCTCGTCACTATCCCCGTCAGCCCGATATACCCGCTGAAGAGTATGGTGAATACGGTCATGAACGTTGTGGCGACCCATTTTGAAAAGCGCTGGCAGGTTTTTATGAGCGCGTTATCGAATATCCCCCGGCACAGCGACAGCGCGAGGAAGGCATATGTCAGCGGGATGACGACGCGCTGCGCCGCGCTCATGAGTATGTCTATCGCCACGCACACCGCAGCGTAGCGAGTCGAGGCGGAGACGACCGCCCCACAGGCGGCGGCTGCCGTAAACACGGCGGGCAGCGCCGCGCGGGAATAATCCGACATCCGCGCGAGCGCAGCGGAGGTCTGCCCGACAAGCCCGTCCACCCCGCCGACAAGCAGCGCCGCCGCGGCGCACACGGATGCGATGCTGATATAGTCGCGTATCGCCGCGTCTCTCGTCAGCGACCCCGCGAGCGCGGAGCACATGGCGATGGCGACGATCGCCGCCGCGCTCTGCACGTTCGAGCGCAGCTCCGCCGCCGTGTCCTCCGCCATGCGCCGCCACAGGCGCTCCAGCGCGCCGACCGCGTCATACGTGCCGTCGGGCGCGATGCTGCCGCTTATGCCGCGCGCCTCCTCCGGCACGGCGCTCTCCGCCCCGCGCACGCCTGTCATGTCCGCAGCGCTTGAGGCAAGCCCCTCCGCGCCCGCGCGGGTCACGAAAAGCGGCGCGATGCACAGCGCGAGAAGCGCCGTTGCGATGATCTTCTTCAAACCATGCCCCCTATCATCCTCAGCACGCTCACGATAAGCGGCATTGCCACGCTCATCGCGCACACCGTTCCGGCAAGCTCCACCGCCGCCGCGCCCGCTCCCTGCGACGAATCCCTGCATAGCTCGCTCGTGAGCTTTGTCACCACCGCGATAGCCACGCACTTGAGCACCGGCGCGATCAGCACATCCGATGTGCCCGCAAGGGTCTTGACGGTCTTGATAAAGCTTTTCAGCTCACCGGCAAAGCTCATCGCCGCCAGCGCTGTCATGGCGGCGGCGCACGCCCCGATCAAAAGCGACAATTCCGGGTTTGTCCGCTTTATGAGCAGCCCCGCCGCCGCAGACACCAGCGCGATCGCCGCCGCCTTGAATATAAGCTCCATGCCTACAGCGAGAAAAGCGTCTTGATAAGCTCGAACAGCTCGCTTATCTTGCGCACCACGACCATCAGCACCACCACAAGCGCCGTTATCGTCGTCATGAGAGCCTGCTCATCCCGTCCGGAGCGCTGGAGCAGGATGTTCAAAACAGAAACGAGTATGCCGACGGCGGCAATCTTGAAGATCAGGTCAATGTCCATCGTAAATTCTCCCGTATCATATCAGCAGCGTCACAAGCATCAGCCCCGCCGCCGCAGACACGCCGAGCGACAGCCGCTTTTGCTGGGGATACTCCGCCTGCGCGCGCTCCTGCGCCGCGCGCAGGACGGCGGCGCAGCTATCAAGCGCGGCAAGCTGCACATCCAGCTCGCACCGCCCCAGCACGAGCCCGACGGAGGCAAGCTCGCGCAGCTCATCCGTCTCCAGCGCGGGGAGCGTCTCCATCACGCTCTCGCGCCACAGCTCCGCAAGCTCGCGTTTGCCGAGCTGGGATAACCTGTCCGACACAGCGGAAAAGAAGCTCTTCGCATCGCCCCTGCTGTGCCGCGCCATATACTCCGTCAGCTCCGGCACAGCCGTGAGCCGCGCGGCAAGCTCCCCGCGCATCACGCGAAGCGCCTCGGACAGCGCCGCGAGCGCGTCTATCCGCCGCCGCTCCGACATGACGCGCAGAAGCCCCATCGTGCCGCACGCCGCAAACGCCATCAATGCCCCCAGCGCCCTCATTTCTCCAGCCTCCTGAGCGTATAGCGCCGCGCTCGCCCCGTACCGCTTATCTCTATAACATATTGAAATATATGCTCGTCCAGAAGCTGCCGATACAGCCCGCGCCGTGACAGCTCCGCGACCGAAGCCGCGTGTGCCGTCGCGTACAGCGCAACGCCGCAGCCCGTTATCTCGCGCATCGCGTCCGTGTCCGCGCGCTCGGTTATCTCGTCCACGGCGATAACGTCCGGGGTCATCGCCCTCAGCAGCATCAGCGCTGCGCGGCTCTTTTTCACGCCGGTCATTACGTCGCTGTGTACGCCCAGATCGAAGCCGTCCTCGCCGTCTCCGGCGGCGGCTAGCTCGCCGCGCTCGTCCGCCACGGCGACGCGCGTCATCGTGTTCGCCGTGCGGCGGATAAGCTCGCGCAGAGCGGTCGTTTTCCCTCCGCCCGGCGGCGAGATGAGAAGTACGCTTGCTCCTTTCGCGCATCTAAGCTCTCCCCACGCCGCGTCCATGTCGCCGGTGAAGAGCGCTGGTATTCTGATGTTGACCGAAGAGAAGTCGCGAAAGCCGCTTATAGCGCCGTCCTTTATGACCGCCGTGCCGCATACGCCCACGCGCAGTCCGCCGCAGTTTATGTACCCGTTTTCAAGCTCACCGACGACGGTGTGCAGCGACGCGCCCGTCACGCGCTCAAGAAGCGTCGAGATGTCGCGCGCGGTCACGGCGCGGTCGGATATTTCCCTCTCCGCGCCGTCAAGCAGCGTCGCCGCCCGCCGCCCGCGCCGCAGCCGAAGCTCCTCGGGCTGTGCGCAAAGCTGCTCTTCCATGCGCGTACACAGCCCGTCCGGCAGCAGTCCGAGCGCCTTTTTCACATAGTCCATACGTCCTGTTCCTCTCATGAAATACATCTTACATATATCGTCTTATCCAAATCTATGCGCCGCGCTCACAATTATTCTTGCAACATTCCGCGCATTGTGCTATCATCTAAAAAAACAGAAAAGGTCGGGCTTGCCGTTCGCGCGGCAGTGACCCGACAGCGCGAAGACCTCGGCGCGGGGTTTTCAAAACTGATTGCGGCTGTGCCGCGTGGAGGCTTACTATGGAAATGAAGGTTTTGTGGGCGGGCGCTCTCTTTTTTGCGGGCTGGCTGTGGTTCTTTCTCTTCATCAGGCAGTTTCTTTTCAACTTCACCGTCGCTTTCCCCCTCATCAGCCGCATGAGAAACACCGCCGAGGATCTCATCCACAAATCCGCTGTGAGGTACACGGTGATTTCCGCCGTCGCCTGCGCTGTTTTTATCGCCATCGTGCTTTTCGTCATCTTCCGCTTCTGCGCGACTTATCTTATCATCAGCTTCTTTGTCGGCGGCGGCGTCGGCGCGGTGCTCTATATCAACAAGTTCACGCCCAAAAACCGCCAGATGTTCGACGCTTTTTGTGCTACTTATTACCAGTTCGTCCCCGATGACGAGCTCCGCACCGCCATGTTCAACAAGAAGCCCAGTCAGATGAAGGTGCGTCTGCACGCGATGGAGCTCAAGACCGACTTCATCCCCAGCTTCAAGGAGACGGACGAGAAAACCGGAAAATAAGCATTATGCATAAACGACCCCGCCGGACAGTGTTCACTGTCCGGCGGGGTCGCCTATTATCTAGTATCTATTTCGTTTTCCACGGCGAAAGCCGCCCTTTGTTCACAAGGAACGCCCTGTCGGCGATCTCCGCCATGGGCGTGTCCGAGAGCGAGTCGGAATAAAAACATTCGGTGTGTGCGTCGGGGTACTGCTCGTAAAAGCGGCGCACCTTTTCGCTATCGTGGCAGTTCAGCCCCTCGATGCGTCCGGTTTTTTTGTCCATGCGCGTTCCGATCAGGCGCACGCCGAGGCGCTTTGCCACGGGCTCAAGCAGAAACTCCGGCGAGGCGGAAATGATAATGTCGTCATCCCTCTTCTGCGCGAGATACCACTCCCCCACGCCGTCGAATTTCGCCGCCCAGAAGTCCGCGACCGCCTTGTCCGCGTCGATGTAGCGCAGGAAAGAAAAAATCTGCTCCTTGAGGCGGGTCATGTCCGTGTGCCCCACGGCGCAGGCAAGCGCCATGGCGAGTGTTCGCGGCACGGTGCGCAGTACGGCGGCGGGGTGTCTTATCAGGCAGTATTTGTAAAATGCAACGGAGCTGTCCACAACGTATATTGTTTTGTCAAAATCGTAGGTATTCATTATTTCTCCCCTGCTTTTAGCTTTTTGTGCACCGTGCGGTACGCATTGGCGAGGATGAGCACGGACGCGGCGATGTCCGCAATGACCGCCGGAAACGCCGGCACAGCCCCGCATACCGCCAGCGTGAATAGCAGCAGCCTTACACCCGCGAACGCGAGCGCGTTCTGCCGCGCCAAGCCGTAGGCGAGCTTCGCCGTGCGCACAGCCTCCGGCAGACGGCTCAGGTCGTCTGCCATGATGAGCACATCTGCGGAGTCAAGCGCCGCAGCAGAGCCGAGGGAGGCGAGCGAAACGCCCACATCCGCCCTCTCCATCGCCTCGGTGTCGCTCGCCCTGTCGCACACGACGGCAAGGGCGGAGCGCTCCGGCTTCGTGGCGAGAAGATACTCCACCGCCGACACCTTGCTCTCCGGCGTCTGCTCTGGCTTTACCATCTCAAAATTCAGCGAGGACGCCACCGTCCGCGCCACGGAGCGCACATCATCCGTCAGCAGCACGGTGTTTTTCACGCCCATCACGCGCAGCTCCTCCAGCGCGTCAAACGCGCCCTCGCGCACCCTGTCGTTCATCACAAGGTAGCCGCAGTAGCTGCCGTTGCGCGCGACGTGTATCGCCGCGCCGCCGCGCCGCGGTATATCGCAGTGTATGCCGTGCTCCTCCAGAAGCGCGGCGTTGCCGACGTAGATATGCTTGCCGCGAATGACGGTGCTGACACCGCGCCCGGGGATGCTCTCGGTCTTTACTGCCTCGAGCGCGTCGCGCTCAAAGCTGCCGCAGGCGGCGCATATGGCGCGCCCTATCGGGTGGTCGGAATACTGCTCGGCGCGCGCGGCGATGAGCAGCAGCTCATAGTCCGTCACGCCGCTGGGCACAACGTCCGTCACGGCATAACGCCCCTCCGTGAGCGTGCCCGTCTTGTTGAACACCATCGTTTTCGTGCGCGCGAGCGCTTCAATAAAGCGCGTTCCCTTGACGATTATGCCGCGCCCTGCCGACACTGCGATGCCGCCGAAAAAGGACAGCGCCCCCGCCGCCGCGAACACCGCCGTGTTCGACAGCGCAAGCAGCACCGCCGCGCGCCCTATCCATACCCTCCACTCGCCGTTGAATATCGGCGGGAGGAGCGCGAGCAGCAGCGCCAGCGCGTACACAGCGGGAGTGTAGACGCGCATCAGCTTATCCGCGCGCTTTTCATAGTCGGATCTATACCGCGCGGCGCTTTCGAGCGCGGCGCATATGCGCGAAGCAGTGGAGTCCTCAAAAAGCTCCTCGACGCGCATACGTA
Organism: uncultured Oscillospiraceae bacterium; assembly: GCA_934572325.1. Lineage (GTDB taxonomy): Bacteria > Bacillota > Clostridia > Oscillospirales > Oscillospiraceae > Limivicinus. Next base: position 18,277 of record CAKTKT010000034.1, read on the forward strand.
TGGGCGCGTCGGTGTTGACGCAGCCGGAGTATACGCGCTCCCCCGCCGTCACGGTGAAGTTCTCCGCCGCGTCCGTGATGAGCGATGCGTCCAGCGCGCTCATGCCCTCCACGACCACTCCGTCAAAGGCGAGCACCTCGCCCACGGCGACATCGACAATGTCACCCACGGCGACGCTCTGCGGCGCGCGCGGCGCTGCAACGCCGTGCTCATCCTCTACATTCACGCTCTCCGGCAGGGTTCCGCGCATTCCAGCGTACATCCTCGCGTTCACGGTCGCCGCCCACGCCTCCATGAGCTTCGCAACGCGGTAAAACACCATAACAGCCGCGCCTGCGCGGTAGTCGCCGACGGCAAACACCGCCGCTGAGGAAACAATTATCGGGATGCTCTCATCGAGAAGGTTTCCGTCCGCAAGCTCCGCCACGGCGCGCATCAGCACCGTATACAGCGCCGCGAGCAGCACCGCGGCGTATACCGCAAGAGCGAGCCATCCGTCAAAGTTCAGAAAACACGCCGCCGTAAAGAGCGCGAGCGCCCCCGCCGTCTCGGCGATGTTCCGCCGCGTCAGCGCAAATTCCGGGTGCTCACGCTGCGCCGTGCGCAGATCCGGCGCGGCGCGGCGCGGTCTTTTTTCCGCCGGCTCTTTCAGATGGCGCTGTTCCTTTTCCTTTTTCGGAAGATGCTTACTCATGCGTCTTTCCCCTCTTCTTGTCTATGAACGCGCGGCAGACGACATACACCGCCGCTATACCGAGCGTAAAGCCGACGGAATCCACCATAACGTCTGTGAACTGCGCGGATCTTTCCGGCACAAAATACTGGTGCAGCTCGTCCGAGCAGGCGTAGAGGAAGCTGAAGCCCCATGCCGAGAGCGGCGCGGCGGGCGTGCCCGAGCGTCTGATGAGAAGCTCGCGCGCGAACAGCGCACTCGTTACGCCGAGGAGAAAATACTCAAACATATGCGCGTATTTTCGTATGTCATGCTCCGCGCCCTCGCCGGTTATCGGCGGGAGAAGCGCGATAAGCGCCTTTATCTTCTCCAGCAGTCCGTCGCTCATATCCTGGCTCATCTCGCCGTCCTGGGATGAGAAGACGAATATCATCCCCATGCATACGAGCATGAGCGCGCCGTATATCGTCAGTTTTATTCTGTGCTGCTTACCCATTCTCCGTTCCTTCGTCCATGCGGGCTTTTGCGTTATTATACACAGACCGGAGCACAAATTCAAGCACCCGCGTTATCCGCCGCCATGCGCTCGACTGTCCGCACCGCCCCGTCTGCGTTCTGCGCCAAGCACGGCATCCCGCGTGGCCGCATGGTATTATTTTATTAGATTATCATTTGAGTGTCAACACTGCGCTCGTCACATTTTCCGTCAAACGCCGTCTTTATGGATGAGAACACAAAAAGGAGGACAGGCATGGACGATACAGATATAATAGAGCTGTACTGGCGGCGTGACGAGAGCGCCGTCGCCGAGACCGACGCGAAATACGGCGCATACTGCCGCGCAGTCTCGATGAACATACTGGGCATATTTGAGGATGCGGAGGAGTGCGTCAACGACACCTATGTGCGCGCGTGGAACGCGATGCCTCCCGCCCGCCCCAAGCGTCTGCGGGTGTGGCTGGCACGGATAACGCGCAACCTTTCGCTGGACAGATGGAGCAGGGATCGCGCGGCAAAGCGCGGCGGCGGAATGACTGTTCTGCTGAGCGAGCTTGACGAGTGCATACCCTCCGCACACGGCTTGGAGGAGACCGCAGACGCAAAGGAGTTGGCGCGGAACATCGACAGGTGGCTCGCCGCGCTGCCGGAGGCGGAGCGCACGGTATTTCTCCGCCGCTACTGGATAGGCGAGAGCGTTTCCCGCATCGCACAGAGTCTCGGCATGAACGCGAACACGCTCACAAAAAGACTGGGCAGAATGGACACCTGCGGCATCTGCTGCCAGTACCCGGACAGTGTCTTAACGATGGAACCGTGCTGGGTGATGAATTCTTCCGCCTCCTTCCATCGTGCGTATGCCTGACAATAGCCGGCGAAGGCAGCCATGTCCACTTCGGTCAGGATGCCGATGGCTTCCA